>MKRV01000154.1 GCA_001897995.1 Alphaproteobacteria bacterium 65-37 | reverse complement strand
CGCTGCCGCCTGCTCGGCTTGCCCTATGGCGATCAAGGGCTGCTGATCTCGCGCGCGCTCTATGACTATCTCGGTGGCTTCAAGCCGCTGCCGCTGATGGAGGATGTCGACCTGGTGCGTCGCATCGGGGCGAAGAACCTCGTGCAGCTCGACGCCGAGGCGCTGACCTCGCCGGCGCGCTACGAACGCGATGGCTGGACGCGACGGCCGCTGCGCAACCTCGGCTGCCTCTCGCTCTACTTCCTCGGCGTGCCCATGCCGGCCCTGCAGCGTCTCTACGGCCGATGACGCGTCACCTCGTGATCTTCGCCCGCGCCCCGCAGGCCGGCCGGGTCAAGCGCCGGCTGGCGGCAGAGATCGGCATGCAGAAAGCCGCGCGCTTCTACCGTACCCTTCTCGGCCGGCAGATCGCGATCCTCGCCAAGGATCGCCGCTGGGTCGTCTGGCTGTTCGTCACGCCCGACACCGCGCTCGATCACGTTGCCTGGCGCGGACGCGTACCGGTCAGCCGCCGCTGCCCGCAGCGCACCGGCGATCTCGGCCGGCGCATGAAGCTTCCGTTCCGGACGCTGCCGCCGGGACCGATGGTTCTGGTCGGCAGCGACATTCCCGACCTCGCGCCGCGCCACATTGCCCGCGCCTTCCAGTTGCTCGGCGCACACGATCTCGTCTTCGGGCCGGCGAGCGACGGCGGCTTCTGGCTGGTTGGCGCCAAGCGGCTGCGGCCTCTGCCGCGCGACCTGTTCGCCGGCGTCCGTTGGTCGACGCCGACGGTGCTGGCCGACACGCTGGCCGGCCTGCCCCGTCACACGACGGTGGCGCTTGCCGATACGCTGGACGATGTCGACGACGCGGCCGCCTATCGCCGGCTTTGAGCTGTCAGCGCTACTTCAGTGTGGCGAGCGCGTCGTGCACGGCGGCGAAGACCGGCGTCCACTCGCCAGGAGTCGATTGGCGGAACAGGCGCGCAGACCGGTACCAGGGCGCCGTCTCGCCGCCGAGCTGCCAGCGCCAATCGGCGGCCGCGGGCAGCAGAACCCACGTCCTGAGGCCCATCGCGGCGCCAAGATGCGCCACCGGCGCGTCGATCGAGATCAGGAGGTCGAGCTGCGACAGCGCGGTCGCCGCCTCGGCAAAATCGAAGATGCCGCGGCCGACATCGTGCACCAGACCGCCGGCGCCGTGCTGCTGGATGTCGCGCTGATGCACGCCGCCCTGCAGGCTGAATATCAGCAGTTCGGGATCGCCGGTGAACGGCAGGAAATGCGCGAACGGCACGGACCGCTGGCGATCCTGCGGCTGGCCGGGCATGGCCGCCCAGTAGATGCCGACCCTGAGCCGGGCGCGGTCGCGCGTGCCGAGCTTGATGCGGCTTTCCTCCGGCGCCCGCAGATAGGGCGGCTGCGACGACAGCGCGAGGAAATCGACATCGCAGAGATGCGGCAGCGACACCATCGAGGCATGCAGGTCGAAGGCCGGCAGCTTCTCGCCTTCTGCCACGACCTCGTCGAGGTAGTCGACGGCGCACAGCAGCTCCTTAAGCAGCGCCTGGCAGAGCACGATGACCGTCGCCCCGCGGCGCTTGAGCTCGCGCGCGAACCGCACGAACAGCAGCACGTCGCTCAAGCCCTGTTCGGGATAGAGCAGGAGGCGCTTGCCCTCGATCGGTCCGCCGTCCCAGGCCGGCTGCTCGAACTCCGGGGTCGGCGTCTCGGGCAGGCGCTTGCGCGTTTCGTAGGTGGCGAAGCCCGACGCCAGCTCACCGCGCATTAGCAGGGCGATGGCAAGCTCGACGCGGGCACGACGATTGTCCGGTGTCAGCGCGAGAGCGCGGCCGAAGCAACCGACCGCTTCGTCGAGCCGGCCGAGGTCGCGCAGGCAGAGCGCAAGGTTGAAGAAACCTTCGGCATAGTCGCGATTGAGCGCGATCGACTGGAAGTGGTGCTTCACCGCCTCGTCGGGACGGTTGGCGGCGCGCAGCGCGTTGCCGAGGTTGGAATGCAGCGCCGGATTCTCGGAATCCGCCGCCATGGCCAGGCGATGGTGCGCCACCGAGGCTTCGAGCTTGCCGGCCAGCCGCAGGGCAACGCCGAGATTGTTGTGCAGCTCGGCATGGTAGGGCCGTGCCGCGAGCAGCCGCAGATAGGACGAGATCGCCTCGTCCAGCCGACCGGCACGATGTGCCTGCGAGGCCAGCCGGAGCTGTTGCACGAAGCTGTCGGCATCGCGGCCAAACAGCGGCGTCGGCGCGCTGGAGGTCAGCCCGTCGGAAGTCAGCTCGCCGGAAGCTGTCGATTCCGGTTTCGTGGGATGCAGATTCGGCGTGTCGTTCACGGCATTCGCTGGGACGGGAGCCAGCGTATTCTACATCAGCCGATCCGGCGAAGGAACGTCAGGCCAGCATACGGCAGCGCACCGCTTCTACAGTGCGCTGCCGTACAAGACCTCAGATGTAGCCTTTGATCAGCTCTTCGGCGATCTGCACGGCGTTGAGCGCGGCGCCTTTGCGCAAATTGTCGCTCACCACCCACATGGCGAGCCCGTTCTCGACCGTCGGATCGACGCGCACGCGGCTCACGAACACGCCGTCCTGGCCGGTGATCTCCTTCGGCGTCATGTAGCCGCCGGGCTCGCGCCGATCGACGACCAGCACGCCGGGCGCGGCCGCCAGCAGGCGCCGCGCCTCGTCCTCTTCGAGCGGCTTCTCGAGCTCGAGATTCAGCGCTTCGGCATGGCCGATGAAGGTCGGCACGCGCACGCAGGTCGCATGCACCTTGATCTTGGGGTCGAGGATCTTCTTGGTCTCGGCCACCATCTTCCACTCTTCCTTGGTCGAGCCGTCTTCCATGAAGACGTCGATGTGGGGAATGACGTTGAAGGCGATGTTCTTGGTGAACTTCACCGGCTCGAGCGTGTCGTTGACGAAGAAGCTCTTGGTCTGATTCAGGAGCTCGTCCATCGCTTCCTTGCCGGCACCCGAGGTCGACTGATAGGTCGACACGACCACGCGCTTGATGCCGACCGCTTCGTGGATCGGCTTCAGCGCAACCACCATCTGGATGGTCGAGCAGTTCGGGTTGGCGATGATGCCGCGACCCTTGTAGCCCGCGATCGCCGCCGCGTTGACCTCGGGGACGACCAGCGGCACGTCGGGATCCATGCGCCAATAGGAGGTGTTGTCGATCACCACCGCGCCGGCCTTGGCGGCCCGCGGGCTGTGTTCGGCCGACACCTTGGCGCCGGGTGAGCTCAGCACGATGTCGACGCCCTTGAAGTCGAATTTCGCGAGGTCCTGGATTTTCAGGACCGATTTGTCGCCGAACGAGGTCTCGCGGCCCACCGACCTGGCGGATGCCAATGCAACAACATCATCGGCCGGGAAGTTTCTCTCGGCCAGGATCTGCAACATTTCGCGACCGACATTACCGGTCGCGCCCACGACGGCGACTCTGTAGCCCATGACTTAAAGGCGCTTTGGCTGCGCGCTCCTCTGATTGAAGGAGAGCGGGAGATACGCGCCGGGTCCCCCTTTTGCAAGGGAACGGCGGAAAACCGCAGGCCGTTGCGGCAATTGGCCGATCTACGAAACCGGACGGCCGGCCAGCCTTGACGGCGAGCGGAGGCCCGCGCCCATATCGCTGCGAAAGGAAAATAAATGACCGAGACAGGCCTGCCGCTCGCAGGATTGCGCGTTCTGGATATCAGCTCCTTCATCGCCGCCCCGGCTGCAGCCGTCGTGCTGGGCGACTGGGGCGCCGACGTGATCAAGATCGAGGGGCCGGACGGCGATGCCAACCGCACGATCATGCGGGACTCGGCCAACTACCCCAAGGCGGAGGTCGACTATCCCTGGCAGATGGATTCGCGCAACAAGCGCTCGCTGGTGCTCGACCTGAAGCAGCCGGCGGCCCGTGCCGCGCTCGACCGGCTGCTCGCCGTCTCCGATATCGTGATCTGCAACTTCCCGCCGCCGGTGCGCGACAAGCTCAAGCTCACCTACGAGGACATGAAAAAGGTCAATCCGCGGCTGATCTACGCCTCGTTGACCGGCTACGGCGAGACTGGCCCCGACCGCGACCGGCCGGGCTTCGATGTCACCGCCTATTTCGCCCGTTCGGGCCTGCTCGATGCACAGCGCTATGAAGGCGGTCCGCCGGGGGTGCCGGTGCCGGCGCAGGGCGATCGCGCGACGGCGATGACCTTGGTCTCCTCGATCCTGCTGGCGCTGGTTCATCGCATGAAGACCGGCGAAGGCTCGTGGGTCGGCACGTCGCTGCTGGGCAACGGCCTGTGGTCGTGCGGCGTGATCGCCCAGGCGGCCCTCGTGGGTGCCTTCCTGCCGCCGCGGCCGCCGCTCGATCGGCCGCGCTCGGCGCTCGGCAGCATCTACCGCACCGCTGACGATCGCTGGATCCAGCTCACCATCGTGCGCGAGGACAAGCTCTGGGCGCCGCTGTGCCGCGCCCTCGGCAAGCTCGAGCTGATCGACGACCCGCGCTTCGCGGAGATCGACGAACGGCGGCGCCAGTCGGCAGCTCTCGCGGCGATCTTCCGGGAACTCTTCGCGACCAAGCCCTACGACCATTGGCGCGAGGCGCTGGCTGCCCAGGAGATCACGTTCGGCGTGATCAGCCGGCCGCAGGACATTCCCGACGACGTGCAGGCCGTCCATGCCGGCGCCGTGATCGAGACGGCGATTCCGGCCCTGCCGCGCACCATCGCCAATCCAATCCGCACGAGCTTCGCGGAGCAGAGGATCGCCCATACCGCCCCCAAGCTCGGCCAGCATACCGACGAGGTCCTGGGCGAGGTCGGCCTCACGGCGGATGAGATCAAAGGGCTGCGGTCCAGTGGCGCGGTTCGTTAGATGACCGAAACGGCGGAGCGAGACGAGGCGAACGACGAGCCCCTGCCGCTGGCAGGGCTCAAGGTCCTCGACATCAGCTCATTCATCGCCGCGCCGGCTGCGGCGGTGACCCTGGCCGACTTCGGCGCCGACGTCATCAAGATCGAGCCGTTTGACGGGGACCCGCATCGCAACAGCTACCGCAACCCCGGCTATCCGCAGAGCGACCGGAACTTCCCCTGGCAGCTCGACGGCCGGCACAAGCGCTCGATTGCACTCGACCTCAAGAACGACAGCGCCCGCACGATCCTCGACCGCCTGCTCGCCCGCGCCGACATACTGATCGTCAACTTCCCGCCGCCGGCGCGCGAGCGCCTCAGGCTGCGCTGGGAGGATGTCGAACCGATCAATCCGCGCCTCGTCTACTGCTCGCTCACTGGCTACGGCGAAACCGGACCCGATCGCGATCGTCCGGGCTTCGATGTCTCGGCCTATTTCGGCCGCTCCGGCATCCTCGATGCCGCGCGCTACGAAGACGGGCCGCCCGGTCTGTCGCTGCCCGCCCAGGGCGACCGCGCCACGGCGATGACCTTGGTGGCCGCGATCCTGCTCGGCCTGCGGCGCCGCGACCAGACCGGCAAGGGCGGTTGGGTCGGCACGTCGCTCTATGCCAACGGCGTCTGGGCCAACGGCACTTCCGCGGCCGGTGCCCTGATCGGCGCCCAGCTTCCGGCGCGCCATCCGCCCGATCGGCCGCGCAATGCGCTCACCAACCTCTATCGCACGCAGGATGACCGCTGGTTGCAGCTCCTCGTTGTTCGCGACGATCGGCTCTGGGAGAAGTTCTGCGCCGCCATCGACCGCTCCGATCTCGCGGCCGATCCCC
This sequence comes from Alphaproteobacteria bacterium 65-37, assembly GCA_001897995.1. Classification (GTDB taxonomy): domain Bacteria; phylum Pseudomonadota; class Alphaproteobacteria; order Reyranellales; family Reyranellaceae; genus Reyranella. The sequence goes on along the minus strand of MKRV01000154.1, from coordinate 17,232 downwards.
GTTTTGCCGACCGCCCGCAGCGTCGCGCCCATGCGCTGGACCTCGCCGCCGAACTTCGGTCGGTTTTTGCGGCGCGGACCTACGCCGAGTGGGAATGCGCCCTGGAAGGAACCGGCATCCCCTTCGGGGTCATCGGCCGACTGACCGACGTGATCGAGGACGAACAGGCTCGCCACGCCGGCATCTTCGTCGACACGACCAATCCTGAAATCCCGCGCACCGTGAACAACCCGATTCGTCTGGGTTTCGCCACGCCCCGCCCGGCCGGCCCTCCGCCGGCCGTGGGCCAGCATAGCGAGGAGATCCTGCGTGAAGCGGCGTTCGACGAGGCCGAAATCGAGGCCCTCAAAAAGTCCGGTGCTTTGGGCTAGACTGGCCGGCATGGCCGCGCAGTTTCAGACCTATGCCGACTTCTGGCCGTTCTACCTTCGCGAGCACGCGAAACCGGCGACGCGCGTCGTGCACTACCTCGGCACCATCGCCTCGGCCGTGATCCTGGTCTGGGCGCTGGCAACGCAGAGCTGGTGGTGGCTGCTGGCGGTGCCGTTTCTGGGCTACGGTCCCGCCTGGTTCGGTCATTTCTTCATCGAGAAGAATAAGCCCGCGACCTTCCAGGCGCCGTTCTGGTCGCTGATCAGCGATTACCGCATGTGCGGACTGTTCCTGAGCGGCCGGCTCGGCGACGAACTGATGAAGCACCAGATTCGCAACTGACCGCCGTTCGGCTCGCGTCGGAAAATATTGTCTGATCAACGGCTTGGCGAACTACTTGCCGCAACGCCCCGCGGTATTTCCCCGGTCGGCATGCCCCCTCTTGCGCCAACGGAGGGTGGAGGCCACATTGCGGACGACACAAATTCTCCCCCCGTCCGAGGACCTATGGAAACGATGCTGAAGGGCGCCGCGCCGCAGGCTGCCCCCGCCGATCTCATCAAGGACAGCGATCAGACCAAGTTCGCCAAAGACGTGCTCGAAGCCTCGCGCACGGTGCCGGTGATCGTCGATTTCTGGGCGCCCTGGTGCGGGCCGTGCAAGACCCTGCAGCCGATGATCGAGAAGGTGGTCACCGAGGCCAAGGGCGCGGTGAAGCTGGTCAAGATCGACATCGACAAGAATCAGATGCTGGCCCAGCAGTTGCGCATCCAGTCGATCCCGGCGGTCTATGCCTTCTTCGGCGGCCGGCCGGTCGACGGCTTCATGGGCGCCGTGCCCGAAAGCCAGGTGCGCCAGTTCGTCGATCGCCTGGTGCAGGCGACCGGCGGCGCGCCGGGTGCCGACGGCAATGCCACCGAGATCGCCGAACTCCTGGAACAGGCCAAGGCGGCGCTGGCCCAGAACGAGATGGAGACCGCGGCCCAGATCTACAGCGAGATCCTGGGCGTCGAGCCGACCAACGTCGCGGCCCTGGCCGGTCTCGCCCGCTATCAGGTCTCCCTGGGTGACCTCGAGCAAGCGACGGAACTGCTGAACCAGATTCCCGCCAAGGAGCGCACGGGCGCCGATGTCGTGGCCGTGCAGGCCGCGATCGACCTCGCCGAAAAGGCCAAGGAAGCGGGCCCGATCGGCGACCTCAAGGCCAAGGCCGCCGCCGACCCGAAGGATTTCCAGGCCCGACTCGATCTCGCCATGGCCTATTGGGCGGCCAACCAGAAGCAGGAAGCGGTCGACGAGCTGCTTTCGATGATTAAAGCCGACCGCAACTGGAACGAAGCCGCCGCGCGCCAGCAGCTGCTGAAATTCTTCGAGGCGCTGGGCTTCACCGACCCGATCGCTGTCGACGGCCGCAAGCGGCTTTCGACCATCCTGTTCTCCTGAGCGCCCGCATCGTCGGCCGATGAGCGATCGCGCCCCGTCCTCGCAGAGCCCTGCGCGCAATCCCTTCGATCCGACGCTCGAGCAGCTTCCCGAGACGATGCCGATCTTTCCGCTGTCGGGCGTGCTGCTGCTGCCCGGCGGCCGGCTGCCGCTCAATATCTTCGAGCCGCGCTATCTCTCGATGGTCTTCGATTCGCTGGCCGGCCATCGCATGATCGGCATGGTCCAGCCCACGCAACCCGGCGGCTATGCCGGCGACGGGCTGCCCAGCGAAGGCGGCCCGCCTGCCGTGCACAGGATCGGCTGTGCCGGGCGCATCGTCAGTTTCAACGAGACCGAGGACGGCCGCCTGATGCTGGCACTGGCCGGCATCTGTCGCTTCGAGATCGTGCGCGAGCTCGACCCTGCGCAGGGCGGCTATCGCCGGGTTTCTTCGCTTTTTTCGCCCTATCGCGCCGACCTCGATCATGCCGACGAGCTGGTCGAGCTCGATCGCGAGCGGCTGATGGCAGCACTCGCCGCCTTTTTTCGCGCCCGCAACCTGTCGACCGACTGGGATGCGGTGAAGAAGGCCGCCGACGCCAACCTGGTGACCTCGCTCTCGATGGTGCTGCCCTTCGGCCCGGCAGAGAAACAGGCGCTGCTCGAAGCCGCCGACAGCACGGCGCGCGCCAAATTGCTGGTGGCTTTCCTCGAAATGAATGCCTTCGGTCAGCCGTCGGACGCGCCGCCGCGCCGGACGAACTGAGGGCGGCATGCCCTCCCGGCATGCTATAAAATCGCGATCGAAATCCAAGGAAAGCAGCGCACGATGAACCCTCCATCGGACGATCCTGCAGCGCCAGCTCCGCGCCGTGGCGGCGTCGACCCCAAACTGCTGGAAATCCTCGTCTGCCCCGCCACGCACGGGCCGCTGGAATACGACGCCGCCGCCGGCGAGCTGATCAGCCGCAAGGCAGGCCTTGCCTATCCGATTCGCGACGGCATTCCGATCATGCTGGTGAGCGAGGCCCGCCAGCTTCGCGACGTGCCGTGAGGGAAGCGTCGTGAGCGCCGACAACTTTCCCAAGGCGGTGCCCGACGAGGGTAGCTACGAAGCGGCCACGGCGCCCTGGCCAGTCGAACTCCGCGTCTTCAAGGAAGAAGGCAGGCTCGAGATCGATTTCTCCGACGGGCATGCCGGTGCGCTGACGGCCGAATATCTGCGGGTCGAAAGCCCGTCGGCCGAAGTGCAGGGCCATGGTCCCAGCCAGAAGAAGATCGTCGCCGGCCGCCGCCATGTGAAGATCGCCGCTGTCGAACCAGTCGGCCACTACGCCATCCGCATCGTCTTCGACGATGGCCACGACAGCGGCATCTACAGCTGGGCCTATCTGCGCGAGCTCAGCGAAACCCATGCCGAGCGCTGGACTGCCTACCAGGCCGCCCTGCTGCAGCGCGGCCTCAGTCGCGATCCGTAGCCCGCAATGAAGATCATCATAGCGGGTGCCGGGATCGGCGGGCTTACGGCAGCGATGTGCCTGCATCGCGCCGGGTTCGACGTTCGCGTTTTCGAGGCCGTGGGCGAGATGCGGCCGCTCGGCGTCGGCATCAACATCCAGGCCGGTGCGGTGCGCATCCTCGCAGGCCTCGGGCTGGAGCCGGCGCTCGCGGCGACGGCGATCGAAACACGCGAACTACGCTTCGCCAATCGCCACGGTCAGACGATCTGGGCCGATCCACGCGGCCGCCATGCCGGCCTGCCCTGGCCGCAATTCTCGATCCACCGCGGCGAGCTGCAAATGATCCTGCTCGATGCCGCGCGCGCGATGCTGGGCACCGATCGTATCCGCTTCGGCCGCCGCATCGCCGACTTCACGCAGGACCAGGCAAAGGTCACGGCGCGTTTCGCCGACCGCGACGGCCATATCGTCGAGGAGGCCTCGGGCGACATCCTGATCGGTGCCGACGGCATCCATTCGGCCGTGCGGGCGCGCTTCCATCCCGGCGAAGGCCCGCCCAAGTGGCAGGGCATCCTGATGTGGCGCGGCGTCACCGTGGGCAAACCCTATCTCGGCGGTGCGACCATGGTGCAGGCCGGCCACCACACCCAGAAGTTCGTTTGCTATCCGATCAGCCGCAGCCACGCCGAGCGCGGCGAAGCGCTGATCAACTGGATCTGCGACCTGCATATGGGCGATGGCGGCCTGCCGCCGCGCGAGGATTGGAACAAGCCCGGTAAACTCGAGGACTTCCTGCCGCGCTTCGCCGACTGGAGCTTCGGCTGGCTGGACGTGCCGGAGGTGATTCGCAAGGCGCACACGATCCTCGAGTTTCCGATGGTCGATCGCGATCCGCTGCCGCGCTGGAGCCACGGCCGCATCACGCTTCTGGGCGATGCCGCGCATCCCATGTATCCGATCGGCTCCAACGGCGCCTCGCAGGCGATCCTCGACGGCGAGGCGATCACCCAGGAACTGCTCGCCGGCGGCGATCCCGAGACCGCGTTGCGACGCTACGAGGAGCGGCGGCTGCCCGCCACGGCGCGCATCGTCGAGAGCAACCGGCGCCGCGGCATCGACACGATGCTCGACATCGTGGAGCAGCGTGCGCCTCAAGGCTTCACTGATCTCGAAAGCGTGCTGCCGTCCGACGAACTCGAACGGATCGTCGGCGACTACAAGAAGCTGGTCGCGCAGGACCGCGAGACGCTGCTGCAGATGGCATCGCAATCCGCGGTGTCGCCGACGTGAGGGGCACAAAATGAAACCGGCCCCTTTCGGGACCGGCCGTGGTGGCGGTTTAAACCGGCCATCACATCGCCGGCCACCACCGAACGAGACTATGGCATTCCACGATGACAGGATTGTGGCACCTATGACATGTCTTCCTGACAGGAAAGCATGAGCCTCGCCCGCGCGATCGCCACGGTCGGCAGCTTCACATTACTCAGCCGGCTGGTCGGTTTCGTTCGAGACATCGTCCTCTCGGCGGTGCTGGGTTCGGGCGCGGTGGCCGACGCCTTCATCGTGGCCTTCAAGCTGCCGAACTTCTTTCGCCGCCTGTTCGCCGAGGGCGCCTTCTCGGCCGCCTTCGTGCCGCTGTTCGCGCGCGAGCTGCAGGCGCACGGTCGGGAGGCCGCGCTCGCCTTCGCCCGCCAGGCGCAGGCCGCTTTGCTGCTGGTCCTTGTTCCCTTCACCCTGCTGCTGATCCCCGGCATGCCCTGGTTCTTGTCGGTGCTGACACCAGGCCTGCACGACACGCCGGAGACCTTCACCCTGGCGGTCGAGTTCGGCCGTATCACCTTCCCCTATCTCCTGTTCATCTCCCTGGCGTCGCTCTATGGCGGGGTGCTGAACAGTATTGACCGTTTTGCGCATGTCGCAGCGACTCCGATACTGCTGAACCTCGCCTTGATCGCGGCCGTGCTGGGCCTCACGCCGTTCCTGCCCAACTCCGGCTATGCCGCCTCGATCGGCGTGGCGATTGCCGGCCTCCTGCAATGGCTGTGGCTGCTGATCGCCTGCCATCGCGACGGTGTCGCCATGAAGCTGGTGCGGCCACGCTGGACGGAGCGGGTCGCGCGTCTGGTCAAGCTCGCCACGCCAGTGGCCATCGGCGGCGGTGCCCTGCAGATCAGCAGCATGCTCGACGTCTTTTGGGGGTCGCTGCTGCCCGTCGGCACGATTTCCGCGATCTATTACGCCGATCGCATCGCCCAGCTTCCGCTGGGCGTCGTCGGCATCGCCGTCGGCACAGCCCTGCTGCCGCTGCTGGCGCGCGAACTCAGGGCCGGCAATGCGGCGGCCGCGATGGCCAACCAGAATCGCGCCATCGAGTTCGGCCTGCTCTTCAGCCTGCCAGCGGCACTCGCTCTGTGGCTGCTCGCCGATCCGATCATCCGCATCCTGTTCGAGCGCGGCCGTTTTGGCCCCGAAGATACCTGGCGCACCGCCGGGGCCCTTGCCGCCTTCGCCGTCGGCCTGCCGGCCTTCGTGCTGGTGAAGGCTCTCACCCCCGGCTTCTTCGCCCGCGAAGATACCCGCACGCCGCTCTATATCGGCGTCGTCGCCATCCTGGCCAACATCGCGCTCAACCTCTTCTTCCTGTACGGCACCGACCTTGCCCATGTCGGTATTGCGCTCGCCACCTCGCTGTCGGGCTGGCTGAACGCCGTCATGCTGGCAGTTGTCCTGTTGAGGCGCCGCCAGTGGGTCCCGGACAAGCGGCTCGTGTCGCGTGGGCTGCGCGTCGCTGCTGCCACGGTCGGCATGGGCGCGACCCTTTGGGGGGCACTGATCTGGCTGACCGGGCCACTCTCCCGCCCCGATATCACCGGCGGTGCGGCGCTTGCCGCGACCTGCCTTGCCGGCGGGCTGGCCTACGCACTGCTGGGCGGGGCGCTTGGTGTCGTGCGATTGTCGGAGCTGCGCTACGTGATGCGCCGCCAGCCGGGCGTCAAAGCGAACGACCTCAAATCAGGCGGCCAAGACGAACCACAGTGACACCCGGCCGCAATGGCCGGTTCGACGAGGGCATCACCAGCACGCAGTTGTCGTAGGGCGTGGTCACGGCTTCGTCGTCGTCATGGCCGAGCACGGTGCCGGCCTTGGCAATCACTTCCTGACCTTCGAAACGGCGCGCCGCGACGAAGTTGCCGCGCTGCGTGGCGATCGCGTGCGTCACCTCGACGACGCGCTGCGTCGGGGGCGAGGGTTGCCGCCAGTCGGCCGGAAGGTCAGCCGCCTCGACAACGCCCGTCTCGACCAGGAAACGCGCCGTCACGTCCTTGGCGACCGTGACCGACGAGGCGCGCCAATGCTGGCCGGTCTCGATCAGCAGCGCATTTTTCGGGCTCGCCGGCTCGCCGAAGCCGCCATAGTCGCGCATGCGCATGCCGGCGGCATGACCGGCGTCGCGGATGATGTCGATGGGCGTGCCGATCTTCTTGGCGAAGGCCGTGCCCTTGTCGAGCGGACCCGCGAGCATCAGAGGGACGCAATCGTCATGCATGGAGTGCAGATCGAGCAGCAGGTCAGCGCGCTCGACGAACGGTCTCACGATCTCGGCCCGCCTTGTCTCGACCGTCGTCGCCGGTTGATCGAGCCGACCCCACACGCGATTGAAGTCCTCGTCGACCATGCGCGACTTGAAGGGCGTCTTGGGATCGAACGAATGGTAGGCGTCGATATTATTGAACGAGAAGATCAGCGTGCCCTGGCGAGGTCTCAGCCCTGCTGCGAGCAGCGCATCGACCGCGACCGCGCCCGATACCTCGTTGCCGTGCGTCAGGGCCGTGACCATCACCGTCGGACCGGGCTTGCCGCTCTCCAGCACGTGGATGTAGGGCGCGGCGCCCTTCTCCCAGCGGCGAAGGTCGGGAAAGGCGTATTCGATCGGCGGCGTATCGGTCATCGGTTCGGCACCATCCCTTGAACCATCCCCCGTCGATCATCTCAGGGAGCGAGCGCGTTCCTTCGCATGCTACCCTGTCCGGGACAAGGAGAAGCGGATGAAGCGTACGCAGTTCCGGTGGTTCGTCGTCTTCCTGTTGTTTGCGATCACCGTCGTCAACTATGTCGACCGCGCCGCCATCTCCTACGCCATACCGGCGATCCAGCGCGATCTTGGCCTCTCGGCCGACCTCGTCGGCACGGTGCTGGGCGCGTTCGGACTGGGCTACGCGCTCACCACCCTGATCGGCGGCTTCGCCGTCGATCGCTACGGCGCCCGCGCGATTCTGACGATCGCGGCCGTGCTGTGGAGCTTGTCCATCGGCATGACCGGCCTGGCGAGCGGTTTCGTCATTCTATTCGCGGCGCGTGTGCTGCTCGGCGTTTCAGAGGGACCGAACTTTCCCGCCCTGACCGGTGCGATCAGCCACTGGCTCTCGCCGCACGAACGCGCCACGGCTTTGGGCAATGCGCTTCTGGCGGTACCGCTGGCGCTGGCCGTCGGCGGCCCACTGGTCACCTGGCTGTTGGGCAAGCTCGACTGGCGCCTCACCTTCCTGGTGTTGTTCCTGATCTCGGCGGCCTGGGTACCTCTCTGGTACCTCTTTTTCCGCGACGATCCGGCGGACTCCCGCTTCGTCAACGAGGCCGAACTGGCCCATATCCGCAAAAGCGATCCCACTGTCTCGGCCACGCCGCATGCGGCACTGAAGTCGTGGCCCGGCCTCGCCGAACTCCGCCTGCTGCTCACCAACCGGACGCTTCTCGCGAACTACTGGGCGTTCTTCGTCTTCGGCTACTTCCTGTTCTTCTTCATGACCTGGCTGCCGCTCTATCTCAGCCAGAAGTACGGCATGAACATCCAGCGGGTCGGCCTGTTCACCGTCGCGCCTTGGGGCACCGCGGCCGTCGTGCTGTGGCTGATGGGCTTCTGGTCGGACCGCCTGCTGCGAACCACCGGCCGCCTGCGCGTGGCGCGTTCCTATCTCATTGCCGGCAGCCAGCTCGTGGCTGCCCTGGCGGTCATCCCGGTGGCGCTGACCGATTCGCTCGTCGTGGCCCTCTCCGGCATCACGGTCGCCGTCGCGGCCTCGATGGGCGCCAACGCCGCCTACTATGCGGTCAACGTCGACATCGTGCCGCAGCGGGCCGCGACAGCACTCGGCATCATGGATTTCGGCTTTGCCCTGGCAGGGTTCCTGGCACCGACGATCACCGGTCTCGTCCTCGGCCTGCGCGGTTCCTTCACCGACAGCTTCCTGGTGATGGCAGGCCTTGCCCTGTCATCGGTGCTGGTGGTGCTACTGTTCCATCATCCCGATCGGGATCGGCAGATGAGCTGAACCGTCACCCCTCGCGGTACCAGCTCGCGAGATCCCAGGTGTTGTTGTCCCAGCCGCTGATCTCGGCGACGAGCTGATTGTTCATGCCGGTAGACCCGGGCCGGGCGACGATCGGGATGACCACCACGTTGTTGACGGCAAGCTCGTTCAGTTTGATCAGCATGGCGGCGCGCTTGATCGGATCGAGCTCGACCTGTGCCGCCTTGTGAATGTCGTCGTACTCCTTGTTCTGCCAGCGCGTGATGTTGCGGCCCTGCCACTTATTGTCTTTGGTGGCCGCCTCCCACGAGCAGAACTGGCGCAGGAAGACTTCCGGATCGGGCGCGTTCATGCCGTTGCTGTATTCCTGCAGGTCGGCATAGAACTTCGTGTAGGTGTCGGGATTGGCGACGTCGGACGAGAAGAACACCGACGCCGTCACCGACTTCAGTTCCATGTCGATGCCGGCCTTCTGCGCGGCCTGCTTGATGATCGCCTGGGTCTTCTGGCGCGGCTGGTTGATCGAGGTCTGGTAGACGAACTTCAGCTTCTTGCCGTCCTTGGCGCGAATGCCGTCGGCCCCTCGTTTCCAGCCGGCCTTGTCGAGAATCTCGTTCGCCTTGTCGACATTGAACTCGAACGTCGTCGTCTTCGAACGGAAGCGCTCGGGATTGTTGATGAAGTTCGGTGTGGCGATGCCGATGCGGCCATAGATGTGATCCTGGATCGACTTCTTGTCGATCAGCAGCGACAGCGCCTGGCGTACCGCGGGATCGCTGAGCGTGGGGTGTTTGGTCTTGAGGCTCGACCGCTCACCGTTGACCTCGGTCCAGGGATCGGTGTTGTTGAGCTGCATGTGCTCGATGCCGCCGCTGGGAGTGACCATCACCCGCCCACGGCCGCCCTTCTCGAGCTTGCTCAGCACGTCGTCCTCGACCTGGAGGTTCCAGGCGAAATGGTATTCGCCGGTCTGCAGCACCGCGCGGGCCGCCGAAACGGCATCGCCGCCGCCCTTCATTTCGATGGCGTCGAAATAGGGCTTGTTGGGTTCGTGGTAGTTGGAGTTGATCTCGCCGGTGACGAGGTCGCCCGGCTTGAAGTCCTTGAACTTGTAGGGGCCGGTGCCGACCGGCTTGAGGTTGGTCGGCGCCTCGCGCGATTTGGCGCCGATATAGTCGCCGAACAGGTGCTTGGGAATGATGTTGCCGGCCCAGCCGACGAAGGTGTCGGCCCAGAAGGGGGTCGGCTGCTGGAATTTCACCAGCACCGTGTACTGGTCGATCTTCTCGACGGCGACATCCTTGTAGGAGCCGCTGGTCACGGCCGCCGTGGCAGGGTCGCTGGCATATTGCCAGGTGAAGACGGCATCGTCGGCCGTGACCGGCCGGCCATCGTGCCACGTGGCATCCTGCTTGATCTTCCAGACCACCGAGCGCCCGTCGACGGCGAGCTGGCCGTTCTCGCGGCTCGGGATGTTGGCGGCGAGCTTGGGGCGCAGATTGCCGGCGCGGTCCCAAGCCGCCAGCGGCTCGTAGAACACGCGCGAGCCGTCCTGGTCCTTGGTGCCGACGGCGAAATGCGGATTGAGCAGGGTCGGCCCCTGCCACCACAGGACCTTCAGCAAGCCGCCGCCGCCACGCTTGGTCGGCTTGTAGGCCGGCCGGCTGTCCGCCATGGCCACGCCCGAAAAGGCCAGGAGCTGGGTGGCCATCGGCGCCGTGAAGCCGACGGCCGCCAGGCGCCGGACGAAGCCGCGGCGCGACAGCCGCCCCGCCTTCACCCGGTCGATCAAGCCGCGCAAGTCCCGTTCGTCCATGGAGAGCCTCCATCCCGTGAGTCGAATCCGTCCCAGACGTTCCCGCTATCTTGCAAGATACGTGCAGACCGAATGAGGCCAGCGCCGGCGACCGCCGTCAACGCCGTCGAGCTGCGAGGGGCCGCCTTGATTACCTGCCCCGTCTGCGCGATACCCGCCCACCCCTGCCGCCACGGGCAGGCCGCGCGGCGATCCAAACCCCGCGCCTTCGCTGTTGATCCTATGACGGGAGTCCACATCCGTGCCTGACGCGACTACGAGCCCGAACCCCGGCGCCGACGCACCCGCTGCCCCCAATCCGCACCTCGCCCCCTACCTCGCCCGCGGGCTCAAGGGCCGGATCTTTTCCGGCGTGCAACCCACCGGCAATCTGCATCTCGGCAACTATCTCGGCGCGATCCGCAACTTCGCGCGCCTGCAGAGCGACTACGAGTGCATCTATTGCGTGGTCGACCAGCACGCCATCACCCTCTGGCAGGACCCCAAAGAGCTGGCGAGCCAGACCCGCGAGATCGCCTCGGCCTTCCTGGCGGCCGGCGTCGACGGCTCCAAGCACATCATCTTCAACCAGTCGATGGTGCCGGGCCACGCCCAGCTCGCCTGGGTGTTCAACTGCGTGGCGCGCATGGGCTGGATGAGCCGCATGACGCAGTTCAAGGAAAAGGCCGGCAAGGACCGCGAGAATGTCTCGCTCGGGCTGTTCGCCTATCCAGCGCTGATGGCGGCCGACATCCTGCTCTACAAGGCCACGCACGTGCCGGTCGGCGATGACCAGAAGCAGCATCTCGAGCTGACGCGTGACATTGCCATCAAGTTCAACAACGACTTCGCCGTCCCCGACTTCTTCCCGGTGACCGAACCGCTGATCTTCGGCGCGACCACCCGGGTGATGAGCCTGCGCGACGGCACCAAGAAGATGAGCAAGTCCGATCCATCGGATTTCTCGCGCATCAACCTGACCGACGATGCCGACGCCATCGCCCAGAAGATCCGCCGGGCCAAGACCGATCCGCTACCGATGCCGGAAACCGTGGCCGACGCCGAGAAGCGGCCCGACGCCGACAATCTGCTGGGCATCTACGCTGCCCTCGCCGATCAGGAGAAGGAAGCCGTCGTCGCCGCCTTCGCGGGCAAGCAGTTCTCCGAATTCAAGGCGGCGCTGACCGATCTGGCTGTGGCCAAGCTCGGCCCGATCGGGGGGGAGATGCAGCGGCTGATGAAGGATCCCGGCCATGTCGACGCGGTCCTGCGCAATGGCGCGGACCGAGCCCGTACGCTTTCGGCGCCGATCCTCGACGAGGTCTACCGGGCGGTCGGCTTCCTGAAGCCGTAGGTCTTTGGATCGTGGGTCTCCAGACCCGCCTCATGAGCTTGAGCGGGTCTGGAGACCCGCGGTCCGCCGATTAACCTTCCATCCGGGTCAGGGCCCACTTCACGGTGATGCCCTCGACCGGAACCTGGCCCACCAGGACGATCTGTTCGGTGCGGCGCACGCGGCCTTCTTCGCCGAGATAGATGCTCTCGGCGAGGCCGATGCCGGCGCCCGTGGCGCGCAGCTTCCAGCCGCGGCCGCTCGGCAGGCGCATCAGCACCGCCTGGCCGCTCTGTGCCAGGGTCGCCTTGACCGTGGGATGCAGGTGGAAACGCGCGATGAAACGCTGGTCCGGCACGGTGATCGGTCGGCCCTCGTAGCCCAGGAACGAATCCTCGCCGCGCAGGTCGCCGCCGTCGGGCGACAGCCACAGCCGGCGGCGATGGATGATGCCGTAGAGCGAGCGATAGCCGTCGTGGCACATGTCGAGCCACTGCGCGCCGCCTTCGTCGGCCCGGTCGATCAGCACGTTGCCGGCGCGATATTCCAGCGATCCGTGGTCGGTGATCTCGGTCGAATTGGTGTCGTCGACCACCGCCGTGCTGTGCGCGGCCGTGTAGCGCATGAAATGCTGCCAGTCGCGCGGCGCTCCCGGATAGGTGCCGCAATTCACGATCAGCCGCTCATGCGCGGCGCTCATCTCGAAGGACAGCGTGCCGGCATGGGCGATGCCGTCCATGCCGCGGCCTGGCGGGCTGCCGGCATCGGCGATCACCAGTGACGTCCCGGCGACCAGCCGCTGGAAGCCGCTGACCAGCGCCATTGCCGGCGCAGCCTCACCCGAGCTGGAGCGCGCCAGCACCAGGTCGATCATGCGGCGATCGCCCTCCCAGGTGCCGTTGAACAGCGCAAGACCTCCGTCACCGTGACGGAAGAAACGCAGCATCGGCGCCATGCGGTCGATGGCGGCCAGCAGTTCGGCCGGCGCCCGGCGCTCGGCCGAAGCCAGCGCGGCGCGCACATCGAGCAGGTGACGCAGCACGGCGAGCTGAACATGCGGCGCGCGTTCGACGACGACACCGTCATGCAGCACGTAACGCTTCACGAACTTGGCGAGCCGCGACAGCGACTGTTCCAGGCCCTTCTCGAAGTGCTTGCCGTCGCGGATGAAGGCGAGGTCGGCGAAGATCAACGCCTTCAGCACGGCGACGGCTTCGTGGCCGATCATGCCGTGGCGCGCGACACGCCGCAGATGAACCCTCTGCCGCGAGATCGAGAGGACGAAACGAGCGGCGAATCCCGGATCGGAAGCGGCCGCCATCCATTCATAGTGGCGGATCCAGTTGACGATGCGGTTGGCGACCACCTCGCGCTTCCACGTCACCGGCGACCAGCGCCATTCCTTGTTGGTCCAGTCATCGACCAGCCGCGCCGCCAGCATCCCCGCCGCGGGATCCCCGCAGTCGCGCAGGTCGCGCAGCCAGCCGAAACTGTTCAGCGCATCGAGCCAGAGCGGCGCCGCGCCGCGCCGCTGCCAGGGCGGGTCGTCGGACTCGGGCAGAACGGTGCCGGCGCTGCCGACGGCGGCCAGTTCGCCAGCCATCAGCAGGCGCTGGCCGAGCGCGGGATCGCCGGGCCAACCGTCGGGGGCGACAGCGAAGAAGCTCTGCGGCGCGTTGTAGCCCAGGGTCAGGGAATAGAGGGACGAGCCCAGAAACCAGCGGCCGAGGCCGCGACTTTCCTTGACGGCCGACTTGGCGGCGGACTTCGCCGTCGGACGGCCTTGAACCGAACGGATGGGACGGGCTCCGGGAACCAAAGATTCCCCGGGCCGTCTTGTATCAGAGGCGACCAGCGTCATTCGTTTCGTTCTTTGGCCCGGATTTTACCCGGACGGTGGAGGGGCTTTTGACCATTTTACCCCAGGTGGACGCGCATGGCGATGGTCTGGGCGATGGTCTGGGCGCCGGGTCGCCGGAAAAATTTCCCGGATACTGCCAATTGGCTGCCGGCCGCAGTCCAGCCGTGAAACAGCCCCGAAACGAACCCTTGAACCGGCAGAATGGCGCCCCAGATTCACACTACGGGAAGGCCTTGAAAGGATTCCCGGCCACTCGCTCCTCGGAGGAGGGTCTCTATATGAGCCGTGTGTCGATGTTCAATTCACCTCTGCTGCTGGGTTTTGACCAGCTCGAGCGTACGCTCGACCGCTTGGCGAAGAATGCAGAAGGCTATCCTCCGTACAATATCGAACGGATTGGCGAGAACGGCCTGCGCATCACCTTGGCCGTGGCCGGGTTCACCAGTGACGATCTGGCGATCGAGCTGGTCGAGAATCAGCTCATGGTCCGTGGCAAGCAGGTCGACGAAGGCGATCGGATCTTCCTGCATCGTGGCATTGCCGCCCGCCAGTTCCAGCGCGCTTTCATGCTTGCCGACGGTATCGAAGTGGTGGGCGCTCGTCTCGACAACGGCCTGTTGTCGATCGACCTGGTGCGCCCCGTTCTGGAGCCGAAGATCCGGACCATTCGCATCGAGGCTGGTGGCAGGGATGTTGCTAGCCCGGACAACACCATCGACATCACCGCGCGCCGCAGTCGCTGAGACGGGCTCGCGCTGATCGCTGCCAAGGAGGTAGCCATGGAAAACAACGAAGTCGCTTTCAAACCCCTCGCCGAAGAGGCTTTCCTGAGCCTCGGCTCGGAGCAGATCGCCTATGTGAAGGCGATCAACCTGCCAGACGGTGCGCATGCCATCGGCATCTTCTCCGCCGACGGCAAGCCTATGGCCGCAGCACCTTCGGTCGAGATTGCACAGGCCTTGATCCGCCAGCACGAGCTCGAGCCCGCACTGGTTCACTGACGTCAGGACGACGCGCGGGGCGCCTCAGGCGGCGCTCTGCGTCTGGACCGACTCGACCAGCAGCGCATAGAGCGCATCGGCCTTGTCGGTCGCGCGCAGCTTCTCCACGAGGCTGCGGTCGCGCAGCAGTCGCGAAACCCGGGCCAGCGCCTTGAGATGATCGGCGCCGGCACCCTCGGGTGTTACCAAAAGAAAAACGATATCGACCGGACGCTCGTCGATGGCATCGAAGTCGACGGGATGACCGAGTCGCGCAAACAACCCCAGAGGCTTGGGCACCGACGGCAGGCGGCCGTGCGGGATGGCGATGCCGCCGCCGATGCCGGTCGAGCCCAGGCGCTCGCGTTCGAGCAGGCGATCGAACAACTTGCGCTCGTCGATCTTCAGGACACTGGCGGCACGGGCGGCCAGTTCGGCCAGCAGCGCTTTCTTTCCGGTTGCCTTCACACTCGCCAGAACGGCATCGGGGCCGGACAGCAAATCGGCAATTTCCACAATATCACCAAAGGGTTAGCGGGCACGAACGCGACTCGCCCTGCGAGGGGTGCGCCCCTATAGGCGCGTCCCCCGGGCGGGTCAAGGGAGGGGCTTCGCACCCGTGGAAACCGCTTTCAGTCCGCTGGACCTGTCAAGGCCTGGGCGGCAAGCGCGGCGCTCGGCATCGCGCCCGGCACCTGACGGCTCATGCCGAGACGTCCAAGGCGGCGGCGCTCCGACGATGACGGGATGCGCATGGCCTCGCGATACTTGGCAACGGTACGGCGCGCGATCTCGATGCCCTCGTCCTTCAGGAGATCGACGATGCGGTCATCGCTGAGCGGCTGACGCGCATTCTCGCTACCGACGAGATGACGGATGCGCGAACGCACCGATTCGGAAGAAACGACGACGCCCGGCGTACGCGCAGGCAGCGCCGAGGTGAAGAAATACTTCAACTCGAAGATGCCGCGCGGCGTGGCGATGTACTTGTTGGACGTGACGCGGCTCACCGTGCTCTCGTGCAGCTCGGTGGCGACCGCAATGTCGCGCAACACAAGCGGCTTCAATGCACTGACGCCGTGCCGGAAAAAACCATCCTGCTGGCGCACGATCTCGCGCGCGACCTTGAGGATGGTGGTGGCACGCTGCTCCAAGGTCTTCACCAGCCAGTTGGCCGACTGGAAGCGCTCGGCGACGAAGTCGCGGTCGGTCTTGGCTCGCGCACCCTTCATCAGGGTGGCGTGGTAGTTGCGGTCGACCAGCACTTTGGGCAGCGCATCGGTGTTGAGCTCGATGTGCCAGCCCTCCTCGCCGGTCTCCGGGTCCTTGGCCGGAGTGAGATAGAGATCGGGCGCCACCGGCTGGATGGGCTCGAAGGTGAAGGCCTGGCCGGGGCGCGGATCGAGGGTGCGCAGCTCGGCCAGCATGTCGCGCAGATCCTCGTCGTCGACGCCGCAGCGGCGGCGCAGCTGGCCGAGTTCACCGGCAGCCACGAGATCGAGATTGTCGAGCAGCGCCTGCATCGCCGGATCGAGGCGATTGCGTTCGGCAAGCTGGGCTCCAAGACACTCCGAGACACTTCGGGAAAAAAGCCCGGCTGGCTCCATCTGGCGTAGCCGCTTCCAGATCGCTTCGACGATGCCGATGTCCATCGCCACCGCTTCGGCGACCGCTGCCGCATCGAGGCGGCAATAGCCGGCCTCGTCGAGGCCTTCTGCGAGCTTCAGCGCGATGCGGCGCTCTGCCTGATCCTTGAACATCAGCTCGAGCTGCTCGAGCACGTGGACCGCGAGCGACCGCGGCCCGTCGGCCACGAAATCCAGGGCATCGGGGACGTCTTCACGGGCCGCACTGCGCCCGGCCATGGCGTCGCCCCCGCGATCGGCATGCTCGCGCGTCCAGCGATCATCGGCCTCCGCCAGGGCCGGTGCCGCCGCCGCCAGGGCCTCGGCCGTATCGCCAGCAGGCTCCGCCACGGGCATCTCGATCTCGACCACCGGCCCGTCGTCCCCCGCGCCTTCGGCGAGCAATGGATTCTTTTCGAGCTCCTGCTGGATGAAGGCCGCGAGTTCCAGGTGCGAAAATTGCAGCAGCTTGATCGCCTGCTGCAGCTGCGGAGTCATCGCCAGTGCCTGGCGTGACGTGAGGAGGAGACTCGGACCGATACGCATGGGACCTCCGCCCGGAGGTCGACCGGACCTCCGTCAGAAGGTCTAGAGCAAGAACCGTGCCAAAGTCAGCACGGATTCAATTTCAATGGGCGAAAATATCGACTTCCGGCCATCCCGCGATGTCGAGGCGGGCCCGGGTCGGCAGGAACCCGAAGGCGGCTTCCGCCAGCTCGCGGCGGCCTTCGCGGTCGAGCAGGATATCCAGCTTGGCCTTGAGGGCATGCAGATGCAGCACATCGGAGGCCGCGTAGGCCATCTGCTCGTCGGTCAGGGTGTCGGCGCCCCAGTCCGAGGTCTGCTGCTGCTTGGACAGATCGACCTGCAGCAGCTCGCGACACAGATCCTTGAGGCCGAACCGGTCGGTGAAGGTCCGGGTCAGGCGCGCCGCGATCTTGGTGCAGTAGACCGGCTCGCAGCGCACGCCCAGCGCATGCTCGAGCACGGCGATGTCGAAGCGACCGAAGTGAAAGAGCTTCAGCACCTTCGGGTCGGCCAGCAGGGCGGCAAGGCGAGGCGCCTTGTG
>MKRV01000153.1 GCA_001897995.1 Alphaproteobacteria bacterium 65-37 | reverse complement strand
GCGAAGGGGAGGAGAGGATGACTGGACGGAGCATCGAGCTTGGCGACCATTCTGTTCGACGGTGTGGCCTACGGCATGCTGCTGTTCGTGCTGGCATGCGGGCTGGCGGTCACCTTGGGCTTGATGAACTTCGTCAATCTGGCGCACGGCGCCTTTGCCATGGCGGGCGGCTACGTCACGGTGCTTTTCATGAATCGCTGGGGGGTGCCGTTCCTCGCCTGCCTGCCGGCGGCCTTCCTGGCGGCCGCGGCACTCGGCTTCGTGCTGGAACGAACGCTCTACGTCCACATGTATGGCCGCAGCCATCTCGATCAGGTGCTGTTTTCGATCGGGCTGGTGTTCATGGCGGTGGCGGCGGCCGATTGGGCGATGGGCTCGAGCCAGCAGAACATCAAGCTGCCGGCGTGGCTGCAGGGGCGGCGAGAAGTGCTGGGCGTGCAGGTCGGGCTTTATCGGTCGTTTATCATCGCAATCTGTGGTGTCCTGGCGATCGGCCTGCAGTTTGCGCTGCTGCGCACCCGTTTCGGCAGCCGGCTGCGGGCGGCGGTCGACGATGCGCGCGTGGCCCGCGGACTGGGAATTCCGGTCGGCAACGTCTTCGCCGTCACCTTCGCCGTGGGTTCAGGCCTTGCCGGGCTGGGCGGCGCGCTCGGCGTCGAGATCCTGGGCCTCGATCCCAACTTCCCGCTGCGCTTCATGATCTACTTCCTGATCGTGGTCACGGTCGGCGGCACGGCGGGCATCATGGGGCCGTTCGTGGCGTCGCTGCTGCTGGGTATCGCCGACGTCGCGGGCAAGTACTACGTGCCCGCACTCGGCGCCTTCATGGTCTACCTGGTGATGATCGTTGTGCTGGTGCTGCGGCCGCACGGCCTGTTCGCGCGGCCGCGATGACATCGGCGAAGGAGGCGCTCACGCGGCGGACGCGGTGGCGGTGGGCCGAGACGGTCTTCTGGCTGGCCGCCTTCGGTGCGCTGCTGCTGCCGCCGGGCAAGTTCCTGATCCTGAACGAGATCGCTATCCTGGCGTTGTTCGCCCTCTCGCTCGATCTGATCCTGGGCTATGCCGGCATCGTCTCGCTGGGGCATGCGGCGTTCCTCGGGGTCGGCGCCTACAGTGCCGGCCTGCTGGCCAAGCACGTGACAGGCGATCCCCTGGCCGGTCTTGCGCTCGCCATCGGGGTGTCGACGATCCTGGGTTTCTGCACGTCGTTCCTGGTGCTGCGCGGCAGCGATCTCACGCGCCTGATGGTCACGTTGGGTGTGGCGCTGGTGCTGGGCGAGCTTGCCAACGCACTGCCGCAGTATACCGGCGGTGCCGACGGCCTGCAGGGCGTCGTGATGGCGCCGCTGCTCGGGCGGTTCGACTTCGATCTGTTCGGCCGTACCGCCTATGCCTACAGCCTCACGACACTCTTCGTGCTGGCGTTGCTGGCGCGCCGCATCGTCGGCTCGCCCTTCGGCCTGTCGCTGTCGGCCATCCGCTGCAATCAGTTGCGGGCGCGGGCGCTCGGCGTGCCTGTCGGCAAGCGGCTGGTCGCGGCCTACACCCTGGCGGCAGCCTATGCGGGGGCGGCCGGCGCGTTGCTGGCCCAGACTACAGCCTTCGTGTCGCTCGACGTCTTTGATTTTCACCGCTCTGCTGACGTGCTCCTGGTGCTGATCATTGGCGGGGCGGGGTGGCTTTACGGCGGCATCGCCGGCGCTGCCGCCTTCAAGCTGCTGCAGGACGGGATCGCCAGCCTGACGCCGCAATACTGGCAGTTCTGGATCGGGCTCTTCCTCGTCGTCTTCGTGCTGGTCGGTCGCGAACGTCTGTTCGGCGGCCTGCGCAAGCTTCTGGTGCGGCGATGACCGTCGTGCTGGAGACCCGGCGCCTCACCAAGCGCTTTGGCGGCCTGACGGCCACGTCGGATGTCTCGTTCGCGCTGGAGCAGGGGGCACGGCAGGCGCTGATCGGGCCCAATGGCGCCGGCAAGACGACCTTCGTCAATCTGCTGACCGGCATGCTGCCGGCGAGCTCGGGC
Organism: Alphaproteobacteria bacterium 65-37; assembly: GCA_001897995.1. GTDB lineage: Bacteria > Pseudomonadota > Alphaproteobacteria > Reyranellales > Reyranellaceae > Reyranella. Next base: position 10,732 of record MKRV01000153.1, on the reverse strand, counting down.
CAGGTCTTCCTGGCCGGCGAAGAGGTGACCGGGCTGAAGCCCGAGGCGCGGGTGCGGCGAGGATTGGTACGGACCTTCCAGATCAACCAGCTCTTCGGTGGGCTGACGCCGCTCGAGACCTTGGCCTTGGCCGTGGGGGAACGGCAGGGACAAGGCCACGACTGGCGTCGCCCGGTTGGTGCAACCGTCGGGCTGGACGCGGAGATCATGGCGGTCGCCGAGCGCTTCGGTCTTGTCGATGTGCTGGAGCGCCGAACCGATACGCTGCCCTACGGCAAGCAGCGCCTGCTGGAGATCGCGGCGGCCTTCGCCTGCAAGCCGCAGGTGTTGCTGCTCGACGAGCCTGCCGCAGGCGTGCCGGAGGCGGAGCGCCGCGACATCCTCGATGCCATCGCAGCACTGCCCGACGATGTCTCGGTGCTGCTGATCGAGCACGACATGGATCTCGTCTTCTCGTTTGCGCGACGCATCTCGGTGCTGGTCGATGGCGCCTTGCTGGTCGAAGGTGAGCCGGCAGCCATCGCGGCGGACCCGCGCGTGCGCGCCGTCTATCTCGGCGAAGGCGGCCATGGCTGACCTGCTCACGGTACAAAGCCTGAGCGCCGGCTATGGCCGCGCCGTGGTGCTGTCGGACGTGACCTTTGCCCTCGGCGAAGGACAGGCACTCGCCGTGCTGGGACGCAACGGTGTGGGCAAGACGACGCTGATCGACAGCCTGATCGGTGTGACACGCCGCTTTGCCGGATCGGTCCGCTTCTCCGGCAAAGAGATCGCGACCCTCTCACCCGAAGCGCGGGCGCAGCGCGGCATCGGCTGGGTGCCGCAGGAGCGCAACGTCTTCCGGTCTCTCTCCGTCGAGGAGAACCTCACGGCGGTGGCGCGACCGGGACCTTGGACGGCCGACCGCGTGTTCGGTCTCTTCCCGAGGCTGGCGGAGCGCCGCCATCACGCCGGCAGCGCGCTGTCGGGCGGCGAGCAGCAGATGCTGGCGATCGGCCGCGCGCTCGCCACCAATCCGAAGCTGCTGCTGCTCGACGAGCCGACCGAAGGACTGGCGCCGATCATCGTGCAGGAGGTGCTGGCGGCGATCGCTCGGTTGCTGCGTGAGGAGGGGCTCGCCGCAATCGTCGTCGAGCAGCATGCGCGGAAGATCCTGCCCATCACCGATCGTGCCGTGATCCTGGAACGCGGACGCATCGTCCACGAAAGCGCCAGCGCCGCACTGCTTGCCGACGCTACACCGTTGGAGCGCCTGCTCGGAGTTACCGAACGGTAATCAATCTTCGAAAGTTTCGAAACTTTCGAATATCCGTTTACATGCCGAACATGATCGGCCACGATGCCGCGCGACGGCGCCCTAAAAAACAATGCGCCGCGCGGAGGAAACGATGAGCAAAGGGATGGGCGCCTGGCGTCGGCGTACTTTCTTGGGCGGAGCTCTGGCGGGGATGGTCGCCGCACCTGCAGTCCTGCGGGCCGCGCCGCCGGGCAAGCCGGTACGGGTCGGGGGGACGCTGTCGCTGACGGGCTTCCTCGCGCAAACCGCCGCCATCCACAAGATCGCCGCCGAAATCATGGTCGAGGAGATCAACGGCCGGGATGGCTTCCTCGGCCGGCCGATCGAGTATGTGCTGCTCGACGATCAGTCCAAGCCCGACGTGGCGCGCAGCCTCTATGAGAAGCTGATTACCGTTGACAAGGTCGATCTGATCCAGGGCCCATATGCCACTGCGCCGATCCTGGCGGCCATGGGCGTCGCCCAGCGCTACGGCAAGATCATCATCCAGAGCAGCATGGGCATCCCCAAGCTGCAGACCTACGACATGGCCTTCCCGGCGACGCCTTTCGGCCCGGAGCCCGACAAGAGCTATCCCAACGTCATTCTCGACGCCATGGCCACGCTGTCGCCCGCGCCAAAGTCGATGGTGGTGCTGACCAGCAAGTTTCCGTCAGCGCAGTTCATGGCCCAGGGCATGCGCACCGAGGCCGAGAAGCGCGGCGTGAAGGTTCCGCTCTTTCTCGAATACGAAGCCGGCAACCGCGACTTCGGGGCCATCGCGGCGCGCGTGAAGGAGGCCAATGCTGATTTCCTGTGGGTCGGCTCCCTGGGGCTCGAAAGCAACCAGATCCTCGAGGCCCTGCGCAAGCTCGACTATCGGCCGAAGAACAGCTTCCATCTCTATCCTGCGCCGGGGCCGCTCGCTCTGTCGCCCGACGGTAATCTCGTCTGGTCGTCGACATTCCTCGAGCCCGACGAGCCGTTCATGAGCCGGCCGGGCATGAAGAGGATCGCCGAGCACTACAAGGAGCGCGCGACTAAGGCCAACCTGCCGTACCCGATCATCGATGCGCAGGCCGCCGGCATGGCCGCGCAATGGCAGATCCTCGAGCAGGGCGTGAACGGTGCCAAAAGCCTCGAGGACAAGCAGATCGCCGCCTGGCTGAAGAAGAACGTGGTGACGACCGTGTACGGCCCTACCAAGTTCGACGGCCCGTACAACCACGGCGCGCCGGCCCAGCTGATCCGGCAGGTCCAGAACAAGGAATGGAAGGTCGTCTGGCCGAAGGATCTCGCGGCTCCCGGCGTGAAGCTGATCAATGGCTGACACCTTGTCGGGCAGTCCAGGGGGCGGGTGATGCCCAGTGCGACACTGTTGGGGCAGGCGCTGATTTCGGGCGTGCTGGCCGGAGGGATGTACGGGCTGCTGGCGCTGGGGCTCAGCCTCAGCTGGGGATTGCTGCGGCTGGTGAATCTCAGCCATTTCGCCCTGGCTTTCCTGGCCGCCTACCTCACCTACGAGATGGGCACGACCTATCACATCGACCCCTGGTGGTCGGTGCTGGTGATCGTGCCGGCGATGTTCGTCATCGGCCTCCTGCAGCATTGGGTGTTCGATCGCTTCAAGGTGAACGAGCTCGCCTCGCTCCTCATCACCTTCAGCTTCGCCGTGATTCTGGAAGTCGCCATCCAGCTCTACTGGACGGCCGACTATCGCCGCTTCGAGACGCACTACTCGACCTTGTCGATCAAGGTGGGCGCTTTCTACATTCCGGTTCTGGAGCTGATCCTCTGCCTGGTCGCAGGTGTCCTGGCCTGGGGGACATGGCTGTGGCTGCGCAAGACCTATGTCGGCAAGGCGCTGCGCGCCAGCGCCGAGGATGCCGAGATCGCGGCCGCCTATGGCGTCGATCACAAGAAGCTCGCCTATCTCCTGTCCGGCCTCGGCGCGGCCTATGCCGGCGTCGCGGGCACCTTCATCGCCCTGATCGCCACCTTGGCGCCGGCCCAGATCTGGGCCTGGCTGGGCGTGGTCTTCGCCGTCGTCATCATCGGCCGGCTGGGCAATCCGCTGGGAGCACTGTTTGCCGGCATGCTGATCGGTGCCAGCGAATCCATCGCCATGGCGGTGCTCAGCCCCGCCTGGGCGCCGGTGGTGTCGTTCTCGGTGCTGATCGTCCTGCTGCTCTGGGATCCGGATTGGTCATGACCGGCGCCCAGAAACTATCGGGAAACCTGCCCAAGCTCGCGGCCGCGCTGGGGATCGTCGTTTTCGCGGTCCTGCCGACGGCCGGCCTGCCGGCTTTCTACGACTCGTTCTTCTATCTGATCTTCTTTTGGATATCGCTGGCGACGAGCTGGGCGCTGCTTTCCGGCTTCGCAGGCTATTTCAGCCTGGGACATGCCGCCTTTTTCGGCGTCGGCATGTACACGACGGCCACCTTGACGACCAAGGCGGACGTGCCGTTTCTCGCCACCATTCCTGCGGCCGCGGCGCTGGGCGCGCTGCTGGGCGTGGGTATCGGGGCGGTCGTATTCCGCATGAAGCGCCTGCGCGGCGAGCTGTTCGCGTTGCTGACGCTCGCCGTGACCTTCGTCATCGCCACGATCATCTTGAACACGCCGATCGACGGCGGCGCGGGCGTGTTCATGAGTGCGGTGCCGATGCCGCATCTCCTGCCGACCCAGACCGGCTCGATCTACCTGCTGGGTTTCCTGATGTGCGTGGCAACGCTCGGCATCGCGTGGTGGGTGGCGCATTCGCGGCTCGGCATGGGCCTGTTCGCCATCCACGACGATGAGGACGTGGCCGAGGCCAAGGGCGTACCGACTTTTCGCTACAAGCTGATCGCCTTTGCCCTTTCGGCCGGTATTGCCGGGGCGGTCGGCGGAATCCATGCCATGTATGTCGGCTTCCTCACCGTGGCTGGAACGTTCGAGCTCACCGTGCCGCTCTACGTAGTATTGATGAGCGTGCTGGGCGGTGCGCGGCACTGGTTCGGGCCGGCCGTGGGCGCGACCGTGATCACCGCGCTGCTCTACGCCTTCATCAGCGGCGGCGAGGCGATGGTTGGCCGCGCCGTGGTGGCACTGGTCCTGATCCTCGCCATCCTCTGGTTGCCCGACGGCGCCGTGCCGTCGGTTAAGGCCTGGCTGAGAAAGCGGCGCGGGCCGGCCGAGGAGAAGCACCGTGCTCCCGTCATTCCGGTCGTGCCGGAACAGGCAAGGCCTGCCGGTACGCGCACCATCCTGCAGGTGAGGGGAGCCACCAAGCGGTTCGGCGGTCTGCAGGCTCTGGCCGGCGTCGATCTCGACGTGCGGGAGGGTGAAATCCTCGGGCTGGTCGGTCCCAACGGGTCTGGCAAGACGACCCTGATCAACGTCATTTCCGGCTTCTATCCATTGACGGCCGGGAGCGTTGCCGTGGACGGGGCGGAGATCGGCCATCTTCCCGCGCACGAGATCGCGCAGCTGGGCGTGGCCCGCACCTATCAGATCCCACGGCCCTTCGTGAACATGACCGTGCTTGACAACGTGGCCCTGGCGGCCACCTTCGGCGGGCCGTCACGCAGCCAGGCCGAAATCCGCGCCGAGGCGCTGCACTGGATCGGCTTCACCGGGCTTGCCGGTAAGGAGGAGGCGCTCCCCGCCGAACTGAACCTGCACGAGCGCAAATTTCTCGAGCTGGCGCGGGCGCTGGCCGCCCGTCCCAAGCTTCTGCTGCTGGACGAAGTGCTCTCGGGCCTCAACCCGGCCGAGGTCGACAATGCCATTCGCCTGGTCCGCGCCATCCGGGCGCAGGGCACGACCATCGTCTTCGTCGAGCATCTGATGCGCGCCATGGTCGAGCTGTCCGACCGGGTTGCCGTGCTGAACGAAGGCAAGCTCTTTGCCCTGGGGGCGCCGAACGAGATCATGCGGGATCCCGCGGTCGTCAGCATCTACCTCGGAAAAGCCTATGCTGCTTGAAGCCCGCCACCTCCATATCGGCTACGGCGATGCCCCTGCAGTGTGGGACGTCTCCTTCGATGTCGATGCCGGCGAGATCGTCTCCATCATCGGTCCGAACGGGGCCGGCAAGACGACGCTCATCAACGCCATCGCCGGCCTGCTGCGATGCCGCCAGGGCGAATTGCGTTTCGATGGCGCCGACATGACGCGGGTGCGGGCGCACGACTATTGCCGTCATGGTATCGCCCTGGTGCCGGAGGGGCGGCGCCTTTTCACCAAGATGACGGTCGAGGAAAACCTCGAACTGGGCTGTTACCTGTCCGCGGCACGATCGCTTCGCGCGGCTTCTCTGGACCGGGTCTATGGGCTCTTTCCGATCCTGCGCGACAAGCGCCAACAGCCGGCGGGGGAGCTGTCGGGCGGGCAGCAGCAGATGGTGGCGATCGGCCGGGCGTTGATGGCGCGGCCGCGTATCGTGCTGTTCGACGAGCCGTCCCTGGGCCTTGCGCCCACCATCGTCGACGACATGTTCGACATCATCGTGCGCGTGCGTGACGATGGCGCTGCGGTGCTGCTGGTGGAGCAGAATGTCCTGAAAGCGCTCAGCATCGCCGATCGGGCCTACGTGCTGGAGCAGGGGCGCATCGTGACCACCGGCCAACCCGACGAACTGCTGAAGCAACCGCACATCCGCGAAGCCTATCTCGGTGTCTGAGGTATCGACCATGCCAAAGAGTCTTCCTTCCATGCCGTTCCAGGGCGCCAACGAGAACCAAGCCGAAGCGACGACGGCACCGCAGGATGTCAGCCGCGAGAGCGCGGCGACCTTCGAGGTGCTCAACAAGATGCGCGAGGACATCCTCTGTTGCGTCCTGAAGCCCGATCAGAAGCTGCGTTTCGGTGAGCTGCGTCAGCGCTACGGCACGTCGGTCGGCACCCTGCGCGAGGCCCTGTCGCATCTCGTTTCCGAGGGCTTGGCCCGAACCGAGGCCGGTCGAGGTTTCCAGGTGGCGCCGGTCTCGCTAGCTGACTTCCTGGATCTCTCCGAGTTGCGCGTCTACCTTGAGACCAAGACGCTGGCCGATGCAATCCGCCATGGCACCGATGCTTGGGAAGCCGAGATCGTGAGCTCGTACTTCCTGTTGAGCAAGCTTGCGCCGCCCAAGGCCGACGATCCTCCGCAGGTGAAGCAGGAATGGGCCAAGCGGCACAAACGCTATCACGACGCCCTGGTCGCGACCTGCCGATCCCCCTGGTCGCTGCACTTCCGGAGTGAACTCTTCGATCAGGCACGCCGCTATCACTGGCTGACGATGATCCACAGCCGCATGCATCGCCGGAACGAGCATCTCGAGATTCGTGATGCTGTGTTGGCGCGCGACGTCGATCGCGCCTGTTCGCTCCTTGAGGAGCATATCCGAACGACGGTCGAGCAGGCGGTGTCGGATGTGCCGGGGCTCATCCACGGCAACACACGGCCGTTGAAACTCGCCAGACGTCGCAAAGCGTGAGGAGGGACTCATGAGTGCCATGGCAGCGACCTACAATGTCGGCGGCGTCCAGTATCCGCGCCCGTTCAAGATCCGACGATTGGGACATTTCGGCTTCAACGTCGCCGACCTCGAGAAGGGCCTCGACTTCTACGCGCGGCTGTTGGGTTTTCGCATCACCGACACGCGCGACTTCTCCAAGATTCCCGGTCGGGAAGAGATGGCGAAGCGAATGCAGGATCCCCGCATCGTTTTCATGAGCCACAATTCCGACCACCACGCCTTTCTGCTGGCGCACAAGTCGCTGGGGGCGATCTTCGGCGACGATGCGGTCTCGCGTGACGTTACGGTGAACCAGATCACCTGGCAGGTCGGCACGATGGAGGAGGTCTTCGCCGCCGCCGATTACTTCCGGGAGCGCCAGGTCGAGATCCGTCGGGTCGGGCGCGACATGCCGGGCAGCAACTGGCACACCTATATTCGCGATCCCGACGGCCATACGGTCGAACTCTATTATGGCATGGAGCAGATCGGCTGGGATGGCCGCTCCAAGCCCGAGTCCATGTACTACCGGGCTTTCCGCGAGACACCCGGCCTGCCGCAGATTTCGGAAGCCCAGGAGGTCCGTGAAGCCATCGCCAAAGGCATCGACATCAACGCCGGCAACGTGGTCCACGACGATACCGGCGAGGAGCATGTCGTGGCGGGCGTGCGCCTGCCACGTCCCTTCAAGGTGACGAATATCGGCCCGATGAGCCTGTTCGTGCGCACGGAGGCCGTGACCTGGAAGGGCCATCGCTGCGTGTTCATGCGCAACGGGTCGGAGCACCATTCGCTGTCGCTGCTGCCCAAGGCCCTGCGCGCTGAACTGGGACTGAACCCCGAGACCAGCTGCGCCTCGATGGGTGTGGAGGTCGGCAGCTATCAGCAGCTTCGCGATGCCGTCGCCTTCCTGAAGCGGCACGGCGTGCGCTTCACCGACGCCATCCCGGCGGAGCTCTATCCGGGCGTCGACTATGCTGCCCATATCCTCGACCCGGCAGGGCACTGCCTGATGCTGTACTACTATATGGAGCGCATCGGCTGGGACGGCAGGCCGCGTCCGGCCGAACTGCGCCGCAAGGTCGGCAAGGAGTGGCCCGCGACTGTCGAGCCGATGGCCGACACCTACGCCGGTCCGACCTTCATGGGGCCCCTAGGATGAGCGCGGCCGGCATCAGGCGCCGGACGCTTCTTCTGGCGACGCTCGCCGCACCGGCGCTCGCTCGTGCGCGAACCTCCCTGGCGCAGGCGTGGCCGGCGCAGACGATCCGTCTGATCCATGGCTACGATGCCGGTTCCAATCCGGACACCATTGCCCGGCACCTCGCCCAGCCGCTCACCGAGATCCTGGGCCAGCAGATCGTGATCGAGCCGCGGCCGGGTGCGGCCGAGCGCCTGGCGGCGAGCCAGGTCGCCCGCCTGAAGCCCGACGGCTATGCGCTCTATCTGATGACGGGCGGCCAGGCGGTGGTGTCGGCGACCGATCGGACTCTCTCATACGATCTGCTGCGCGATTTCGAATTCATCTCGATCGTTACGCGGTTCCCCTTCGTCTTCACGGTTGCGCCGGACTCGCGCTTCAAGACACTGCAGGCTTATCTCGACGAAGCGCGCCGCGCGCCGGGGACGCTGACCTACGGAACCTCGGGGGTAGGCTCGACCTTGCACATGGCCGTGGAGCTGATGCTGGCCAGGACGGGCACCAAGATCACCCACGTGCCCTACAAGGGTGGGCTCGGCCAGCCGCTCAACGACCTGACCGCCGGCCGGCTCGACATGCAGGTCATCACCTTCTCCAATGCCCAGCCGTTCCTCAAGGCGGCCAAGCTCAGGGCGATTGCCGTGACCTCGAAAGACCGGCATCCGGGATTTCCGGATGTGCCGAGCGTCGCGGAAACCGTCGTGCCGGACTACGACGTCGTTTCCTGGCTTGGCCTTTCGTCGCCCGCGGGCCTGCCGACGGCGATCCGCGACCGTCTCCATGATGCTCTGGTGCAGGCCATGGGCCGGCCGGCGGTCAAAACCAGGCTCGAGGAGTTGGGCAACGACACCACGGTCAGCACACCGGCTGAATTCCGGGCAAGGGTCGAGAGCGACATGGCGCGCTGGCGACCGCTCGCTCATGTCGTGAGCCAGTCGTAGAGTTCTGGACGAAAGGTCTGGGGAGTGGAGAGCTTATGAGCAAATACGGGATCGGGCAGCCGGTACTGCGTTTCGAGGACCCAAAGCTCCTGCGTGGGCAGGGACGCTACATCAATGACGTCAACCTGCCCGGACAGGCCTACGCGGTGTTCGTCCGTTCCCCTCATGCCCATGCCAAGATCCTGCGCATCGACACCGCCGTCGCGGCCGAAGCACCGGGGGTGCTCGCCGTCTACACCGGCCACGACGTGGTTGCCGACGGCCTCGGGATGCCCAAGGCTAACATGCCACGCAAGCGGCCCGACGGTAAGCCCATGTTCGCGCCACAGCGGCCGGCACTGATCGTCGACCGCGTGCGCTATGTCGGCGATCCGGTGGCGATGGTGGTGGCGAACAGCCTGGCCGAAGCCAAGGATGCCGCCGAACTGGTCGAGATCGAGTACGAGGCGCTGCCCTCGGTGACCCTGACCGAGGATACGGTGAAGCCCGGTGCCCCCGCCGTTTGGGACGACTGCCCCGACAACATCTCCAACTACATCGAGCGCGGCAACAAGGCGGCGACCGATGAGGCGATCAGGAATGCCGCGAAGGTGATCAAGCGGCGCTACGTGATCACGCGCGTGCACGCCCAGTACATGGAGCCGCGCGGGACGCTCGGCACCTACGACCAGGGCGAAGATCGCATGACCCTCTACGCCGACGTCCAGTACCCCCATCGCGTCCGCAACATGCTGGCGCAGAATGTCTTCAAGGTGCCGGAGAGCAAGATGCGGGTGATCGCCGGCGACGTCGGCGGCGGCTTCGGCACCAAGGGTTGGCAGTATGTCGAGCACAGGCTGACCCTGTGGGCGGCGCGCAAGCTGTTGCGCCCCGTCAAATGGACCTGCGAACGGTCCGAGGCGGTGATGGCCGACGAACATGGCCGCGACAATGTCGGCGAGCTCGAGCTGGCGCTGGACAAGGACAACCGGTTCGTGGCGCTGCGGCTCAACATGCTGGCCAATATCGGCGCCTATGTCGGTTCGGACCGCAACCTGCTGTCACCTTTCGGCATGATCGGCACGGTGCTGGGCGTCTATCTGATCCCGACGGCCTACATCAATGTCGTGGGCGTGCTCTCCAACACCAATCCAACGGCGCCCTATCGCGGCGCCGGGCGGCCGGAGGCGATCTACCTGATCGAACGGTTGATCGACGATGCGGCGCGCGAGCTGGGGATCGATCGGGTGGAGCTCAGGCGGCGCAACCTGCTGCCGGAATCGGCAATGCCCTATCAGAGTCCGGTCGGGCCGTTCTACGACTGCGGCGAGTTCGAGAAGAACATGGATATGGCGCTGAAGCTCGCCGATGTGGCGGGCTATGCCGCCCGCGCCGCGGAGTCCAGGAGCCGTGGCAAGCTCAGGGGGCTCGGCATCATCAATGCCATCGAGCAGGCAGCGGGTACGGCGCAGCCGGAATACGCCGAGATCCGCTTCAACCCCAGCGGCACGGCGGCGCTGCTGATGGGAACGAAGAACCAGGGGCAGGGTCACGAGACCATGTTCAAGCAGATACTGCACGAGCGGCTGGGCATCGATCCCGCGGACGTACAGTTCATCGACGGCGATACCGACCGGGTGGCGTTCGGAATGGGCACCAATGGCTCGCGCTCGACCGTACTGGGCGGGTCGGCGCTGTTCCTGGCGGCCGGCAAGGTGATCGAGAAGGGGAGGAAGCTTGCCGGCCACCTTCTCGAGGCCGGCGAGCAGGACATCGATTTCGCCAATGGCAATTTTACCGTCAAAGGCACCGACAAGACGGTGTCCCTGAAGCAGGTGGCCATGGCGGC
>MKRV01000152.1 GCA_001897995.1 Alphaproteobacteria bacterium 65-37 | reverse complement strand
ATCATTTTCGATTGCGATGGCGTGCTGGTCGACAGCGAGCTCTTGAGCTGCCGCTGCCTGTGCGACGCCCTGGCGGGCTGCGGGATCGAGGTGCGGCTGGATGAAGTGCTCGACCGGTTCCTGGGGCGCAGCATGGACGCCGTGCTCGAGTATTACCGGAACGGGGGGCGATCGCTTCCCGAGCAGTTTGCCGCTGATCTGGCGGCAAAGGTACGCGAGACCTTCCGCGCAGCGCTTTGCCCCATCGAGGATATCGGATCCGTGCTGGAAGGCCTGCCGATCGCGCATTGCGTTGCCTCGTCGAGCGCGCTCGATCGGGTTGCCTTGTCGCTTTCGCTGACCGGGCTTGCCCGACATTTCGACGGCCGGCTCTATACCGCGCAGATGGTGGATCGCGGCAAGCCGGCTCCCGACCTTTTCCTGTACGCCGCCGGGAAAATGCGCGCCGATCCCCGCCATACGCTGGTGATCGAGGACAGCGAGAGCGGCGTGCAGGCCGCCAAGGCCGCCGGCATGACGGTCTGGGGGTTCGTCGGCGGCAGTCACTACCAAATGCGCGACGGTGCGGGCACCCTGCGCGACGCCGGCGCCGACCGGGTGTTTGCGCGCATGGCGGACTTTTGGCGAACCGAGCAATAGGGGCGCGGCAGGGCATGGCATCATCCGACAACGACAAGGCGCGACTCGACGAGGCCGCGCGCGCCGGCTGGCTGTATTTCATCGCCGGCCATACGCAGGACGAGATCGCCAAGGCGCTGAAGATCTCCCGTGCCTCGGCCCAGCGGCTCGTCTCGCTCTGCCTCGCCGAGCGCCTGATCACCTTCCGGCTGGAGCATCCCATATCGGCCTGCATGGAACTGGCCGCCCGGCTCAAGGACCGCTTCCATCTCGCCGCCTGCGAAGTCGTGCCGACCGACCCGGCCCAGCCGCTTGCCGTCATCGGGATCGCGGAACGTGCCGCGACCGTCCTGGAAACGAGCCTGCGCGCCGAGAAGCCTTCGATCATCGGTCTCGGGACAGGGCGGGCCGTCCGGGCGGCGGTCGAGCGCGTTTCCCAGATCGACTCGCCCAACCACCAGATCGTCTCGCTGGTGGGCAACATCTCGGCCGATGGCTCGGCGAGCTTCTTCGATACGGTCGGCCGCCTCGCCGACCGCACCAGGGCCCGGCATTTCCCCATGCCGCTGCCGTTCCTGATGTCGTCGAGCGCCGTTCGCGATCAGATGTTGCGCATCGATCCGATCGCCAAGGTGAGGGCGGTCGCCGCCAAAGCCGATTTGCGTCTGGTCGGCATCGGCCAGATGGACCAGGCGGCACAGGTCCATGTCGACGGCTTCGTCTCGCGCGAGGAGCTGTTCGAGATGAGACGGTTGGGGGCGGTGGGTGAACTGATCGGCTGGGCATTCGACGCCGAAGGCCACATCATCGATGGCGGCACCAACCGGCGGCTGACCAGCATTCCCCTACAGCTTCCCGCCCGCGGCCTGACCATCGGCGCCGCCGCCGGTCCGGCCAAGATCCCGGCGATCACGGCGGCACTGAAGGGCCGCCTGCTCAACGGCCTGGTCACCGACGAAGCGACCGCAGGCGCGATCCTCGCTCGCTAGTCCGGACACGGGGGGCCGGCTCTTGACAGGGGCATCTCCCGAGGCTGAACATACGCCCAACGCGTGGGCATATGCCCAACGCGAGCCTTGGGAGGATACCGTGAAGCCATCACTTGGCGCCCTTCTGGGCGCGGCCATCCTGTCGATTTCGGCACCCGCGATCGCGGAGACCCTGACCGTCGCAACCGTGAACAACAGCGACATGATCCGCATGCAGGGGCTGACCAGCGATTTCACCGCCAAGAACCCCGACATCACCGTGAAATGGGTGACGCTCGAGGAGAACGTGCTGCGCCAGCGCGTCACCACCGACATCGCCACCAAGGGCGGTCAGTTCGACGTGCTGACCATCGGCACCTACGAGGTTCCGATCTGGGCCAAGAAAGGGTGGCTGGTGCCGCTCGACAATCTCGGCGCCGACTACGACACGGCCGATCTGCTGCCCAAGATCCGCGACGCCGTGTCGGTCAACGGCAAGCTCTACGCCGCCCCGTTCTATGGCGAGAGTTCGATGATCATGTATCGCACCGACCTCTTCCAGAAGGCCGGGCTCACCATGCCCGAGAAACCCACCTGGGACTTCGTGATCGACGCCGCCAAGAAGCTCACCGACAAGGCGGCCGGTGTCTACGGCATCTGCCTGCGCGGCAAGGCGGGCTGGGGCGAGAACATGGCCTTCCTGACGGCGATGGCCAATTCATATGGCGCGCGCTGGTTCGACGAGAAGTGGCAGCCGCAGTTCGACAAGGCGGAGTGGAAGAAGACGCTCACCACCTACGTCGACCTGATGAAGGCGGCCGGTCCTCCGGGGGCCAGTTCCAACGGGTTCAATGAGAACCTCGCGTTGTTCAATGCCGGCAAGTGCGCGATGTGGATCGACGCCACGGTCGCGGCCTCCTTCGTGACCAATCCCAAGGAATCGAAGGTCGCCGACAAGGTCGGCTTTGCCCTGGCGCCGAACACCGGCCTGGGCAAGAACGCCAACTGGCTGTGGGCCTGGAACCTCGCCATTCCGGCAGGCTCGAAGAAGGTGCCAGCCGCCGAGAAGTTCATCGCCTGGGCGACCAACAAGGACTACACCAAGCTCGTCGCGGGCAAGGACGGCTGGGCCAACGTCCCGCCGGGCACCCGCGTCTCGCTCTATCAGAATCCGGAATACCTGAAGGTGGCACCGTTTGCCGCGCTCACCCTGGCCTCGATCGATGCGGCCGATCCGAACAAGCCGACCGTCCAGCCGGTGCCCTATGTCGGCGTGCAGTACGCCGCGATTCCCGAGTTCCAGGGCATCGGCACGGCCGTCGGCCAGCAATTCTCCGCGGCGCTGTCCGGCGCCTCGACAGTCGACGCCGCGCTCGCCGCAGCACAGGCCTCGACCGAGCGCGAAATGAAGCGCGCCGGCTACCTCAAGTGAGGGGCCGACACGTGTTGCGGCAGCCTTCTCCCTAGCCGCGCTTCGGGGTCATCGGACTGCCCGGGCGATCCGATGACCTCTTTTGTCCGCTTCCCGCTTCCCTCGTCCCGCCACTCTTCCCTCCCGCCGACCGAGGTCCGCGATGGCGACACAACAGACGCAAGGTCTCGCCCGTGGCCTGTTGAGCCCGGCCGTCGGGCTGCTGTTCGTCTGGATGATCGTGCCGCTGGCGATGACGATCTATTTCTCGACCTTGCGCTACAGCCTGCTCGACCCCGGCGCCGAGACCTTCATCGGACTGGATAATTTCCGCTATTTCCTCACCGACCCGGCCTTCCTGGCGTCGCTGCTGAACACGCTGGTGTTGGTGGGGGCGGTGCTGGCAATCACCATCGTGCTCGGCGTCCCGCTCGCCCTGCTGCTCGACCAGCCGATGATCGGCCGCAACATCGTGCGCCTGATGGTGATCGCGCCGTTCTTCGTCATGCCGACCGTGAGCGCGCTGGTCTGGAAGAACCTGCTGCTCCATCCGGTCTCCGGCCTGCTGGCGTGGCTGTCGACCCTGGTCGGCGTGACGCCGATCGACTGGTTCAACGACGCGCCAATGCTCGCCGTCATCCTGATCGTGGCCTGGCAGTGGCTGCCTTTCGCGACCCTGATCCTGCTGACCGCCCTGCAGTCGCAGGACGAAGAGCAGAAGGAAGCTGCCGAGATGGACGGCGCCGGCGCCTTTTCGACGTTCTTCCACCTGACCCTGCCGCACCTCGCGCGACCGATCACGGTGGTGATCCTGATCGAAACGATCTTCCTGCTCACGGTATTCGCCGAGATCTTCGTCACCACGGGCGGCGGCCCCGGCCTGCAGACCACCAACATCGCCTTCATGATCTATTCCCAGGCGCTCATCCAGTACGACGTCGGCAGCGCCTCGGCGGGCGGACTGGTCGCCGTCGTGATCGCCAACATCCTGGCCTTCTTCCTGGTCCGCATCGTCGGCCGGAACCTGGAGACCTGACATGGCGCGCCGGGTATCGCCCACGCGAATCGTCGTCTCCACCGTGGCGGCATGGGCCTGCGGGTTGCTGATCTTCTTCCCGATCCTGTGGATGGTGCTGGCAAGCTTCAAGACCGAGCTCGAGGCCTTCGCGATCCCGCCGTCGTTCCTGTTCTTCGAATGGACGACGGAGAACTACATCACGGTGCAGACCCGCAGCGACTATTTCCACCACGCCATGAATTCCATCGTGATCGCCGGCGGCTCGACCATCATCGCCGCTTTGATCGCAGTGCCGGCGGCCTGGTCGATGGCCTTCGCGCCGACCCGGCGGACCAAGGACATTCTGCTCTGGATGCTGTCGACCAAGATGATGCCCGCGGTCGGCGTCCTGGTGCCGATCTATCTCATCTTCAAGAATCTCGACCTGCTCGATACCCGAGTCGGGCTGGTGGCGATCCTGTGCCTCGGCAATCTGCCGATCGTCGTCTGGATGCTGTTTACCTATTTCAAGGAAATCCCGCGCGACATCCTGGAGGCCGCGCGCATGGACGGCGCGACCGTCGAGCGCGAGCTCATCTATGTGCTGACACCGATGGCCATTCCCGGCATCGCCTCGACCCTTCTGCTGAACCTGATCCTGGCGTGGAACGAGGCGTTCTGGACCTTGAACCTGTCGACCTCCCAGGCGGCGCCGCTCACCGTGTTCATTGCCTCCTACTCCAGTCCCGAAGGCCTGTTCTGGGCGAAGCTGTCGGCCGCCTCGACGATGGCCATCGCGCCCATCCTGGTGCTCGGCTGGTTCAGCCAGCGCCAGCTCGTGCGCGGCCTGACCTTCGGCGCCGTCAAATAGGGGCCCTGCAGCATGGGACAGATCACGCTCCAGTCGGTCCACAAGTCCTTCGGACCGCTCAACATCATCAAGGACGCCAATCTCGACATCGAGGATGGCTCGTTCGTGGTCTTCGTCGGCCCGTCGGGTTGCGGCAAGACCACGCTGCTGCGCCTGATCGCCGGGCTGGAGGACGTGACCAGCGGCCAGATCCTGATCGACGGCCGGAACGTCGTGAACGTTCCGCCGGCCAAGCGTGGCCTGTCGATGGTGTTTCAGTCCTACGCGCTCTACCCGCACATGAGCGTGCGCGGCAACATCGCTTTCGGCCTCAAGATGGCGGGCATGCCGCGGCCCGAGATCGACCGCAAGGTAGAGGCTGCGGCGGCGACCTTGAACCTCACGTCCTACCTCGACCGCAAGCCGCGCGAACTGTCCGGCGGCCAGCGCCAGCGGGTGGCGATCGGGCGCGCCATCGTGCGCGAGCCCAAGGCGTTCCTGTTCGACGAGCCGCTCAGCAACCTCGATGCGGCCCTGCGCGTGCAGATGCGCATGGAGGTCACGCGGCTGCAGAAGCAGCTCGCCACCACTGCCATCTACGTGACCCACGACCAGGTCGAGGCCATGACCATGGCCGATCGCATCGTCGTGCTGAACGCCGGCCGGGTCGAACAGTACGGCACGCCGCTGGAGCTCTACGACCGGCCGGTGAATCTCTTCGTCGCGGGCTTCATCGGCTCACCGAAGATGAATTTCGTGTCCGGTCTGCCGGCCAGCCTGCACGGTGCGGCCACCATCGGCATCAGGCCCGAACACCTGCGCGTCGTCGGCGACGGAGAAGGCTGGCCGGGCCGGGTGTCGGTCGCCGAGCACCTTGGCAGCGACACCTTCCTTTACGTCGATGCCGCCGAGCTCGGCCTGCTGACGGTGCGCGGCCTCGGCGAAGTCCACCTGAAGGGGGGTGATCGCGTCTGGCTGTCGCCCGATCCCGCCAGATTGCATCGTTTCGACAAAGAGGGCGTGGCCATCCGGCCATGACGGGAAGCCATGTATCTCGAGAAGTTCAAGCTTGATGGTCGCATCGCCGTCGTGACGGGAGGCGGGCAGGGCATCGGCCTTGCCTGTGCGGAGGCGTTGGGCGAGGCCGGCGCCAGGACCGTCATCGCCGATCGCGACCCCGCGATGGCCGAGGCCGGCTGTGCCCAGCTCAAGGCCAAGGGTTATGCGGCCGAGGCCCTGGTCATGGACGTCACCGATTCGGCGCAGGTCGCGCAGGTGGCCCATGATCTCGCGATGCGCCACGGCAAGGTCGATATTCTCGTCAACAATGCCGGCATCGCCCGCAGCGAGACACCGGCCGAGAAGGTCGCCGACGAGCACTGGCTGAACGTCATCGACGTCAACCTCAACGGTACCTTCTGGTGCTGCCGCGCCTTCGGCCGTCACATGCTCGAAGCGCGGTCCGGCGCCATCGTGAATATCGGCTCGATGTCGGGCTTCATCGTCAACAAGCCGCAGGAGCAGTGTTACTACAACGCCTCCAAGGCCGCGGTGCACCATCTGACCAAGTCGCTCGCCGCCGAATGGGGCGCGCGCGGCGTCCGCGTCAACGCCGTGGCACCGACCTACATCGAGACCCCGCTGAACGCCTTCGTGAAGAGCAACCCACGAATGTACGATGCCTGGATCGGCGGCACGCCCATGGCCCGCATGGGCGAGGTCGACGAAATAGCTTCTGTCGTGCTGTTCCTGGCCTCCGACGCGGCGAGCCTGATGACCGGCAGCGTCGTCCTCGTCGATGGCGGCTATACTTGCTGGTAGGCTTGCGCCGAGCTGACAGCCGACCGACAGGTAAGGGATCGCGATGAGGCAAGCCTTCATTGGCGTCGATGTGGGTACGTCCAGTGCCAGGGCGGGGGTGTTCGACGAGCGCGGCACCTTGCTGGCGACCGCACGGCATCCCATCACGGCCTGGCACGAGGCCGGCAACATCGTCGAACAGTCATCGTCCGAGATCTGGTCGGCCTGCGCGACTGCGGTGCGTACCGCCGTGGCCGAGGCGGCCCTTGCGCCGTCGATGGTGGGCGGCGTGGGCTTCGATGCCACCTGCTCGCTGGTCGTGCTGGACGCAGCGGCGCAGCCGCTCAGCGTGAGCCCTTCCGGCGATCCGCACCGCAACGTGATCGTCTGGATGGATCATCGCGCCATCGCCGAGGCGCGGGCCGTCAACGACACCGGCGACGACGTGCTGCGCTATGTCGGCGGCTCGATCTCGCCCGAAATGGAGGTTCCCAAGCTGCTCTGGCTCAAGCGGCATTTACCCGCGACCTATCAGGCGGCCGGCCATTTCTTCGATCTCGCCGACTTCCTGTCATTCAAGGCCACCGGCTCGACCGTGCGCTCGATGTGCACGCTGACCTGCAAATGGAACTTCCTGGCGCATGAGGGGCGGTGGAGCCGCAGCTACCTCGAGCGGGTCGGATTGGGCGAGCTCGTGCAGGATGACTATGCGCGCATCGGCCGGGACATCGTCGCCCCGGGAACGGCCCTGGGGGGCGGGCTGACGACATCTGCCGCGGAAGAGCTCGGGTTGCTGGCCGGCACGCCGGTCGGCGCATCGCTGATCGACGCCCATGCGGGTGGCGTGGGGACGATCGGCGGGCGGGCGAAGGGCGGCGGCACGGTCGATGTCTGCAATCGCCTCGCCTATATCATGGGAACCTCGGCCTGCATCATGGCGACCACCAGCGCGCCCTGCTTCGTGCCCGGCGTCTGGGGGCCCTACTTTTCGGGCATGGTGCCCGGCCTTTGGTTGAACGAAGGCGGCCAATCCGCCGCCGGCGCCGCGATCGATTACCTGATCGGCTCGCACCCCGCCTGCGGGGAGACCGCCGCGGCCGCGCGCACCGCGGGCCTCGACATACTGGACTATCTCGAGCGGCGCATCGTTTCGCGCTTCGACCGTCCCGGCGACGCCGCGCTGCTGGCGCGCAACGTCCACGTATTGCCGGAGTTTCTCGGCAATCGCTCGCCTTATGCCGACCCCGATTCGCGCGCCATCGTCGCTGGGCTCGATCTCGACGCCGACATCGGCGCCATCGAACGGCTGTTCGTTGCCGGCCTCTGCGGCCTCGCCTATGGCCTGGCCGAGGTCGTCGAGGCGTTCCGGGCGCACGGCGTGAAGAGCGAGTTGATGGTGATCAGCGGCGGCGCCGCCCGCAGCGCGCTGGTGCGCCAGATCATGACCGACACGACCGGACTCACCGTCGTCCTGCCGACAACCTCCGAGCCGGTGTTGCTGGGGGCGGCCATGCTGGGCGCGGTCGCGGGCGGTGCCTGCGGCTCGGTGGGCGAGGCCATGACGGCCATGTCGGCGATCGGCTCGTCGTGCGAGCCTTCGGGGGCTGCGGTGATGGATTTCCATCGAGCCAAGCGGCAGGTCTACGGGTTGATGCGCAAGCTCGACCATGACGGCCGCGCCGTCATGCACAAGACCGCGAATGTCACGGGCTCCACGGGCTCCATGGGCTCCGAGTTATAGGTGCAGCCATGATGCTGAGCTGCGGCGACGCCCTGGTCGACTTCCTGCCGGTGACGGCGGCAGACGGGCGGGAGGCGCTCGTGCCGGCGGTCGGCGGCTCCTGTCTCAACGTCGCGATCGGCATGGCGCGGCTGGGCGCCGAGGCGGGATTCGTCGGCGGCATCTCGACCGATCTGTTCGGCCGCATGATTACGGCGCACGCCGAGGCGTCGAAGGTCGACCTTCGCTACGCCACGAACAGCGCCCATCAAACCACGCTTGCCTTCGTGCAGACCGTCGGCGGCGAGCCGCACTACGCGTTCTACGATCAGGGCACGGCGTCGCGGAACTGGACCTGGCGGCCCGGCTCGCTGCCGTTCGACCGGATCGAGGCGATCCATGTCGGCTCCACGACATTGGTCAACGAAGGTGCAAGCGAGGTCCTCGCCCTCGTGCAGGAGGCACGCCGGTCGGTCACCATTTCGTTCGATCCGAACTGCCGTCCGAACCTGGTGGGCGACAAGCGCCGCTACGTCGAGCGCATGGCCGCCTTTGCCCAAGCGGCGCACATCGTCCGCCTGTCCAACGTCGACTTCGACTATCTGTACGGCTCCGTCGACCCCGTCTCCTGGGCGTCGGCCCTGATCGAGGCGGGCGCCGGCCTGGTGATCCTTACCCGCGGGGAGCAGGGCGCACAGGCCTGGCACAAGACGGCAGGATCGGTGATGGTCGAGGCGGTGCGGGGCAAGGTGGTCGACACGGTCGGTGCCGGCGACAGCTTCCAGGCCGCCCTCCTGTTCGCGTTGCACACCCTGGGCCGCATCGAGGCCGCGTCCCTGGCCACGATCGGTGCCGCTGAGCTTCAGCGCGCCCTGTCGTTCGCCGCGCGGTGTGCCGCCTTCACCTGTGGTCGGCCCGGTGCCGACCCGCCGCGGCGCTCGGAGATCGACGCCGGCCTGTCCGAACTCCTGTCAGGCCGGCGCGCGTGACCCTGGGGCGCCCCCGCCCATGGCGCCAGGGCGAAGCGCTCTCTGCGCTCAGCCGATATCTTCCACCTGGTCGAGATAGGCGCCGTAGCCGGCTGCCTCCATCTCGGCGCGAGGAACGAACCGCAGCGACGCTGAGTTGATGCAATACCGCAGGCCGCCGCGATCCGGTGGGCCGTCCGGAAAGACATGCCCGAGATGGGAGTCGCCGTGCGCCGACCGCACCTCGATGCGCGTCATGCCGTGCGAGGTATCCTTCAGCGCCCGAACGTTGCCCTTGTCGATCGGCTTGGTGAAGCTCGGCCAGCCGCATCCCGATTCGTACTTGTCGGACGAGGCGAACAACGGCTCGCCCGACACGATATCGACGTAGATGCCGGCCTGCTTGTTGTGCAGCAGCTCGCCGCTGCCGGGACGTTCCGTGCCGCTTTCCTGGGTCACGTAGAACTGCTCTGGGGTGAGCTTGGCCAAGGCTTCCGGGGTCTTCTTGTAGGTCTGCACTTTGTTCTCCCATCGAGATGCGCTGGAGACTGGGACAAATATAGGCCGCTGGGCCGGTCCTGCCAGTAGGCGTAGGCTCCCTGCAAATGGCCGGCGGGCCTAGACCATACCGAGCCCCATGCCGCCATCGACCCGCAGGATCTCGCCGGTGATGAAATTCGCCTCGTCGGACGCCAGGAACAGGGTGGCGTAGGCCGTGTCCCAGCCGGTCCCCATCTTGCCGCGCAGCGGCACCCTGGCATCGCGTGCGGCGCGAACCTCGGCGGTGGACTGGCCGGTGGCGCGCGAGATGCCCGACACGGCCATGGGCGTATCCATGAAGCCCATCATGATGGCATTGGCCCTGATGCCGTGGCGCGCGTTGGACTGCGCGACGCTCGTCGTCAGGCGGTTCACGGCCGCCTTGGAGACCTCGTAGGCCATCTGGGTCGCGCCGGCCGCAGCAGCGAGCGAGGAGATATTGACGATCGCGCCGGCCTTCTGCTCGCGCATCACCGGGAGGGCGGCCTTGATCGTCAGCCACATGCCTTTCAGGTTCACGGCCATGATGCGGTCGAAGGCCTGCTCCTCGAGGCGGTGCGCCGGCGCGTCGCCGCCCCCGCCGATCCCGACATTGTTGACCAGGATGTCCAATCGGCCATAGCGGGCGCGCGCTTCGGCGACGATGCGGGCACAGTCGGCGGAGACCGTGATATCGGCGCCGATCCAGGAGGCCGGTGATACCACGCCCGGCTCGGCGGCAATCCGTTCGGCCGTCTCCCGGGCCCGGTCGCCGACCCGGTCGACACACAGCACGGTCGCGCCTTCGCGTGCCAGCAGCTGGGCAATGGCCCGGCCATTGCCGATGGTCTCGCCGTCGGTTTGCCCCGCGCCGACGACAACGGCGATCTTTCCTTCGACACGCTTGGTCATTCGCTATTCCTTGAGATCGAGGTCGAGAGCGTGCCTCCCGTCGAGCCGCACGCCAATCGTATCGAGCATCATCGAGAGCCTGGGCCGCGTATAGAGATTGTTTGCCGACGGACCGCGGAGAGAAAAAGGCAGGACCCGTCCGCCGCAGTCTCCTCAGAGCGAACGCGTGAGGCCGCCGTCGACGCGGATGTTCTGGCCGGTGATGTAGCCGGCCCCTTCCGAGGCCAGGAAGCCGATCGTTGCGGCGACTTCGTCGGAGCGACCGTATCTGGCCATGGGCACGCTGCGGCGCCGTTCCTCCGTGGCGGGAAGACTGTCGATCCAGCCCGGCAACACATTGTTCATCCGCACGTTGTCGGCGGCGCAGGTATCGGCAAAGATCTTGGTGTAGGCGGCGAGGCCGGCGCGAAAGACGGCCGAGGTCGGAAACATCGAGCTGGGCTCGAACGCCCACGCCGTCGACACGTTGATGATGGTTCCCGCCTTCTGCGCCTGCATGATCGGCGCAACGAGGCGCGTCGGGCGAATGACGTTCATGAGATAGACGTCGAGGCCCGTGTGCCATTGCTCATCCGAGATCTCCAGGATGGGCGCGCGCGGGCCGTGGCCGGCGCTGTTCACCAGGACATCGATGCGGCCCCACTGTTTCATCGTGCCGTCAACCAGCCGCTTGAGATCGTCGGTCGACTGGTTCGAGCCGGTGACGCCGAAGCCGCCAAGCTCCTTGGCGAGCGCCTCGCCCTTTCCCGAGGAGGAAAGGACCGCAACCTTGAAACCGTCCTTCGCGAGCCGACGGGCCGCGGCGGCGCCCATGCCGCTGCCGCCCGCCGTTATCACCGCAACCTTGTCGTTCATTGTGTCTGTCTCCCGTTCGTCGCCGATCAGCGTAGCGTATCCATCAGCCGTACCAGAAGCTGAGCGTGCGGCACGAGCGTCGAATAGCCGATCTGTTCGTCGAGGGCGTGGGCGCCGCGCCCGTAGGGCCCGAGGCCGTCGAGTGTCGGGATGCCGAGCGCTGCCGGAAAATTGCCGTCGCTGACGCCGCCCGTCAGGGGCGTGTCTTCCAGCTTGTAGCCAAACTCCGCCGCGCAGGCCTGGGCATGACGGAAAAGCGCGGCAATCCCGTCGTTCTTGGCGTAGGGCGGCCGATTGATGCCGCCCGTCACGACGACCTGGCAATCCGGCGTGAAGGGCTTGCGGTCGAGGATGCGCCTCACGATGGCGTCCGCATCGACCGTCGGCGGCACGCGGAGGTCGATGGTCGCCCGCGCTTCGGCCGGCACGACGTTCGGTGCGCTGCCGCCTTGGGCCATTCCCACGACGACGCTCACGCCGGTCTCGAAGTCGGTCATCGATTCGAGGTCGAGGATCTGGCGGGCCAACTCGTTGAGCGCGCTCCGGCCTTCTTCCGGCTTGGAGCCGGCATGGGAGGCGCGGCCGGTAATCGTCATGTCGAAACGTCCCCAGCCTTTGCGGGACGTCACGCACTTGTCGCCGTCGCGCGCCGGCTCCATGACCAGAACGTACTTCGCGTTTCGTGCGGCGGCCTCGATGGCCGGACGGCTGGTCGGGCTGCCGACCTCCTCCTCGGGGATGTAGAGGATGCGAACGGGAAGCGGCGTCGTCCGGCCTTCGCGGACGAAGTGCTGTAGCGCGTAATAGGCAAGGTACGAACCCGCCTTCATGTCGTAGATGCCGGGGCCGAAGACCGCATCGCCCTCGCGGCGGAACTGGTGCGTCGTCGCGAGGCTGCCGATCGGATGCACCGTGTCGAGGTGGCCGAGAATCAGCAGGCCGGGCTCGTCGTGGTTCCCCCAGGGAGAGCGGACTTCGAGAATGTCGCCATATCCGTCGCGGCCCGGCGTTCGGCTGGTGGTCGCGCCAATCCGCCCGAAGTCGTCCTGCACGATGTCGACCAGCCGATTGACCGCCGCTGCGTCATGGCTGGGCGACTCGACCTCTACCCAGCGACGAACGCCCTCGAGGATTTCGCTGGCGTCGAAGGTCGGTACGTTGGTGCGGCTCTTGTCGGTCATTCGTTGGGCCTCTTTGGAATGGTGTCGAGCTATTGCGAATTGGCG
Source organism: Alphaproteobacteria bacterium 65-37 (assembly GCA_001897995.1). Taxonomy (GTDB): domain Bacteria; phylum Pseudomonadota; class Alphaproteobacteria; order Reyranellales; family Reyranellaceae; genus Reyranella. The sequence continues at coordinate 523 of MKRV01000152.1, read as the reverse complement.
GTGGGCGCGCCGAACACCTCGTCGAACAGCGCCAGCATCATCGTCCAGGACCGCGTGTCGGCGGCAGGGTTGTAGCCGTAACCGGGCAGGTTCAGGCGATCGGCGTCGGGATTGGTGAAGGCATGGCCGACACCTCCGAACAGGTGAAGCTGCCAGTCGACCTGCGCCTGCTCCATTTCTGCAGCGAAGGTGGCCCTGTCCTCCATCGGCACGTCGGGATCGCGATCGCCGATCATCATCAGGACCTTGGCCTGGATCTGCCGGTCGAGACTTCCGGCCGGCCGCTTCAAGCCGGGATGAAAGCCGACGGCACATCGAAGCGGGGCGCCGCCGCGCGCAAGCTCGAGCGCCGTGATGCCGCCCTGGCAAAAGCCGATCGCGGCCATGCGGGTCTTGTCCACGCCAGGCAGAGCCGTCAGCAGAGCGAGCGCCGCACTGGCTCGAGCGTGCATCAGTCCCGGTGCGGCCATCAACTCGATGTGACGCCTCACCGCTTCGGACAGCGAAAACCCTTCGGCGCCGT
>MKRV01000151.1 GCA_001897995.1 Alphaproteobacteria bacterium 65-37 | reverse complement strand
AAGGCCTGCGGCAGCGTGTTCACGGCGCCGGCCGGCACGCCGGCCGCCATCAGCTCGCGGCAGAGGTCGGCGACCTTGAAGCCCGCCAGCGTTTGTTCGATCTCCCGGCGCAGCGCGTCCGCGTGCTGCAGCCTGGCGGCATTGGTCCGGAAACGGGGATCGTCGGGCAGTTCCTCACGGCCCATCTGCCGACAGAAGCGCCGGAACTGGCCATCGTTCACGATGCCCAGGAACAGCTCGCCGTCGCTGGCCGAGAACTTGTCGTAAGGCGCGATGTTGGGATGTGCGCTGCCCAGCAGGCCGGGCGTCCGGCCCGACTGCATCCAGTTGGCGGCGTGCGGCACGAGCAGCGCGAGGCCGGTATCGAACAATGTAACGTCGACGCTCTGCCCCCGGCCCGTTCGCTGGCGCGCAGCGAGCGCCAGCAGGATGCCGGAAAAGGCATGGCAGCCCGTGACGTAGTCGACGATCGGGATGCCGATGCGGGTCGGTCCCGACTCCGACGCGCCGTTGATGCTCATCAGGCCGCACATGGCCTGCAGCACGGCGTCGTAGCCGGGCAGGCCGCCCAGTGGCCCGTCGGCACCGAAACCGGTGATCGAGCAGTGGATCAGTCGCGGAAAGCGCGTCGACAGTACGTCGGCATAGCCGAGATTCCAGCGCTCCAGCGTGCCGGGGAGAAAATTCTCCACCAGCACGTCGGCCGTTTCGAGCAGCTTCACCAGGATCTCGCGCGCCTCGGATCGCGACAGGTCGAGCGCCAGGGCACGCTTGCCGCGATTGACGGCCCCGAAATACGCAGCCTCCCCTGCATCATCGAACGGAGGACCGAGATGCCGCGTCTCGTCCGCACCCGGCGGCTCGATCTTCACCACGTCGGCGCCGTGGTCGGCCAGCATCTGGGTGCAGAGCGGGCCGGCCAGGACGCGCGAGAGGTCGATCACGCGCAGGCCGTCGAGAGCACTGGGCTGGAGACCGTGTCCGGACATGGCGCTTCAGCGGCGGCTCGGCAATTCCACGATGCCCGTGCCCAGCACCGACAGTTCGTTCTCCTGGTTGCGCGCTTCCTGCTCGATCTCGACGAGGTGACGGCCGCCCTCGACATACTTGCGCTTCACCTTGCCCTTGATGAAGAGCATGTCGCCGGCCGGGTTGTGGCGCCGGATCTTGCAGGTCGCAGCCCGCAGGAAACCGTCGTCGCCCATCCAGTTGGTCATGTGATGGGTCAGCCACGAGGCGCGCTCGGGGCCATAATCGTAAGCGCCGGGAGCGCCGACCTCGCGCGCGAATTCCTCTTCCCAATGGACGCGCTCGGGACAATCGGGAATGCCGAAGCGGTTGGCGATACCGGCGCCGGGATGGGCGTCGACCAGCCGCCAGGCCAGCTTGTTGGCGCGGATATAGAGGCCGCCCCAGCCCTGCGCGTAGGCGATGAAGCCCGTCACCGTCATCGGACCCTTCAGCATGGTCGGCAATTCCTCGCCTTCGCTGACATCCTGCCAGTAGCGCGGCACCGCGCCCCTGATCTGCTCCTCGGCGTAGAGCTTGTAGGCATCCGCCAGCTCCTGCTCGCTGTATCGTCGCGGCGGCCGGGCATTCACCTCCTTGTACTTGGTGCCCTGTTCGCGGGCGCGGTCGCGCTCCGTGCGAAAGCACCAGCTATCGGCCCCGGCGATCAGATCGCCGTGCTGATTGTAGAAGTCGACGTGATAGATCTGCTGGATCGCTCGGCCGGCGAACCGCGTTTCATGCTCGACGATGTCCTTGAGCCACGCCTCGGTCGAGATGGTGTCGTTGCGGCGTACGGTCTTGTGCCACTTCCAATCGGAGCCCGACCACATGGCATGGACCCCCGCCAGGCCGCCGACATAGCCCGAGACGATACGGCTGGTGGCGAACAGGAAACTCGGCAGGGCAACGATGCCGCCGTGGCTGGTCTTCTCGGCATACTCGGGAACGCACCACAGCGGATTGTCGTCGCCGATCCCGTGGGCGTAATGCCGGATATTGTCCCGCGTTGCTTCGTAGCACCAAGGCTCGACGGTCTGGCCGATCTTCACGCCGATCCGCTGGCGCAGGGCCTCCAGGCCCTTGTCGGTGATCTTGGGAAAGCTGCGCTCGGTAACGGTATCCATCGGTCTTCCTCTCCTTGGTCGGCTTCAAATTGGGGGCTGATCAGGCGGCCCTGGTCGAAACGGCCTGCTCGCGCTCGCGTAAGGCCTTGCGGTTCACCTTGCCGGCCGGCGTCTTGGGGAGTTCGGCCACGAAAGTGACGGCACGCGGATATTCGTGCTGGCTCAGGCGGCGCCGGACGAGGTCCTGGATCTCACGGACGAAGGCCTCGTCGCCATCCCGTGCCGAGACGACGAAGGCCTTCACGATCTGACCGCGCAGTTCGTCGGGCACGCCGATGGCGGCGGCTTCGCGCACGTCGGCGTGCTTCAGGATCGCGTCCTCTATCTCGACGGCGCTCATCGTCCAGCCCGCCGAGATGATGACGTCGTCCGCCCGGCCGCCGTGATAGAAGTAGCCGTCCTCGTCGGTCCGCCCGAGATCCTTGGTTCGGATCCAGGTGCCGCGGCGCCAGACCTTGAGTTCACCGGTGATGCCCGGCGGGCATGGCTTGCCCGACGCATCGTGCACCTCGACGCGGCAACCGGGCACCGGCTTGCCCAGCGACCCTCTCTTGACGACGAAATCGGCGGCGCCGGGATAGGCAACCAGAATGACGCCGATCTCGGTCGTGCCGTACATGCTGCAGAGCGGCAGCCCGAAGGTCGTTTCGACGAACGACGCCGTCTCGTCGTCGACCGGCTCGCCGGTGAAGGACAGCTTGCGCAGGGCGTAGCGGTAGCGCGACGCCGCCTGGGAATTGCGCATCATGCGGTAGTGGGTCGCCGCCGCCGACAGGTTGGTGAAGCCATGCTCTTGCAGCGCCGCGAGCAGGCGCACGGCATCGAACTTGCCGGCGTAGGCGCCGACCGTGATGCCGAGCGCCAGCGGCGCCAGGGTGCCGTGCCATAGCCCGTGGCCCCAGGCCGGCGAGGACGGACAGAAGAAACGATCGCCCGGCCGCAGGCCGGTGCCGTAGAGCGCCGCCACCATGAGCGTGACGATCGACCGGTGGGTGTGCTTGACCGCTTCCGGCAGTTCGCGCGTCGTGCCCGACGTGTACTGGAAGATCGCGAGATCGTCGGCCCGCGTGCTCGGCGTGAAGGTCGCAGCGAGCTGGCCGAGACCGGCGATGAAGGCATCGTCGGCGATGACGGCCTGCAGCCCGGGACGCGTCGGCACCGTATTGGCCTTCTCGGCATTCGTCACGACCAGCCGCGGCAGGCAATCGTCGAGACGCAGCCGCATGCCGTCCGGCCCGAACAACGTGAACATCGGCACGGCGATGGCGCCGAGCTTCATCGCGCCGAACACCGCCATGTAGAAGGCCCGCGACGGCTCGAGCATGATCGCGACCCGGTCGCCGGCCTGCACTCCCTGCCCGGCAAGCCAGTTTGCGAAGCGCGAGGAATCGTCGGCGATCTGGCGGAAGCTCAGAATGTCGTCGTGACCATCGGCATGGACGACGATAACGGCCGGCCGCTCGCCGGCCGCCGTCGCATGCCGGTCGATGCATTCATGCGCGATGTTGAGCCGCGCCCGGTCGCCGTCGAACAGATCCCACAGACGGTCGCCGGAGAACTGCGCCTGGGCGTCCGCATAACTCGTGTAGTCCGTCAGCCTGGTCATCGAGCGCTCGTCGAAAGTTGGACGACGCCACGCTAAAGCCGGATCTCAGGAGTTGTCTAATAGAATCTATCGTTGTATATATACAACTATGAAAACCACCTCTCCGACAGCCACCCCAAACGAGCCAAAGACTGCCGGACCACGCGTGCGCGCCGTGCCCGCCGTCACGCGCGCGCTTGCCATCCTGCGCCTGCTGGGCCGGCATCGAACGCCGCTTGGCGTCAAGGCGATCGCTCGCGAACTCGAGCTGGTGCCGAGTACCGCGCTGCACATCCTGCGAGCGCTGGTGGCCGAGCAGCTCGTGCGGGTGGATCCCGGCACCAAGCAGTACAGCCTGGGCGTCGGCATGCTCGCACTGGCGCGGACGGTGCTCGAGAACAGCAGCTTCGCGAACCTGATCCAGCACGAGCTCGACCGCATCTCGAAGGCCCATGGCGTCACGGCCTTCGGGACCGAGCTGATGGGCCTCGAGCACATGGTCGTGGTGGCGTTGTCCCGTGCATCGATCCCGATGCGGCTGCATGTCGATATCGGCAGCCGCTTTCCGGCGCTGATCAGCGCGACGGGCCGATGCGTGGCTGCGTTCGGCGAGTACTCGCCGGAGGAGCTGAGGAAGCGGTTCCGCGCTCTGATCTGGCAGAACGCGCCGTCATGGGAGGCGTGGTGGAAGGATGTCGGAGCGGCGCGCCGCCAGGGCTACGCCGTCGATCGCGGCAACTACATCGACGGCGTGACGATCGTCGCCGCGCCGGTTCTCGGTCCGCGCCAGGCGATGGCCTACGGCATTGCCGCCGCAGGCCTCGCCAGTCAGCTCAATCGCGCGGCCGCGGTCGCACTGGGGCAGGATCTGCAGGCAGCCGCAGCAACGGTGGCGTCGCAGCTTCCCGCGTAGCGGTACAGTAGGCGTTGGAGCGGAGTCAGGGCTGCTGCAGACGCGGCAGGCGGGACATCAGCCGCCAGCTCGCCGACTGCTGGACGAACGCTTGCTGGTTGGCGAGGGCCGCCGCGAAATCGGGATCGCGTTCGGCTTGTTCCTTCAGCACGATATCGGTGTTCTTGCGAAACGCGTTGAGTACCTCGGGCGACCATTCGCGGATCGTGACACCCGACGCTTTGAGCTTCTCCATCGCCACGGCCTGCACGTTCGGCGACCGGCCGAGCATCCAGGCGATGTTCGCCTGGCAAGCCGTCTCGATCTGCACCCGCAGGGCGGCCGGCAACGCCATCCACTTGTCCTTGCGCATCAGGAAGTCGAGCACGGCCGATGGTTGCTGCCAGCCCGGCATGTAGTAAGGCAGGCCGAGCTTGTCGAACCCAAGCGCCGCATCCATGGCAGGCGTCGACATCTCGCCGCCGTCCACGTTGCCCTGCTGCAGCTTGTAGAAGAACTCGCCCGGCGGCAGCGGCACCGCCGTGGCGCCCATGCGCGCGATCACTTCGGCCGCCATCTTGCCGTAACGCAGGCGCTGGCCCTTGAAGTCGGCGACGGTGTTGACGTCGCTGCGGAACCAGCCGCCACCCTTCGCGCCCTGGATACCGCAGGGAACGCCGGCGATGCCGAGCTTCTCGTAGGCCTGGTGATGGATGCGGCTGCCGTCGCCTTCCAGCATCCACGAGGTCATGTCCTCGGGACTGGGCCCAAAGGGCACGGTGGCAAAGACGTTGAAGACAGGCGCCTTGGCCGCCGCGTAGCCCGACCAGGTGAAGGCGGCCTCGAGGTCACCGTTCTGGAGGGCGTCGATCATGTCGGCCGTCGGCGTAATCCGCCCCGGTTCGACGATCTTGATGACGAGCGCCCCGCCCGACATGTGTTTTACAGTACGTGTGAAAACACGAACCCCTTCGCCGGAGCCAGGCAGGGCCGGGTTGAAGGCGGTCTGCATCTTGATGACCTGCCCGAAGTCCGCAGACTTGCCCGGCAGGGCCTTGTCCTGGGGGATCTTGTCCTGGGCAACAGCGACGGTAGCGCAGGCAACACTGAACGCCGCCATCAGCGCCGCGGCAAGGCTCAGGACTTTCATGAAGTTACGGCGCACGACCGACCATCCGTCGCCCGGCTCCCCCAGCTCCCCGGACCGCTTTTTTATGCGGCCTTTTCACACACCAAGTGAGTTTTGCACACAGTGCGGCCCGGAACAAGGGAAAGACGAGCCTCTATAGAGAGCCCAGCCCCCGGCCGATCAGGATGCGCTGCACATCGCTGGTGCCCTCGTAGATCTGGCAGACGCGGACATCGCGCCAGATCTTTTCCACCAGATAGTCAGAAACGTAACCGTAACCGCCGTGGACCTGAATTGCGGCCGAGCACACCTCCTCGGCCATTTCCGAAGCATATAGCTTGGCCATTGCGGCTTCCGTGAGACACGGCCGCGCGGCGGCGCGCAACGTTGCCGCATGCAGGACCATTTGCCGGGCCACGGTGATCTTGGTGGCCATATCGGCCAGCCGGAATTGGACCGCCTGGTGGTTGGCGATCGCCGTCCCGAAGGCCACGCGCTCGTTCGCGTAGCTGCGTGCGGCCTCGAACGCCGCCCGCGCCATGCCGACGGCCTGGGCGGCGATGCCGATACGACCGGCTTCCAGGTTGGCGAGCGCGACGCGGTAGCCGTCGCCCTCGGTGCCCAGCAGGGCGTCGGCACCGACGGCGCAGTCCTCGAAGGCGATCTGGCAGGTATCGGAGGATTTCTGGCCGAGCTTCTTCTCGACCGAGGCAACGCGATAGCCCGGCGTCGTGGTCGGCACGATGAAACAGGAGATGCCGCGCTTGGGTGCAGTGGGATCCGTGACGGCGAACACCAACGCCACATCGGCGGTGCGGCCCGAGGTGATGAACTGCTTCACGCCGTTCAGCACCCAGCCGTTGCCGCGACGCTCGGCGCGCGTCTTGAGGTTGGACGCGTCGGACCCGGCCTGCGGCTCAGTCAGGCAGAAAGCGCCCAGCATTTCGCCGCGTGCCAAGGGCTTCAGCCAGCGCTCCTTCTGCTCGGGCGAGCCGTAGCCCAGCAGCGCCGCACAGTCGGGGGAGTTGTTGACGCTCATCACCGTCGAGAGGCCGCCATCGGCCGCGGCGATCTCCTCGAGCGCCAGCACGTAGGAGACCATGTCCGAGCCGGCACCGCCCCACTCCTCCGGCACGCACATGCCCATGAAGCCGAGCCGCCCCATCTCCTGCAGCAGCGTTCGCGGGATCTCGCCCGCAGCCTCCCAGGCGCGGACATTGGGCAGCACCTGCTCCTGCGCGAAGGCACGAGCGGTGTCGCGGATCAGGATCTGTTCTTCGCTGAGCAGCATGGAGATTTTGACCGGACGATGAGGGGGTCGCTTACCAGGGAATCGCGCCGCCATCGTAGTTGATGAACCGCCCGTTGTCGGCGGGCTTCAGCCCGTCGATCACCTTCACCATGGCGGGCACGCTCTGATCGATGGTCAGGGTCGCGTTCTTGCCGCCCATGTCGGTCTGCACCCAACCGGGATGCAACACGACGCAGGTGACGCCCTTGCCACCGACATCCTTGGCAATGCAGCTCCATTCCATGTTCAGCGCCGTCTTGCTGGCGCGGTAGGCGTAGCTGCCGCCGCTATTCTCCCCGACGCTGCCCATGCGGCTCGAAACCGCCACGAGCTTGCGCTCCTTCGAGCGCGCGACATGATCGACGAAGGCGCCGGCCATCATCAGCGGCGCCAGGGTGTTCACCTCGAAGACCTGGCGCCAATCGGCCGGCTCGATCGTTCCCAGGCCCTGGTCCCGGCCCGCCGAGATGCCGGCATTGCAGATCAACACGTCGATCGCTTCGCCCGACAGTTTCTGAGCGAGCGCCTTGACCGCGGCATAGTCGGTGACTTCGAGCGCGTGGCCGTGGATGTCGCCTTTGACGCCCTTGAGAGCGTCGGGCTTGCGGGCGCAGGCATGGATCTTCCAGCCTTTGGCGGCGTACTGCTTCACGAAGTCGAGGCCGAGGCCGCGCGCGGCGCCGGTGATCAGGACTGTGCTCATAGGGTCTCCCTTCGAACGACGCGGATTTACCGGGACAACTTGCTCGGCAAATGCGCCGGAGTCCCGGGGAATTACAGTTCCAGCAAACGGCACTGGCAAGAACGATTTGCCACGAGATTCCGCCGACACGATCACGGCTTCGCTTTCTTTCTCCGCCGGGTTGCGCCCCCTTCGGCATCTGACTAATCGACGCCCTCCCCGCAGTTTCGAACAACGATTGCACGACGATGAATGCGCCCTGGCGTCCGGATGCCGATGACCGGCTGAACACGAAAGCGAGCTACGAGTCCACGGGCATCGTCGTGGAGAAGGTTCGCAAGACCTTCGATGCCCGCAAGAACAGCAAGCGGGTCGTCGCGTTGGACGACGTCGATCTCAGTGTCCGCGAGGGCGCCATCGTCGGCGTGATCGGCCGCAGCGGTGCCGGCAAATCGACGCTGATCCGGCTGATCAACGGCCTCGAACGGCCGAGTGCGGGCCGCGTCGTCGTGAACGGCACCGAAATCACCTCGCTCGACGAGCGCTCGCTGCGCCAGGTCCGCCGCTCGATCGGCATGATCTTCCAGCATTTCAACCTGCTGTCGTCACGCACCGTCTTCGACAATATCGCGCTGCCGCTCGAAATCGCCGGCGCCTCGAGGAGCGAGATCGACAAGGCGGTGACACCCCTGCTCGATCTGGTCGGCCTCGCAGACAAGCGCGACCGCTATCCCGCCGAGCTGTCCGGCGGACAGAAGCAGCGGGTCGGCATTGCCCGCGCCCTCGCCACACGCCCCAAAGTGCTGCTGTCGGACGAGGCGACGTCGGCGCTCGACCCGGAAACGACCGAGCAGATCCTCGAGCTCCTGAAGAAGATCAACACCGAGCTCGGCCTCACCATTCTCTTCATCACGCACGAAATGGCCGTGGTGAAGGCGCTGGCCGACCGGGTCGCCGTCATCGAACAGGGCCGCATCGTCGAAGAAGGCTCGACCTACGATGTCTTCGCCGCCCCTCGCCACGAGGTGACCCGACGTTTCGTCAGCACCGTCACCGGCGGGCTGGTGCCGGACTGGCTGAGCGCCCGCCTCCATGCCGAGCCGGCGGCGGGCCGATCGGCGGCGCTCAGGCTTTCGTTCGCCGGCAAGGACAGCCAGGCGGTGGTCTCGCAGATCGCCCGTG
>MKRV01000150.1 GCA_001897995.1 Alphaproteobacteria bacterium 65-37 | reverse complement strand
GTTCGACCTCGTGATCTGCCGGCATGTCCTGGAGCGGACGCGCCATCCGGCGCGCGCGGCGCGCAACATCGAGCGCCTGCTGCGCTCGGGGGGCGTCGCCTACATATCGACGGCCTGGTCGCAGGCCTTCCATGCCACGCCCGACGACTACTGGCGCTTCTCGCTGAGCGGCCTGCTGCTGCTGTTCGGCCGGCTGGAAGTGGCCAGTGCCTTCTATTGCGGCGGCGATGTCGGCCTCGATGTCGCCTATCGGGTCGAGCGCGACGGCAGACCCGAGCTCGATCCGCGTGCCGGCGCCGTCGAGCAGGGTCTCTTCCAGCTCGTGCTCGATCACGAGGACAACCGTGCCGTGCTGGCCCGGCAGGCCACCGAACGCCTGCCGGTTTCGCGCACCTACCTGCCGACCCTGTTCGTCAACATGGTGGCGCAGAAGGCATAATCGCCGGGAAGTCGGCTCGGGCCCCGCTGCACCAGCAGGCGGCCCAAAAGAAAAGAGCGGGCTTGCGCCCGCTCTTCCCGATTTATCCGTAGGTCCAGCGACTAGAAGCGCAGGTCCATACCGACCAGCAGACCCCAGGAATTGCCGGAGACGGCATTCGAGGGACCCGACGCGGCGTAGTACAGACCACCGCCGGTCAGCTTCACGCCCGGCCCGAGCGCGTAGTTGATACCGACTTCGAACTTCTGGACCGACTCCTGGCCGAAGTTGACGGAGCCCGGCGTACCGCGCGGTGCGAAGGCGTTGGCATTGATGCCCGGGACGCCGGTGTTGGCAGCGCCCGTGCTCATGGCGTTGGTGCCCGGCGCGATGCTGTTGATCGTCTGCGAGCCGTTACCGTTGGTGTTGAACGAGCCAACCCAGTTGAACGACATCTGCCACGGGCCGGTTTCGTACATGATACCCGCGGTGTAGAAGCGGGTGTCGTTGTCGACGTTGGTGTAGTAGTTCGAGCCGAGGCCGTTGTTGTCGTAGCCGATGGCGCCGCCGACGGTGAAGCCGGCATAGCCGAACTGCGCACCGACAACCCACTGCTTCCACGACGTCAGGTTGGCACCGTTGGCGTAGTTCTGGGTGGCGAACGGCTGCATGCCGGGGATGAACGAGGCGTACATGAACGCACCGTACAGAGCCACCGTCACATCGCCGAACTTGTTCAGGTAGTTGACGCCGACGTCGAACACGTCCTGCCACGAGTAGTCCATCGACGGGCAGTTCGGAGCGGTCGTCGGATCGTTGAAGCCGCAAACGCCGGCGCCGAGCGAGTTCGGACCGGTGCTGCCGAGGCCGGAGAGGGCACCCGCCTGCTGGCCGAGGTTAGCCTTCGGACGGTAGCCGACACCAATCTGCAGGCCGGCGAAGCGCGGCGTGAAGTAGTTGATGCCCTGGCCGTCCTGGAACTGACCGGCGTTGGTCGTGGTCGTGGCGTGGAACCACGCCTTGTTGTTCGCCATGACGGCCTGGTTGGCCCAGGCGAAGTTCGTGTTGTGCTGGATGGCGCCGAAGCCGAGCAGGGCCGACGGCGTACCGTAGTACATACGATAGGAAGCCGGGTCGCGGCCACCGAACTCGAGACGACCCCAGTCGCCGAAGGCGAAGAGGAAGGCTTCGTCGATGGTGCGGGTCGCACCGTTGGTGCCGCCGCTCGGGTTCCAGCCTTCGAGTTCGACGTGCAGACCGACGGTCGTGCCGTTGTCGAGCTTGGTCTGACCGATGAAGTGGATTTCACCTTCCTGCTGGAAGTTGAGGCTCTTGTACTTCATGAACGAGCCGTCCGCAGCGACGGTCGAGTCAATTCCGCCGGCGATCGCGTAGAACTGATAGTAGCCGCCTACGCCGATCTTGATCGGGTCGGCTGCCATGGCCGGGGCGGCCATCAGCCCGCCAACGACCAAGGCGGTCGAGCCGAGTAGAAGCTTTTTCATCATTCTCCCTCTCTCATTGATCAGAGACTGGTACGTACCAAAAGGCCTGTCCGACCGGCGGAAAGTGGAAGCCTGAACGCAGCGACTCACGGGCTCCCGCCAATGCGGCGAGGGCTATAAAACACTTCACCAAAAAGGGGGTCAAGAAATGGACGCCCCGTCGTACGATTCTCTCCGCACCTGTGGCGTCTTTGTCACATTTTCCACCGGCCCGAAGGTGCGTTTTTTCAGCAAAAACAAATAAGTCTTAATAAGAAACTCGCAGGCACTTTAGTATAAGTCTGTTATAGAAACTTATTGCGATACGCTGTCTCACCCGCTTGCAGTCCACCATGGCTTGGGCCTATGGTCCGGCCGCCTCCGTGCCGTCACGGCCAATCCAGATGGCCAAAATAGATAAGGGCGTCAAATCCATGCCGGGCTCCTCGAGATCGCCGATTGTCGTTGCGTGCAGCATTGCCTTTGCGCTGACTGCCCCTCTCGCCATGGGGGCCTGCAACGACGGCAGCAGCTCGCTCGAGCGGGCGACCGGCCCGTCCGGCGCCCGCAGCAACGAGGATCTGCGCCAGGGCCTGGGCGGTCGCAACAGTGAAACCGGCGGCCTGTTCGGTCCGGGCGGCCTGTTCGGCTCCAAGCCGCAGAAGAAGGAGGACACCGGCACGGGCGTGGCGGTGAACGCCTACTTGTGGCGGGCCTCGCTCGACACCATCAACTTCATCCCGCTGGTCTCGGCCGACCCGTTCGGCGGCGTCATCATCACGGATTGGTACACACCGTCTGAAACGCCCAACGAGCGCATGAAGGTGCAGATCACCATTCTCGACCGCGATCTCAGGGCCGACGGCGTGCGGGTCTCGGTCTTCAAGCAGCAGACGTCGGCGCGCGGCGGGGGCTGGGTCGACGCCCAGGTCGACCCGCGCACCAATATCGACATCGAGAATGCCATTCTGACCCGTGCGCGCCAGCTGCGCATTGCCGGCGGCTCCTGACACCGGTGCGAACCGCCTGCAGGCCGCACGCCCTGGGGTCCGCGCCAAAAGCTTGACGAAAGAGGCCGCAGCGGGCATCCGCTGCGGCCTCAGTGTTTTTCGGGATCAGGTCCGTGTCGTCGACGCCGCAGCGCTACAATTTCCACGAAACTGAAACCAAGTGGCAGAAGGTCTGGGAGGAGCGCCAGACCTTCAAGGCCGCGATGGATAAGGCGCGGCCCAAATACTACGTGCTCGAAATGTTCCCCTATCCGTCGGGGCGCATCCATATGGGCCACGTGCGCAACTACACGCAGGGCGACGTGATCGCCCGCTACAAGCGCGCCCGCGGCTTCAATGTGCTGCATCCCATGGGGTGGGATGCGTTCGGCCTGCCGGCCGAGAACGCCGCCATGGAGAAGAAGGTCCATCCCAAGAAGTGGACCTACGAGAATATCGCCACCATGAAGGCGCAGCTGAAGTCGATGGGGCTGTCGCTCGACTGGAGCCGCGAGCTGGCGACCTGCGACCCGACCTACTACCGCCACCAGCAGAAGATGTTCCTCGATTTCTGGAAGGCGGGGCTGGCCTACCGCAAGGAGGCCTGGGTCAACTGGGATCCCGTCGACAATACGGTGCTGGCCAACGAGCAGGTGATCGAAGGCAAGGGCTGGCGCACCGGCGCGCCGGTCGAGCGCCGCAAGCTGACGCAGTGGAATCTGCGGATCACCCATTTTGCCGACGAGCTGCTGAGCCGCCTCGACACGCTGGAGCGCTGGCCGGAGAAGGTGCGCCTGATGCAGGCCAACTGGATCGGCAAGAGCCGCGGCGCGCGCGTCTTCTGGCAGCTGGCCGACACGGCCGGGGCGAAGAAGGACTGGGGCAAGCTCGAGATCTTCACCACGCGTCCCGACACGCTCTATGGCGCCTCGTTCATGGCGCTGTCGGCCGAGCATCCGGTGGTCGCCGAGCTGGCGGCCAAGGATCCCGGCCTGCAGCATTTCGTCGCCGAGTGCCGCAAGACCGGCACCGCCGCCGCCGAGGTCGAGACGGCCGAGAAGCAGGGCTACAAGCTGCCGCTCGTCGCCGAACATCCGCTGCTGCCCGGCAAGACGGTGCCGGTCTACGCCGCCAACTTCGTGCTGATGGAGTACGGCACCGGCGCCATCTTCGGCTGCCCGGGCCATGACGAGCGCGACCACGAATTCGCGACCAAGTACGGCCTGCCGATCCTGCAGGTCGTGGCACCGGCCGACGGCTCGGCCGTCGACATTGCCGCCGCGCCCTACATCGAGGACGGCGTGATCGTGAACTCCGACTTCCTGGACGGGCTCTCGGTCGAGGACGCGAAGACCAAGGTCATCGCCCGGCTGGAGGAGATGGGGGTCGGCAAGGGCACGGTGCAGTACCGCCTGCGCGACTGGCTGGTCTCGCGCCAGCGCTATTGGGGCTGCCCGATCCCGGCGATCCATTGCGAGAGCTGCGGCGTCGTGCCGGTGCCGGAAAAGGACCTGCCGGTCGAGCTGCCGGACGACGTGACGTTCGACCGGCCGGGCAATCCGCTCGACCGTCATCCGACCTGGAAGCACGTCGCCTGCCCGAGCTGCGGCAAGCCCGCGCGCCGCGAGACCGACACGTTCGACACCTTCATCGATTCGAGCTGGTACTTCGACCGTTTCACCTCGCCGCATCTGGCGACGGCGCCGTTCGATCGCGAGGAGAACCACTACTGGATGCCGGTCGACCAGTATATCGGCGGCGTCGAGCACGCGATCCTGCATCTGCTCTATTCGCGCTTCTGGACCCGCGCGATGCGCGAGGTGCAGATGACGAGCCGCGACGAACCGTTCGACGGGCTGTTCACGCAAGGCATGGTCTGCCACGAGACCTATCGTGCCGGCGACGGCACCTGGCTGACGCCGGAGGAGGTCGAACGGGTCGAGGGCGGCAGGACGATCCGCCTCTCCGACAGGAGCCCGGTCGAGGTCGGCCGCTCCGAGAAGATGTCCAAGTCGAAGAAGAACGTCGTCGACCCGGACCAGATCATTCGCGACTACGGCGCCGACACGGCGCGCTGGTTCATGCTCTCCGACAGCCCGCCGGAGCGCGACCTCGAATGGACCGAAGCCGGCGTCACCGGCGCCTGGCGCTTCCAGCAACGGCTGCATCGCATCGCCACGACGGCGATCGACGGCCTGCCGCCCGCCGGTGCGGCCAAGCCCGCGACCTTCTCGGATGCCGCGACGGCCTTGCGCCGGGCTGCGCACAAGGCGATTGCCGGCATCTCGACCGACATCGAGGCCTTCCATTTCAACAAGGCGGTGGCGCGGCTCTACGAGTTCGCCAACACCCTCGATCAGGCCAAGGGCGGCGACGAGTCGGCGCAGTGGGCGCTGCGCGAGGCGCTGGAAATCTTCGTGCGCCTGATCGGCCCGATGACGCCGCACCTCGCCGAAGAGTTGTGGGCGGCGCTGGGCCACAAGAGCCTGCTGGCCGATTCGCCCTGGCCGTTGCCCGACGATGCGCTGCTGGTCGACGATACCGTCACCGTGGCGGTGCAGTTGAACGGCAAGCTGCGCGGCACCGTCGCGCTCGCCAAGGACACGCCCAAGGACCAGGCCGAGAAGGCGGCGCTCGCCCTGCCCGAACTGGTGCGCGGCCTCGACGGCAAGACACCCAAGCGCGTCATCGTCGTGCCCAATCGCATCGTCAACGTCGTCGTATAGCGACGTCGCCTGCGGTCGCGTGGCGCCCATGCCCCCCGGATCGCCCGACCTCGCCCGACAGCTTGTCGACGACGGTAACGCGGCGATGCGCCAGGAGCGCTACGACACTGCGCTCGCCAAGTACCGCCAGGCCCTCAAGCTCGTGCCCGGCCATCCCGGCATCCTGAACAACTGCGCCGTTGTTCTGGAGAAGTTGAACCGGCTGGAGGAGGCGTACGCTGCTTACGAGCAGGTTCGGCGCGCCATGCCCAATCATCCGGGCGTCCTCAACAACTGCGGCGTCGTGCTCCACAAGCTGGGCAAGCTCGCCGAGGCACTCGACCAGTTCGACCGAGCCCTGGCGCAAAAGGCCGACTATGCGGAAGCGCTCAACAATCGGGGCAATGTTCTGCTCAAGCTCCTGCGACCGCTGGAAGCGCTGAACAGCTACGATCGCGCCCTCGCCCTACGGCCGGATCACCCGGAGACCCTGCACAACCGGGCGACACCCTTGCAGCAGCTCAAGCGGTACGAGGAAGCGGCGGCGAGCCTCTCGCGGGCCATCGAGCTTGCCCCCGGCCTGGCCGCCGCCCGCGAGCGCCTGTTCTACAACCGGCTGAACTACTGCGACTGGACCGACTACGACAGCGCCGCCGCCGCCATAGTGGCCGACATGGAGGCCGGCCAGACGAGCTGCGATCCGTTCTTCTTTCTCGGGGTCGGCCGGTCCCTGGCCGCGCAGCGGCAATGCGCGGAGACCTTCGCCGCCGCAGAGTATCCCGTCGTTGCCGCCGCGCCGCCGCGCACGCGCCATCGCAAGGACGGCAGGATCCACATCGCCTATGTTTCCGCCGACTTCCGTCAGCACGCCGTCGCCCATCTGACGGCCAGTCTGTTCGAGGACCACGACCGCCGTCGTTTCGAAGTCACCGGGATCTCGCTCGGTCCGGATGACGGCAGCGAGATGCGCCAGCGACTGCAATGGGCGTTCGACCGTTTCGTCGATGTCCGCGGCAAGAGCGACCACGACGTCGCCGAGCTGATGAGGAGGTTGAAGGTGGATATCGCCATCAACCTCAACGGCTACACCGAAGGACATCGAACCCAGATCTTCGCCCATCGGCCGGCCTCGGTTCAGGCAAGCTATCTCGGCTATTCCGGCACGATGGGCGCACCGTTCATCGACTACATTATCGCCGACAGTCACGTCATTCCGGCGGATCTCGCCGCGGGATATGCCGAGCATGTCGTGCGCCTGCCCGACAGCTTCATGCCGAGCGACCGCAACCGGCCGATCCCCGGTGAGACGCCTTCGCGCGACACTGTCGGACTGCCGGAGACCGGCTTCGTCTTTTGTGCCTTCAATGCGGGCTATAAGATGCGACCGGATGTGTTCGGCGTCTGGATGAAGCTGCTGCGCCAAGTCGATGGCAGCCTCTTGTGGCTGCGCGACGAGAGCCCCGAATCGACGGCCAACCTCCGACGGACGGCCGAGCAGCACGGCATTGCGCCAGGCCGGCTGATTTTCGCGTCACGCGTATCGATGGAGCTTCATCTGGCGCGCCACGGTCAGGCCGGCCTGTTCCTCGATTCTTTTCCGTATGGTGCGCACACCACGGCGAACGACGCGCTCTGGGCAGGTCTTCCCATGATTACACTGGTGGGTGAAACCTTCGTTTCTCGCGTCGGCGCCAGCCTGCTTCAGGCCGTGAGCTTGCCCGAGCTGGTCACGACGAGCATCGAAGACTACGAGGCGCTGGCGCTGAAGCTCGCCACGACACCCGCTCTCCTCGGCGATATCAGGGAAAAACTGGCGCGGCAGCGGCATACGGCGCCGCTGTTCGACACGTCGCGGACCGTCCGGCATCTCGAGCAGGCCTACCGCGTCATGCACGAACGTCATCGCAGGGGAGAGCCTCCCGCCTCGTTCAACGTCGACCCGGCCGTGCTATAGGGCGGTCGTGAAGATCGAAGCGCGCCAGGTCGAAGCCTTCCTCAGGAAGCCGGATCCCAAGATCCGGGGCGTGGTGATCTACGGCAATGACGACGGCCTGATCGGCGAGCGGGCGGCCCAGCTCGCCAAGACGGTCTGCGAGGACCTCAAGGATCCGTTCCGCGTCGTCGACATCGCCGGCGACGTGCTGAAGGGCGATCCGGCGCGGCTGGCCGACGAGTTCGGCGCCCTGTCCCTGATGGGCGGTCGGCGCGTGATCCGGGTGCGGCCGGCCGGCGAGGAATCGACGACGGCCCTGCAGAACCTGACGGAAGCGCCGGCCGGCGACGCGCTGATCGTCGTCGAGGGCGGCAATCTCACGCCGCGCTCGGCGCTGCGGGCGCTCGCCGAGACCGAGCCTACGCTCGCGGCGTTGCCCTGCTACATGGACAACGAGGCGGCCCTCGAAGGGCTGGTCGAAAGCGCCGCCCGGGCGCTCGGCCTCGGCGTCGCGCCCGATGCGCTCGACTGGATCGTCGAACGGCTGGGCGGTGATCGCGGGCAGACGCGCAGCGAGATCGACAAGCTGATGCTCTACAAGGGCGGCGATTCCGGCAAGACCATCACGATCGAAGATGCGACGGCCGTGCTGGGCGACACCGCTTCGATCGGCATCGATGACGTGATCGCGGCCACCTTCGACGGCGAGCCGGTGGCGCTCGACCGCGCCCTCGATCGGGTCTTCGCCGAGGGCGGCAATCCGGTGCAACTGGTTCGCTCGCTGCAGCGCCACGCCGACCAGCTTCATCTCGTGGCCGGCCACGCCGCGAAGGGCGGCAACCTCGAAGGCGCGATGTTCAAGGCGCGGGGCCTGCCGCGCGGCGGCCCGGTGCGCCAGCGCTTCGAGCGCCACCTGCGCAACTGGCCGTTGCCGCGGCTTTCTGCAGCGCTCACCACGATCCTCGACGCCGAGATCGAGTGCAAACGCACCGGCCAGCCCGACGAAGCGATCGCCCGCCGCCTGTGCCTTCGCCTGTCGCAAGCCGCTCGGGCCGGGAAGGCGCGGCGTTAGTTGAGCCTCCGCAGGCCTACGACCGCCCGTCCAGCATGACGCCCGCAAGGGCAGAATAGGCGTCGCTCCAAGCCGTTTTAGTCTCGATCGTGAATGATTGGCCGAGCCCCTGTTCGAGTGCCCACAGCAAAGCAGCCCCGACAGGTGCATAGTGCGCGGCCGTCACGCCATAATCGCGATGCCTGTCACCAAGATCGCGAACCGCCGGCCGTATGGCGTCCAGCTGGTGCAGGTTGTTCACGGCCGTCGCCAGCATCGAGATCAGTTTCACCTTCTGTCCTGAGAGGTCCGACGGAAATAGCGGGCGAACCTCCGGGGCAATCTCGAAAAGGCGGTCGTAGAAAAGATCGGCGGTCTTGGCGGCGATAAGAGCAACCGACTTGAAGCTGCCTTGCACGAGAGTGATTTGATCCGGCGTCATCGAAGCTCCTGCTCATTCCAGGATCGTTATCTATCGAACTGATCGCGGAAAAAAGCCCGCCCAGCGGCGGGTATGAGGCCGGACCGCCGTCTGCACGCGCGTGGACAATGTTATCTTCACAGCGTCTGAAGGCACGGCGGTCCACCTTGAAGCAGATCGCGTCTAGCCTTCCTTGCCGGCCGTTGGATCCCAGAGTGGCGAGGCCATGGTCTCGCTGAAGTTCTTGAACATCAGGTTGAAGGAAATGCTGATACGCTCGCTCTGCCCGTTATTGGCAGGCACGGTGTGCTTCAACCAGGCCGGGAAGATGAGCAGCCGGCCTTCCTTGCTTTCGGCGTTGGCGCCGTTGGCGGTGAGCCGCGAATATTGCCGCGGCTTCGGCATGATCATCGAGGCCTGCCCGCGCGGATCCTGGAACAGGATCAGCGAGCCCTTGGCTGGCACCGCGACGTAGTAGACACCGCTCAGATAATTGTTCGGATGGTGATGCATCGGGTGATAGGCGCCCGGCGGATTGATGTTGGCCCAGCAGCCGGTGATGGTCATGGGATACTGGTCGATCTGCAGGAAGCGCGCGACGCCGCGCGCCGCGGTCTCGACCAGCTTGGTGAACTCGGCGAAGGCTGGACGCGTGTGAAGGTCCTGCGGCGTCTGCCAGTTGCTGCCGGCAGGCACGGCCGGCCGCGGCGCGATCAGACGCTCGATCTCGGCCTTAAGCTTTGCATTCAATGCCGCCGCGGCGGCAGGCTGCAAATCCACGATCCACAATGGGGTCGGGAACAGCTCCTGGACTTCCTGCTTCTCGATCATGCCCGGCGATCATATCCGGCAACTATCGCGAAGTCGTCGGGAAGGAGCAGGGGTCAGCGCCTGCCCTTCGTCGCACCCGCTGTGCCGCCGGCGTCCAGGGGCACGGCCGCCTGGGCCGAGAGCACCAGGAAGGTGAAGCTTTCCTCGATATAGAGCCGCACGCGCTCCGCATCGTGATCGAGGTAACCGATCGAGAAATCCTGGCCGACGCTGAGCTCGAAGTCGCCGCCGCGCAGCGAGATCACCAGGCCGCCGTCGAGGCCGGGCGCCGCATGGACATTCCCGTCGATCAGTCGCTGGACGTGGCTCAGGATCGGATAGCCGCCGTCCGTTCGCGCCGTCAGGTCCTTGTAGAGCTGCTCGCTCAACACCACGGCAAAGGGACCTTCGACGCCTTCGTCGCGCAGTTGCTTCAGGGCGGCGGCGACCGCGTCGGGGTAGTCGGCGTGGCTGCCGCCAAGCGAGACAGCCTCTTTCGCCCGGACCTGGCAGATCCCGGAAATCTGCGCCGCGTCGTAGCCATGGAAAATCGCACGATCCTCGGCGACCGCAATCTCGCGCGCTGCTGCCGTCACGGCATCGAGGTCGGGATCGCGCGCGCCACGATCGATCGCGTCGAGTTCGCTGCGGCTCATCTCGAAGGGGATGCGCAGCTCGACCAGCGGCTGGATGCGCCGCAGCCGCGCCTGAACCTTGGCGGCCGCGGGCGGCGAATCGATCGGATCGGCGCGGCCCAGCTCGACATCGGAGGCGCCCCAGCCCAGCGGCCCCTTGAAGTCGACGACCCGACGTGCCGCCAGCAGGGCGCGCAATGTCCGTCGGGCCTCCTTCTCGATCTCCTCCCAGCCTGCCTCGGTGATCGGGGCGCGGTCGCGAAACAGATGGTTCTTCATGGCGTCACCCGTCCCGACGTTGCCGCAAGCTGCCGATTCCAAGGCTGTCACTACCGAGAGTGCCGGTCTCGTCTTGCTGGCCGGCCTCGGTCATCTCCGCCTCGATTTCGGTAATGGGACCTTCCGAGAACAGGAAGGTACGCAGATGCCGGTCGAGCACGGGGTCGATGCGGCGCAGCCATTCGAGCGCCATGGCGGCGTGCTCCTTT
This sequence comes from Alphaproteobacteria bacterium 65-37, assembly GCA_001897995.1. Classification (GTDB taxonomy): domain Bacteria; phylum Pseudomonadota; class Alphaproteobacteria; order Reyranellales; family Reyranellaceae; genus Reyranella. The sequence goes on along the minus strand of MKRV01000150.1, from coordinate 953 downwards.
TCCTCGTCGCGATTGTGCTCGAGGACGGCGCGCAATTCGGGGTTGGCCGTGGCCTTGGCACGCTGGTCGTACCAGTCGACGGCCTCCAGCTCTTCCATCAGGGAAACGATCGCGCGGTGACGATCAATGACCTCCGGACCGAGCGTGCCGGGGTCTTCGTGAAGGGTTTCGCTTGCCATGTTCTGGCCAACGCAGCATGGCGCGGCCGGTTGCAGGCTCGCGTCGGCTTCAGGCGTCAGTCTTCGGGGGGGACGAACATGTAACCGGCACTGCGCACCGTACGAATCGAGGTCGGCCGGGCCGGATCGTCTTCGATTTTGCGACGGATTCGCAGGATGCGGATATCGATGGCGCGGTCGAAGGCTTCCATTTCGCGGTGGCTGGTCGTTTCGAGCAGCCAGTCGCGGCTGAGCGGCCGGTTGGGGTTCTCGGCGAAAAGCTTCAAGAGCTCGAACTCACCGGCGCGAAGGGGGATCTCCTCGCCCGACAGCGCCACAAGCCGCCGCGACTGCAGGTCGAGCAGACATTTGCCGATACGCACCCGCTCGGTCGGTGTCGCCGCGTTCGCACCGCCGGCGCGACGCAGTACGGCCTTGATGCGGGCCAGCAAGGCGCGCGGTTCATAGGGCTTGGCGATATAGTCATCGGCGCCGGTTTCCAGCCCGACCACCTGATCGACCGTGTCGCCACTTGCCGTGACCATGATGATGCCCATGCGACGGCTGCGCTCGCGAAGGAACCGGGCAAGGGCGAAGCCATCCTCGCCGCCGGGCAACCTGAGGTCGAGCAGGACGAGAGCCGGTGGATCCTTCTCGACCAGCTTGCGCAGACGCGCGCCGGATTCCGCGCCCGTGGCGCGGTAGCCGTTCGCCTCCAGGAAATCGATCAGGGTTTCGCGTTGGAACTGCTCGTCCTCGACCACGATCACGTGGGGACGCTGGTCTTTCGAACGG
>MKRV01000149.1 GCA_001897995.1 Alphaproteobacteria bacterium 65-37 | reverse complement strand
ATGGGGCCCGACAATCGCCACACCCTCCGGCCGAAGGGAAATGACAATTGATGACGGACTGTTACCGCCGGTTGCAAAGTATTTCAGCGATCTACGTGCGCGTTTAGTGCTGTCACGTCACATGTCCTCTCCGCCGCGCAGCGGGGGAGAGGAAGGGACCCGTTGCGCAGCAACGGGGAGGTGAGGTGGCGTGGATCGCAGAAATGGTGTGCGAGTTGAGAGGCGTTTGACCCACCTCACCTACCCCACGCTCCGCGTGGGTCCCCTTCCTCTCCCCCCGCTAAAGCGGCTTGGTTACAAGCCGCGAAGCGGGCGGAGAGGACAAGTTAGATGATACGCGCCCTCAACAGTTCCCCCTCACCCCCAGACGTCGCGGGCGACCTCGACGCAGCGGGCGAGCTTGGCCCATTGCTCCTGCTCGGCCAGCAGGTTGCCTTCCTCGGTGCTGGCAAAGCCGCATTGCGGCGAGAGGCAGAGCTGATCGAGGTCGGCGAACTTCGCCGCCTCGTCGAGCCGGCGCTTCAGCAGCTCCTTGTCTTCGAGGGCACCGGTCTTGGACGTCATCACGCCCAGCACCGCGTGCTTGTTCTTGGGCAGCATCCGCAACGGCTCGAAGCCGCCGGCGCGATCGCTGTCGTACTCCATGAAGTAGGCGTCGACGCCCATCTTGTTGAACAGCACGTCGGCCACCGGCTCGTAGCCACCTTGCGCCATCCAGGTCGAGCGGAAATTGCCGCGGCAGAGATGCATGGAAATCGTCATACCGGGCGTGCGGCCGGACACCGCCGCATTCACCAGGTCGGCATAGATATGCAGCAGCTTGTCGGGATCGTCGCCGCGGCCGCGCAGGTACTCGCGCTGTGCCGGGTCGCAGAGATAGGCCACGAACACCTCGTCGAGCTGCAGGTAGGTGCAGCCCGCCTCGCCGAAGGCCCGTACCGCCTTGGCGTAGGCCTTGCCGAGATCCTCGAAGAAGGCCTCCATCTCGGGGTAGACCGAGGTCTCGATCGCCTTGCGCCCGCCGCGATAATGGAGCGCCGTGGGCGACGGGATGGTCATCTTCGGCACCGCCTTCGCGACCGACTTCAAGAACGCGAAGTGGCCGATCATCGGATGATCGGTGAAGTCGATCCGCCCGTGGACATGCAGGCCCTCGGCCTTGGTCTCGGTGCCCTTGAACTGCAGGCCCTGTGCCACGCTCACCAGCTCGACACCATCGAGGCCGGCCAGGAAATCGTAGTGCCACCAGGAGCGGCGGAACTCGCCGTCGGTCACCGCCTGCAGCCCGATCTCCTCCTGCTTGGCGACGAGCTTCCTGATCTCGGCATCCTCGATGGCCGCCAGCTCGGCCGGCGTGATCTCGCCTGTGGCGCGCCTGGTGCGCGCGGCCTTGAGGGGCGCGGAGCGCAACAGGCTGCCGACCTGGTCGGCGCGGAAAGGCGGCTTGGTCCGCTTCATAACGCATATCCTCCGTCGACCATCAGGGTTTGGCCGGTGATCCAGCGCGCCCGCGCCGAGGCCAGGAACACCACGCCCTCGGCGACTTCCTCCGCCGTGCCCAGCCGCTTCAGTGCCTTGGCCTGGCGCGAGGCTTCGAGGAAACGCTCGTCGAAGTCGCCGCGATCGACCAGGGCGTGATAGAGCCCATCGGTGATGACGCCGACACCGACGGCGTTGGCGCGCACGCCGAAGCGCCCCTCTTCGGCCGCGATAGCCTTCACGATCTGTTCGATGGCGGCCTTGGGCGCGGCGCTCAGCACGTCCCTGGTCGCGTAGCGGCGAATGGCTGGCGTAACGATGGCGGTGAAACTGCCCTTGGCGGTGCGCAGATGCGGCAGCGACGCTTGCGCCAGGTGATAGCAGCCGAAGGCGTCGTGCTCCATGACATCGCGAAAGGTCGCCGCCGGCTGCTGGCTGACGAAGCGCATGGGGATGTAGGGCCCGGCGGCATAGACCGTGGTATGCACGCCGCCGAAATGCTGCGCCGCCTCGTCGAGGAAGCTCTTTACCATCGCCTCATCACGCAGATCGACCTGGCCGACATGGACTTCGTGGCCGGCGCGACGCACGCGGGCGGCCGTCTCCTCGGCGCCGGTGACGTTGCTGAAGTAGTTGAGTGCGATATCGCAGCCATGCTCGGCGAGCTGCAGCGCGATGGCGCGGCCGATCCCGCCCGACCCGCCGATCACGACGGCGCAGCCACCCGACGGGAAGTCGGGCAGCCGCTCGTCGGCGGCGCTCACGCCGCCACGCCGAGGGCGCTGCGGATGGAGCTATGGAAGTGCACCAGCGACGGCTCGTTGCGGCCGTAGATCACTTCCTCCGTGGCGCCCGATTCGAAGCCGATCTGCATGCGCTCGCCCAGTGGGAAGTCCTCTTCCATCACGGTGCGGATCGCGATGTCGCGGTTCTTCTCCCAGTAGGCGGCGGGCTTGTCGCTGTCGGCCGGGATGTAGAGCGAGAACTCGACCTCGCAGCGACCGGGATCGTCACGGTCCGGGAAGGCCCGCCAGATCTCGATGTGATCGACCTGCCAGATGATGATGGTGTTGGGGAAGAGCTGGTAGACGGCGATCACGTGCGGCCGGAAGTTGCGCTCGTCTTCGGCCTGGGCGCGTACGCCGTCGATCGTGGTACGCGGCACGCACATGCGGCCATGCCGGCCCGAGCCGTCGAAGGTGCCGCAATTGCCGATGAAGTATGGCGCGATGGTTTTCCGGTGCAGGTGCGGGATGTGATAGCCCTCGAGGAAGGTATCGACCGCGAACTTCCAGTTGATGCGCGGGTTCACGCGATCGACCGAGAACATCGGATAGGTGTCGAGACCGATCGCGGCAAAATCGAGCGCCAGGGTCCCAAGCGTCGCATCGACGTCGATCTCGGCACTTGCGCCGTCGCGTACCGGCGTCGCCTGCATGAAGATCATGCCGTGCTTCTCGCCCGCCGCCAGCCGCACCAGCCCGTGCGCGCCGAGATCGAGGCCGGCGAAACCCACCTTGTCGGTGACGCCGAGCAGCTTGCCCTGCGCATCGTAGGTCCAGCCGTGATAGGGGCACACGAAGGCGCGGGCATTGCCGCAACCCTGCGCCACCGGCGCACCGCGATGGCGGCAGATGTTGGCGAAGGCACGAACCGCCCCGTCGGCGCCGCGCGTCAGCAGCACCGGCATGCCGGCGACATCTTCCGTCACATAGTCGCCGGGCTTGGCGAGCCGCGACGACAGTCCCACGAAGAGTGGCAGCGCACGGAACAGCGCCTCGCGTTCGCGGGCGGCGCGCTCCGTGCTCGAATAGGCATCGACCTTGTTGCGGAACAGCGCGTCCGCCAGGTCGGTGGTGCGGCCGTCGATATGGCCGAGCAGCCGCCTCCCGACGGCCAGTTGTTCGTTGTGGTCCATCCGCGAATGTTAGGCGCTCACCGGAAAGGCATCAATCAGGGCAAACACCTCCTGCGGCGTCTTCCCCGCCTCGCGCAGGGCGCGGATGGTCAGGTCCTTGTCTCGCTTGGCGAAGCGGCGGCCGGTGGGATCGGTCAGCAGGCGATGATGCGCATATTGCGGTGCAGCGTAGCCCAGCAGCTTCTGCAGCAGCCCATGGACGTGAGTCGAGGGCAGCAGATCCTCGCCGCGCGTCACCAGGGTGACGCCCTGCAGATGGTCGTCAACCGTGACGGCGAGGTGATAGCTGGTCGGCGTGTCCTTGCGGGCGATCACGAAGTCGCCCATCAGCAGCGGCTGGCCTTCGATGCGGCCCTGCGTTTCATCGACGAAGGCGTAAGGCCCTGCCTGTTCGGCAGCCCGCGCCGCATCGAGCCGCATGCAGAACTCGACGCCGTCTGCGACGCGGCGTTGGCGCTCCTCGTTCGACAGGTGACGGCAGGTGCCGGGATAGAGCGGGCCGTCCGGACCATGTGGCGCGCCGTGAGGCGCACTCGAGGCGGCCGCGATCTCGCGGGCAATGTCAGCGCGGGTGCAGAAACAGGGATAGATCAGGCCGCGCCCGTCGAGCTCGTCCAGCACCCGGCCGTAATCGGCGAAATGGTCGGACTGCCGACGCACCTCACCATCCCAGTCGAGCCCCAGCCAGCGCAGGTCCTCGAGCATCGCCGTCTCGTACTCGCGGCGGCAACGGCGGATGTCGGTGTCCTCGACGCGCACCAGGAACCGGCCGCCGGCCTCGCGCGCCCACTGCCAGGCGACCCGCGCCGAATAGGCGCTGCCGAGATGAAGCTCGCCGGTCGGGCTCGGGGCAAACCGCGTGACGACGCTCAACGACGTGTCTCAACGGAGCGAGCCTCGACATAGTCGAGCAGTGCCTCCGGCATGTGCGGCGTGGGCGCGGGCGGCGGATCGGCGGCGCGCAGCTCCATATAGAGAGCAATCGTCCGATGCAGCGCTTCGAGGATGGCGGCCCGATCGTAGGCCGCCAAGGTCGGCACGAGGCGCGCCTGCGCCCCGGGGCTTCCCTCGATGCGGCGCAGGCCGCGCGGCCGCTCGCCCGCATTTCGCCGCAGCATCGGCCCCAGCACGACGTCGCGAAAGAAATCGAGCCCGCTCAGCGCCTCGAAATATTCGCCCCGCCGCAGCTTTGCGGCACTGTAATGCAGCCAGAGCCAGGCCCGGTCCTCGTACCACTGCGCGTCGTGCGCCTCGGGCTCGAACGTCATGGCGTCGAGCCGCAGCTCGACGGCGCTGGCGTCGCGCGCCCACAGAACGCGCGGTCGCTCGGAGAAATGGCCGAGATCGTCCGACGCAACGAACTTCAGATCGACATGCAGAAGAGGCGGCCCATAGAGACAGATCAGCAGCCGGGGCTCGCCGACATGTTCGCCGGTGCAGGAGGCCAGCAGGTCGCCGAGACGGCCGGCGAACACCCGCCGCTCCGCCATCGCCTCGCCGTAGCGATCGGTCTCGGCCACCAGCACCAGGTCGAGGTCGGACTCCGCGTCGAAACCTCCCGACACGAGCGAGCCCGTGCCCAGGAGCGCCTCGAAACACGGATCGACCGACGTCACGGCAATGACGCGGTCCAACATCGCGGCATGCAGCGCCGGCAGTCGGGGGAGCGCTCTATTTCTCATCACCTCATCTCCTCCCCCGTCTTTGCGGGGGAGGTGCCCGCGTACCAGCGTCTTCTCTCTTTCTCCTCTCCCTCTTGGGGGAGAGGACGGGTGAGGGGGATTTCTCAACGCACATGCCATCTCCGTGGCTCGCACCCTCACCTCCCCCATGCTGCGCACGGGGCCCCTTCCTCTCCCGCGTCGCGGGAGAGGACCGAAGAGCAATCTGCCCACTCCATAGCATTTGAATGGGGAGGCAGGAGTGCCTCGTGTTTTCGTTCCTCACAGGCCGAACTTACAGTTCTGCCCCGGCGCGTGCTATGGCGGATGGACCATGGCCACAGCCGTAAAGCGCATCGTCCTCGACAAGAAGACCCTGAAGAAGGCCCTGCGGGAATTGTCGGAGATCGATCCCGACATCGCCCGCGCCCTCGCCGAAGCGGGCGCGCCGGAGCTGCGCGAGGTGCCGACCGGCTATGGCGGGCTGATGCGCTCGATCGTGGGCCAGCAGGTCTCGGTTCATGCCGCCCGCAGCATCTGGCTGCGGCTCGAAGCAGCCGTGCCCTCGATGGATCCGGCCGCCTTCCTCGAACAGACCGACGAGCAGTTGCGCGCCGTGGGCCTTTCCGGCGCCAAGATGAAATACGGCCGCAGCCTCGCGACCGACATCGTCGAGGGGCGCATCGACTTCCGTGCCCTCGACGATCTCGACGATACGGCGGCAATCGCCATGCTGACCCAGGCCAAGGGCATCGGCCCGTGGACCGCGGAGATCTACCTGATGTTCGCGCATGGCCGCCCCGACATCATGCCGGGTCTCGATCTCGGCCTGGTCGTCGCCGCCCAGCATCTCAAGAAGTTGCGCACGCGGCCGGACGCCAAGCGCCTGCTCAAGATCGCCGAGGCCTGGCGGCCCTGGCGCAGCGCGGCCGCTTTGGTGCTCTGGCACTATCGCCGCAACATGCCGGACTGGAGCGCTCGGGAGAAAAAAGCATGAGCAAATTCGTATGACCAGACTCGAAGGCCCGAGCTACGGCCCCCACAACCAAGGCAAGCCCGGTCACCTCGTCGTGCTGCTGCACGGCTACGGCGCCGACGGCAATGACCTGATCGGCCTGGCGCCGCTGCTCGGCCAGCTCATGCCCGACGTGGTGTTCCACGCCCCCAACGCGCCGCAGCCCTGCGAAGGCAATCCCTTCGGCTATCAGTGGTTCGGCATCTCCCGCCTCGATCCGGCGATCGCGCTGGCCGGCGTGCAGGCCGCCGCTCCCGTGCTCGACGCCTTCCTCGACGAGACCATGGCCGCGCACGGCCTCGACGAAGCGAAGACCGTGCTGGTGGGCTTCAGCCAGGGCACCATGATGGCGCTGCATGTCGGACTGCGGCGCAAGAAGCAGCTCGCGGGCATCGTCGGCTTCTCCGGCATGCTGGCCGGCGCCGAACTCCTGCAGTCGCAGTTGCAGAACAAGCCGCCGGTGCTGCTGGTCCATGGCGACAGCGACGAGATGCTGCCGCATGGGCTCACCCAGCGCGCCGCCGAAGCGCTGACGGCGGCCGGCCTCGAGGTCGGCGTCCATATCGCCAAGGGCGTGGGCCACAGCATCGACGAGACGGGCCTGCAGCTGGCCGCGCGCTTTCTCCTCAACGTCTTCGACTTGCCGGAGCCGAAATGACCGCCGGAGCCAAAATGACAGAAGGCCTCTGCAAGCCGGGTTTCGAGCGCGTCGCCGAAGCTTTCAAGGCCAACTTCGACAGCAAGGGCGAGATCGGCGCCTCGGTCAGCCTGACGGTGGGCGGCGAGCCCGTCGTCGACCTGTGGGGCGGCGTCGCCGACCAGAAGACCGCCGCGCCCTGGACGCGCGATACGCTGTCGATCGTCTTCTCCTGCACCAAGGGCGCGACGGCGCTTTGCGCAGATGTGCTGGCCTCGCGCGGCAAGCTCGATCTCGACGCGCCGGTCACCGAGCTGTGGCCGGAGTTCGGCCAGAAGGGCAAGGCGCACGTCACCACGCGCATGATGCTCGACCATTCCTCGGCGGTGCCCGCGGTGCGCGCCAAGGTGAAGGACGACGGCCCCTACGACTGGGACTACATGACGACGCGGCTGGCCGAGGAGGAGCCGTTCTGGCAGCCCGGCACGCGCAACGGCTATCACGGCTTCACCTTCGGCTGGACGGTGGGCGAGATGGTGCGCCGGGCCTCGGGCAAGTCGCTGGGAGCCTTCTTTCGCGAGGAGATCGCGGGCCCGCTCGGCCTCGACTTCTGGATCGGCCTGCCCGAGGCGATGGAGCCGCGCGTGGCCCCGATCGTGGCGCATGTCTACAAGGCGGCCGATGCGGTGACGCCCTTCATGCGCGACCTCGCGACCAACAAGGAATCGATCCCCGCCCTCTTCTACTTCAACAACGGCGCCTGGCGCTCGGGCGGCGCCAACACGCGCGCCGGGCATGCCGCTGAGATCGGCGCGGCCAACGGCATCACCAACGCGCGCGGTCTGGCCGGCATGTACGCGCCGCTGGCAAATGGCGGCGGCAAGCTCGTCGATGCCAAGACACTGACCCGCATGGGCGAGGTCTCGATGGCCACGCACGACGACGCGACCTTGCGCATCCCGACGCGCTTTGCGCTGGGCTTCATGAAGTCGATGGATAACCGCCGCCGCAGCATGGCAGCGAAGCTGTGGGGCGAAGACTGCGACAGCGTGATCCTGGGCAGTGCCGCCTTCGGCCATGTCGGCGCCGGCGGCTCACTGGGCTTCGCCGATCCGGCCGCGGGGCTGTCGTTCGGCTACACCATGAACCGCATGGGCCCTGGCCTCTTGATGAACGAGCGCGGCCAGGCGCTGGTCGACGCGGCCTACCTGTCGCTGGGGTACAAGAACAAGGATGGCGGGGTGTGGGTGAAGTGACGCTTTGCGCGGCGTCGTGCCCGGCATCGTGACCGTGGCCGCCGCATGATCCCCGTCTTTCGGCCGCTGAAGGATCGCGCGGTCCAGATCGTCTGGTCGGGCCTCTGCACCTCCACGATCGGCGAGGATCTCTTCCGGGTGGCGAGCGTCTGGCTCGCCGTCGAGGTCGCCGGCAACATGGCCGGCCTCGTCACCGGCGTTCAGTACGTCGCCATGCTGGTCGCCGGCCTGTTCGGCGCCGTGATCTTCGATCGCTGGCGTCCCGACCGCGCGATGATCGGCTCGCGCGCCTGGAGTGCAGCCTTCGCCTTCCTGCCGGTGGTCGGCTACTACGTCTCCGGGATTTCCATCACGCTGCTGATCCTGTCGTCGGTCGGCCTCGCCGCCTTGCGCATGGTCTTCTCGCCGGCCCTGCAATCGACCATCCCGACCTTGGTGCCCAATCGCGACGAGCAGCAGGCGATCAACGGCCTGTTCGACGCCACCTATCGCATCGCCCGGCTGCTCGGCCCCATGGTGGCGGCACTGCTGCACCTCTTTCTGCCGGTGATTCATTTCCTGTCGGCGACGGCCATCGGTTTCATCATCTCGGGCATTGCGCTCCACATGGCGCGGCATCGGCTGACCGGCGGCGGCCTCGCCGACCCCGTGCGCATGGCGCCGGGCTGGCGCGGCGCCTGGGATGCCCTCACCGCCGGCTTTCGCCTGATGGTCCGCGAACGCGTGATCGGGACGGTGCTGGTCGTGAACGCCGTGATGAACGGACCGTGGATGGTGGCGCTGAGCCTCGCCATCGCCCTGATCGTCACGGAGTATCGCCCCACCTTCCTCGGATTCGGCGACCTCGCCGCCTACGCCCTGGTCATGGGCGCCTATGGCGTGGGCGACGTCAGCGGCAACATCATCGCGGGCTCGGTCCGCTTTCGCCGCCCGCTCTCCACCATGTTCCTGGGCTACGTCGCCATGGGCGGCGGCTTTTCCTTCCTGGCGCTCGCCGTCTGGTTCCTGCCGGCCGAGGCAATGCTGCCGGCCATGATGCTCGGTGCGCTGGTCGCCGGCGTCGGCGGGCCGTTCTTCTTCGTGCCGATGATCACGCGCATGCAGACCGTCTTCCACGGGCACGACATCGCCCGCGTCTTCCGCCTGCGCCTGGTCGTGATGGCGGCCGCCATGCTGGTCTCGAGCCTGGTGGCGACCTGGTTCTTCGAGGTGATGGGCGCCGTGGCGACCCAGCTCGCCTGCGGCCTGCTGATCCTGGCGGTCGGCGGCATCGGCTACGGGCTCTGCCGCCGCCTCGAAAACCGCCCCGTCCCGGTCGCCTCCTCCCCCGACTCGACCGGCGAATAATCTCAAGACTCCTCTTGCGGGAAACGCCGTGTATTGATAGCGTCCGATAGATACACAGCGTTACCGTTAACGTCCTCGCCTATCTTCCGCCCGACGATCCGTTGCCTGCCCAACGATAGGAGCGCGCCATGGCCAAGCCCTTTCCGACCGACAATCCCTTCCTGCGCGGCTATTACGCCCCGGTGAACACCGAGGCCGATGCCGGCCATCTTCAGATCACCGGCGAGATGCCGAAGGAGCTCTGCGGTACGCTCTATCGCAACGGCCCCAACCCGCAATTCGCGCCGCGCGGGCCGTACCACTGGTTCGGCGGCGACGGCATGATCCACGCCTTCCACATCGAGAATGGCAACGTCTCCTACAAGAACCGCTGGGTGCGCACGCCGAAGTGGCAGATCGAGAACAAGGAGGGCGAGGGCCTCTCCGGCACCTTCGGCAATCCCCGCTTCACCGATCCGCGCGTCATGGCGCTGAACTCGACCATCGCCAACACCAACATCGTCTGGCACGGCAACAAGCTGCTGGCGCTCGAGGAAGCGCATGCGCCCTACTCGCTCGATCCGGCCAGCCTGATGCCGGTCGGACCGAAGGACGGCTACGAGACCTACGGCGACAAGCTCTGCGGCCCCTTCACCGCCCATCCCAAGACGGACCCCAAGACCGGCGAGATGGTGTTCTTCGGTTACTCGGCAAAGGGCCGCTTCACCAAGGAAGTGAGCATTCAGAGCGTCACTGCCGACGGCACGATCACCCGCGCCGAGATCCTCGACGGGCCCTATCCGTCGATGATCCACGACTTCGCCGTGACGCGGAACTGGATCGTCGTGCCGATCTTCCCGCTGACCTCGTCGATGGAACGCGCCATGGGCGGCAAGCCGCCCTTCGCCTGGGAGCCCGACAAGGGCAGCCACATCGCCTTCATCCCGCGCGGCGGCACGGTCGCCGACGTGAAGTGGGTGAGCGCGCCGCCCTGCTACGTCTTCCATCCGATGAACCATTTCGAGACGGCCGACGGCAAGGTCGTGATCGACGTCATGAAGTACGACGTGGCGCCGCTCTTCCCGCTGCCCGACGGCTCGCCCTCGACCAAGCAGGCGCCGGCGGCACGGCTGTTCCGCTGGACCTTCGACCTCGATGGCCAGGGCAACACCTTCAAGGAGGAGCAGCTCGACGACCGCGCCGGTGAATTCCCGCGCTTCGACGAACGCTTCTGCATGAGCGACTACCGCCACGGTTGGATCGTGTCGGGCAACATCGCCGAGGCCGGCGTGCGGCGCGCCGAGGGCATCACGCACTACGACCTGCAGACCGGCCGCAACGTCACCTGGAACGCCGGCGCCGACGATCGCTTCGGTGAGCCGGTCTTCGTGCCGCGGGCCGAGGACGCCGCCGAGGGCGACGGCTGGGTGCTCTGCACCATCTTCCGCTCCGAGGAGGGCCGCAGCGACCTCGCGGTCTTCGACGCGACCGACATCGCCAAGGGCCCGGTGGCCCTGGCCCATCTGAGCAGCCGGGTGCCGGCCGGCTTCCACGGCAACTGGCGCCCCGGCCCGCTCTAAGCGAATCTGTAGGATCGGATTCCTCTCCCCCACGCAGTGGGGGAGAGGCCAGGTGAGGGGGTTACAGGTGATATCCCCCTCACCCAACCTCTCCCCCGCAGACGGGGGAGAGGAGCATGAATTGAGTTCCTCTCCTTCGCCAAAGAAGGAGTGGACCATGAAAGGAGCCGACCATGATCGTCGTCCATCATCTCAACAACTCGCGCTCGCAACGGATCCTCTGGATGCTGGAGGAGCTCGGCCTCGCCTACGAGATCAAGCCGTACAAGCGTGAGCCCTCGATGATGGCGCCGGCGTCGCTGCGCTCGGTGCATCCGCTCGGCAAGTCGCCGGTGATCAGCGACGGCGACAAGACGATCGCCGAATCGGGCGCCATCCTCGAATACCTGTCGCAGACCTATGGCGGCGGCAGGTTGACGCCGGCCGTCGGCACGCCCGAGTGGCTGCGCTACACCTACTTCATGCATTACGCGGAGGGCTCGCTGATGCCGCTCCTGTTCATGAAGCTGGTGTTCGGCCGCCTGCCGACGCGCGTGCCGATCTTCATGCGGCCGGTGGCGCGCGCCATCGCCTCGGGCGCCGACAAAGCCCTGCTCGGCCCGCAGATTGCCAACCACTTCGCTTTCCTCGAAGGCGAGCTTGCCGGCCGCGACTGGTTCGCCGGCGCCGACTTCACCGCCGCCGACATCCAAATGAGCTTCCCCCTCGAGGCGGCCTCGGCCCGCGCCGGGCTGGGCGGCCGCATGCCGCGACTGCAGGCCTTCCTCGACCGCATCCATGCCCGCCCGTCCTACAAGCGCGCCCTGGAGAAGGGCGGCGCCTTCGAGCTCTTGAAGTAGACGCCCGTCGGGCGTCGTGCCCTGCCCGACTTCGTGCTAGATCCGCCTGCAATTCGTCGAACATAAATTCCATGGAGTGAAACGATGGCCCTGCCCGCCCTGCTGCGCGACAACCTCTCGATCCCGGTGGTCGGTGCGCCGCTGTTCATCGTGTCCAACCCCGACCTGGTGATCGAGCAGTGCAAGGCGGGCATCGTGGGCTCCTTCCCGGCGCTCAACGCCCGGCCGAAGGAGATGCTCGAGGAGTGGCTGCAGCGCATCACCACCGAGCTGCGCGAGTACAAGGCCAAGAATCCCGACAAGAAGGTGGCGCCCTTCGCGGTCAACCAGATCGTGCACAGCTCCAACGACCGGCTGCAGCACGACATCGACCTTTGCGAGAAGTACAAGGTGCCGATCCAGATCACCTCGCTGCGCGCGCCCGACGACGTGGTGAAGTCGGCCAAGCGCTATGGCGGCCTGGTGTTCCATGACGTCACCAACATCACCCACGCCAAGCGCGCCCTGAAGGCCGGTGTCGACGGCTTGATCCTGGTCTGCGCCGGCGCCGGCGGCCATGCCGGCCGACTGTCGCCCTTCGCCCTGGTGCCGGAAGTGCGCCAGTTCTACGACGGCACCATCCTGCTCTCGGGCTCGATCTCCAACGGCGCCTCGGTGCTGGCGGCGCAGGCGGTCGGCGCCGACCTCGCCTATCTCGGCACGCGTTTCACGGCCAGCAAGGAAGGCAACGCGACCGACGCCAACAAGCAGTGCATCATCGACTCGAACGGCGAGGAGATCGTCTACACCAACCTCTTCACCGGCGTGCACGGCAACTACCTGAAGCGCAGCATTGCCGCTTCGGGCCTCGACCCCGACGCGCTGCCCGAGGCCGACAAGAGCAAGATGAACTTCGGCTCCGGCGGCAACACCAAGGCCAAGGCCTGGCGTGACATCTGGGGTGCGGGCCAGGGCGTGGGCCAGATCTACGACGCCCCGCCCGCCGCCGAGATCGTGGCCCGCCTCAAGGCCGAATACGAAGCCGCCCGCGCCGCCCTGTTCGCCGGCGAGACGGTGCCGACGCGGCTGAAGCAGGCGGCGGAATGACGGCCCCTGGCCGTCATTCCGAGCCTCTGCGAGGGATCTTTACGGATCATTAAAGGTCCCTCGCTGTCGCTCGGGATGACACGGTGTTTTGTCGCTACAGCAAAGGTGTCATCCCGAGCGTAGCGAGGGACCTTTCTCAATCAACGCCATCCTCACCGCCCGACAAGCGCCGCCGCCGTCTTCTCCTCGTTGGCGATGTAGCCCTTGATGGCATCGTCGCCGCTCATCGCACGATCGGGATCGCGGCCGTCACCGTGGGCGATGAGCTGCAGGCAGAACCAGCCGAGGCCGGCCTTGGCCGGCACGATACGGTCCTCGTAGGCCTCGGCGCGGTCGGTCTCGCCGGTCAGCAGCCGATGGGGCAGATCGGTGTCGACGCACATCGGCCGACCGAGGCCGATCACGTCGCAGGCGCCCTCGGCCAGCGCGCCTTCCATCGCGGCCTTGGTGCGGAAGCCGCCGGTCAGCATGATCGGCACCGGCGCGGCCTGCTTGATGAGGCGGGCATAGTCGAGGAAGTAGGCCTCGCGCTTCACCGTGCTCTCTTTGGCGCCGCTGCCCATCATCGCCGGCCGCTCGTAGTTGCCGCCCGAGATCTCGATCAGGTCGACCGAGGCCTCGCCCAGCCAGCGCACGACCTGCAGGCACTCCTCGTTGGAGAAGCCGCCCTGCTGGAAGTCCGAGGAGTTGAGCTTCACCGAAATGCAGAAGCCCGGTGCCGTCGCCTGTCGCACGGCGCGCACGACCTCGAGCAGCAGGCCGGCGCGTGCGGCGAGGCCGCCGCCCCATCGATCCTCGCGCTTGTTCACCAGCGGCGTCAGGAACTGGCTGAGCAGGTAGCCGTGCGCGGCATGGATCTGCACGCCGGTGAACCCCGCCGCGCGCGCCATCGCCGCCGTGTGGGCGAAGCGGCGTGGCACCTCGGCCACTTCGTCGGCCGTCATGGCGCGTGGGCGGGCGAAGGCGCTTTCCGGCAGGGCGAGCGGCACCGCCGAGGGTGCCACGGGATGATCACAAACGCGACGCGGCGTCTGCCGACCGGGATGACTGATCTGCATCCAGAGCTGGGTGCCGTGTGCCGTGCCGGCCCGCGCATAGGCGCGCAACGCCTCCAGGCCGCCTTCAACCTCACCCAGGCTGCCATCGATCACGACATTGCCCGGCCGCTCGAGATAGCGCCGATCCACCTGCACGTTTCCCGTGACGACGACGCCTGCCCCACCTTCGGCCCATTTGCCGTAGAGACTGGCGTGACGCGCGGTTGCGCGGTTCATCTCGTCGGCCAGGCCCTCGGTCAAAGGGGCCTTGCCGATGCGGTTCTTGAGGACGATGCCGTTCGGCAGTTTCAGGGGTTGGGCAAGTAGTGACATGCCAGCGACTTTGCCAAACCTCGCCCTCGCCTGCCAGGGACTGGCCTGCTAGGAAACGGGCCACATGATTCGCCGCCTCTATGACTGGGTGATCCGCCTCGCCCAACATCGTCACGCGATCCCCGCCATGGGCGCCGTCTCCTTCATGGAGAGCTCGTTCTTTCCCATTCCGCCCGACGTGATGCTGGTGCCGATGGTGCTGGCCAATCGCGACAAGGCGTTCCGCATCGCGCTGGTCTGTACCGTCTGCTCGGTGCTGGGCGGCCTGCTGGGCTATGCCATCGGCTACTACTTCTTCGAGACGATCGGCGAATGGGTGGTCAAGACCTACGGCCTGCAATCCGGCCTCGCCGCCTTCCGCTCGGGCTTCGAGGAGTACGGGATCTGGATTATCCTGATCAAGGGCCTGACGCCGATTCCCTACAAGCTGGTGACGATCGCTTCAGGCGCCGCGCATTTCGACCTCTTCACATTCGTGTGGGCGTCCATTGTGACGCGTGGCGCGCGTTTCTTCCTCGTGGCAGCGTTGCTGTGGAAGTTCGGTGAGCCGATCCGCGCCTTCATCGAGGAACGCCTGACTTTGCTCACCTGGCTGTTCCTGATCGCACTGATCGGCGGCTTCGTCGCCTTCCGCTACATGTTCTAGGGATATTGTCTTCTAGGGATATTGTCGATGGCGTCGCCCGCGATGACTTCTTCGGCTCAGCGTCTGCCGCTTGCCGGCCAGCTCGGCCTGCTGGCGGTGCTGGGCAGCGGCGCCCTGCTGGGCGGCGCCCTCTTCTTCCAGTATGGGCTGGGTCTCGCGCCCTGCGAGATGTGCCACTGGCAGCGCTGGCCGCACATGGTAGCCATGGTCGCAGGCCTCGCCGCCTTCGCCGCTTCGGGCAACCGCAAGCTGGCCACCGGCCTGCTGCCCTTGGTCCTGCTGATCGTGGCCGTTGCCGCCGTGGCCGTGACGGCGGGGCTGGGCGTGTTCCATGCCGGCGTCGAATATCGCTGGTGGGCGGGGCCGCAGGCCTGCTCCGGTACCATCCCGACCGGCCTCTCGCCCGAGGAGCTGAAGAAGATCCTGTTCAGCGCCAAGATGGTCCGCTGCGACGAGCCCGCCTGGAAGCTCGCCGGCATCTCGATGGCCGGCTGGAACGCGATCCTCTCGGCCTTGTTGGCCATCGTGCTGGGATCGGGTGTATCCAGGCTGGCGAGGACCTCGACATGAAAACCGGCGACAACCGCAATCCCGGCGACCCCGATCCCCGCGAGCTGGTCGAGCGCACGATCCGCGTCGACCAAGCCGGCGAGTTCGGCGCCGTTCGCATCTACGAAGGTCAGCTCGCCGCGCTGCGCTGGACCGGCCGCAGCCACAGCGACGCCGGCCGCAAGATCGCCCACATGGCCCGCCAGGAGCGCGAGCACAACAAGGTCTTCGACCGCCTGCTGGTCGAGCGCCGCGTGCGGCCGACCGCACTCTCACCGCTCTGGCACGTTGCGGGCTTTGCGCTCGGCGCCGCCACGGCGCTGATGGGCGACAAGGCCGCGATGGCCTGCACGGTCGCGGTCGAGGAGACGATCGAGGAACACTATGCCAGCCAGGCGGCCAAACTCGGCGACGACGAAGCCGAGCTGAAGTCGACGGTCGAGAAGTTCCGCGCCGAGGAGCTCGAGCACCGCGACGAAGCGCTGGCCTCAGGCGCCGAACAGGCCCCCGCCTACGAAGCGCTGTCGGCAGCCATCAAGGCCGGCTCACGGCTGGCGATCTGGCTGTCGACGCGGATCTAGAACACCGCGCGGTCGCGAACGACGCACCGCCGGCTTGCAAACGACACGACACGATTTTCTTGTAGCGCAGGCAGCGCGTCCGCAAACACTGCATCACCCATTTGAGTGATGCCGTCCTTGTTTTGTTGGCGCCAAGTTCTGGCGTGTTCCGGTTCGACGAGTCGATCCGTTCGATTCTTGACGATCGCGTGGACGTGTCAGTCCACAGCCCAGATGTAGCCGAAGGCCGTGTAGTTCTGAATCCGGTCGAAGGTCGGATCGTACTTCTCGAGCTTGCGGCGGATGCGCTTCACGGCAGATCGGACGTTGGTCTTGTAGCCGTTCTCGCCGCCGCCGGCGACGAAGCCGCGATAGTGCAGCACATCGTAGATCTCGCGGTAGGACACGTGCCGGCCCGCATTGCTGGCGAGCAGGTTGATGATCTTGAATTCGCCGACCGTCAGCTCGATGCTCACGCCATCCCAGAAGGCGCGGCTGATATAGGGCTTGAGCATGAGCTTTCCGACCTGAAGGACCTTGTCCCGTCGCGACTCCGGCACCTTGATGCAGGCGGCAATTCGAAGCCGCAGCGCCAAAACGGACATGCCGCGCGACTTGTCGATGAAGTCGATGGCGCCGTGCTCTAGGGCAAGGCTCTCATTGCTGGCAATCAGCCGGCGCGTCAGGAACACGATCGGGAGATTGACCCCCTCGCGCCTCAGCAGGCGCAACAGGTCGAGGCCCGAATCGCCGGTAAGGCCCCAGTCGAGAACGACGAGATCCGCGGAGGACAGGGTGTCCGGCGCGGCAAGAACGGCTTGGGCACCCGAAAAGGTCGTCACCGCAAAGCCCTGTTCGCTCAGCTCGTTCGACAGCATTTCGCGAAAATAGTCGTCGCCGTCGACGATGATGATCCGGATCTCCGGTGTCGGCTCTCGACCGATCTCGATCGGCGCTTCGCTCTCGTGCGATTCGACCGCATTGACCTCTGGTTGCATTGCCTCCGTCCCTCGCTGGATCGCCATCCCACTGGCGATCGACCGCTTCCCAACTGCAGTATGAGGAGGCATCAGGTTGCCGGCTTGCCGAACAGCAGCCTGATCGACTGCAGCCCGGCATCGGCAAACGCGCTCACACGAATGTGAGCATACGCATAGGGGTCAATGACGACCCACATCCCTTGTCGAAGCGCTGAGATGGTCACCCACCTCCAAGCGATCGAGACACCCCTGCCTCTTCGCGAGCGCCAGACAAAGCCCCTTCCCGCTTCGGATTTTAGCGACGAAGAATTCTAGGTGCGAATAGAAATCAACGAGGGATCACTGTTTGATCACGAATGATCGCGCCATTTCCGCCATCCGGTTCGATCGAAGCGAGATCGCGATGCCGCGCCAGCCGACGGCCTCAAACTACACAAGCGAATCGGCATTCGATGCGCATGACAGGCGGGATCGATGACGCCTCTTGCGATCAGCGCGCCGCGAAGCCGCCGTCGACCACCATCTGCGAGCCGGTGACGAATCTCGATTCGTCGCTGGCGAGATAGAGCACGGCGTTGGCGATGTCGCGCGGCTCGCCGAGACGGCCGAGCGGCTCGCTGGAGGTGAGGCGTGCCCGCGCCTCCTCGGGTTCGCGATAGGCCGCGATCACGCCCTGCAGCATGGGCGTGTCCATGTAGCCCGGATGGACGGAGTTCACGCGGATGTTGGTCTTGAGCAGGGCGAACTCCAGCGCCGTCGCCTTGGTCAGCAAGGTGACGCCGCCCTTGCTCGAACAGTAGGCTGCGGCCGCTTCGGCGATGCCGACGAGCCCCGCCACCGACGAAATGTTGACGATCGAGCCGCCGTCGGCCCGCTTCATCGCCTCGGCGCCGTGCTTGATGCCGAGGAAGACGCCGTCGAGATTGATGGCGTGGATCTGCCGCCAGCGCTCCAGGGTAAGCTTGTGAACCCAGGTGCCGTCGGCAGTGCCGGCATTGTTCACCAGGACGTCGAGCTTGCCGAAGGCCTGCTCGGTCGCCGCGACGGCGGCGATCCAGTCGGCCTCGCTGGTGACGTCGAGCTGCAGCGCCTTCGCCCGGCTGCCCGTCGAGGAGATCGCCGCAGCAACCTCGTCGGCCTCCTTGAGGCGGATATCAGCGACCACGACCGCCGCCCCCTCTTCGGCCAAACGCTCGGCCGTCGCTTTTCCCAAACCCGATGCCGCGCCTGTGACCAGCGCGACCTTGCCTGCAACTCGATCCGACATGCTGCAACCCTGACCGAGTTCGCCGTCGCCGTAAAGACGATGGTCAGGGAAGCTCGAGCACGAGGGAGTTCGCCGTTTCTTCGCTGGGCGTCACATTGGGAAAAGCTGCTTTCAGATTGGCGATCGCTTCGGTGCTGCGATCGGTACCGGAGAAGGTGATGCGGCACCCCGGCCCGGCAATGCGTTGAAGGACTTTGGTCGTCACCGGCAGAACACGAGAATCCCGAATGCAGATATCGCTGGCCTCGCCGGTCTTGATGCCGATGTTCGGATCGCTGTCCTCCGTCCAGGGCCTGATGGCCATGTTCGAGTTGGTGCCGTCCTCGGGCCGGCCGTCCTTGGCGATCGTGAAGACGGAGAAGCCGAGATCGCTGGTGTAATCCTCGAAGCCGGGCGTCTCACCGGAACCGAAGATGTTGATCTTCCGTCCCGTGCCCTTGGGCCCGACCGGCCGCCCTTCGTTGCGTCCGGACAGGTTGGGTTCGCTGTCCGCCGACGAGATGAACCTCGAGCCGGCGCGGGTCTTGGTCGGCGGGCTGAACACCGGCAGTCCCACGATCTTGGGCGCTCGAACCTCCAGGGTCACCCTGTTCGCCGACGTTGCCGTCGAGGCATCGATGAACGCCGTCCCCGGCATCAGCGCATCCACCTGGACGGTGAACCGATCACTGGTGACCCGGAACGTCCCGCCCGACTCGAACGGCCTGTTGGCGTTCGGGCCGCGGCGCACGGGATTGAGCCGCGATTGCGGGATGAAGCTGGGCTCCGCTGGATCGAACATCAGGGCGGTTTTCAGAGCGTCGGCGAAGCCCCCCGGAACCACGTTGGTGCATCGCACCGTACCGCTCGATCCGTTGATGATCTCGAACGAGCCCGTGGTTCGTGACTCCAGCCTCACCGTTTGAGGGGCACCGTTGGGAAAGACGGGAAAATTCACGTCGATGGAAAAAGCCAACAGCAGACGGCCGCGCGACGGCGGGCTCGGTCGAGCCTCCGGCAGAACGGGATCGATGCGGACTGGCCCGGTAGGCACTTTCTCCTTGGCCAGCATTTCCTTGTCGAGAACCGCCATCGTCATGATGCCCACGATGTCGTCGGCCTGCGTCTGACGGCGTCGATCGACGATGTCGCGGGCGCGCTTGTATGCCTTCACCGCCGCGGCGGTCAGCGGCCCGTAGATGCGATCGATGCTGAGCTTCGCGCCATCCAGCGCGACCAGCGCCTGCTGGATCTTCCCGACATGGTCGCCCCGCGCGCCCAGGGTGATGTGGGCCGGATCGGACATCGCGGCAGCTTCGAGGTTCGGGTCCCCCCGAAACAGCTTCGACTGGAGTGCCATGGCCCTCTCTCGATCCGAAGAACCTCAACCCTGATCGAGTTCGCTGTCCCAGTAAAGGAAGTCGCGCCAACTCTCGTGCAGGTAGCCGGGCGGAAAGCCGCGCCCGTTCTCTTGCAGCAGCTGTGTCGAGGGCTCCTCTGGCGCGTAGCGCAGCGCGAGGCCGCTCTCCCGCAGCAGCCGGTTGCCCTTCAGCAGGTTGCAGGGGCTGCAGGCGGTGACGACGTTGGTCCAGCTCGTGCGGCCGCCGCGCGACTTCGGGATCACGTGATCGAAGGTCAGCTCGTTGGTCGCGAAGTCACCGTTGCAGTATTGGCAAGTGAAGCGGTCGCGCAGGAACACGTTGAACCGCGTGAAGGCCGGCCGGCGCGCCGCCGGGACGTATTCCTTGAGGGCGATGACGCTGGGCAGCCGCATCTCGAAGGACGGGCTGTGGATCATGCGCTCGTACTCGGAAATCACGCTGACGCGGTCGAGGAAGACCGCCTTCACGGCGTCCTGCCAGGACCAGACCGACAATGGGAAATAAGACAAGGGCCGAAAGTCGGCGTTGAGCACCAGCGCGTGGCAGGACTCAAGGCCCGGCGTCACGGCTAGGCCCGCCGCCGTTGAATGGGACTACTCGGGAAGTCGATCCGATCGACCATGCCGGCCATTGTGGCAAGCTTTTCAGGAAACACAACATGTCGATACCTGCGTCATCGACATGCCTTGAAATCATCATCCGACGGTCATGACTTCGGGGCGGAACGCGCTCTAGGAGCGGCTGAGGCGCTCGCGAGCCCCCGCTTCGGACCCCAGCGACGCTGCAGCCAGGGCCAGGGCCGCCACCGACATCACCATTACCGCCGCGTAACCGTCGGTAATGTCATGAAGCACACCGCCGAGCCACGCCCCGGTGAAACCGCCGAAGCCCATGCCCATGCTGATCAGGCCGTAGATGCGACCGAAATGCGCGCCGCGATAGCGCAAGG
>MKRV01000148.1 GCA_001897995.1 Alphaproteobacteria bacterium 65-37 | reverse complement strand
GGCCCGGTCGAGCTTGTCGGGCGCCATGCACACGGCATAGAGGATGTCGGAGAAGCCCGCGGCGAAGAACTGCTCGGCCTCCTTCAGGGTCGAGACCGTGATGCCTTGGGCGCCGGCTTCCTGCTGGCGGCGCGCCACCTCGATGCATTTCGAGGTCTTCACATGCGGCCGCAGCCGCACCCCGAGCGCCGTGAGATGGAGCTGCATGCGGTCGATGTTGGCAGCCATGCGCGCTTCGTCGATCAGCGCGGCGGGCGTTTCGATGTCCATCAGCTTCACGGCAGCCGTCCTTCGAGCCAGGGAATGAGATCGTCGAGCGTTGGCCTCTCCAGCGACGCCCCAGGGGCAGCGTCGGGCCGGGCGAGGCCGATCCTGTTGTGCCAGTAGGTGCGCAGTCCCACGACCGACGTTCCGAAGAGATCGTAGCCGGAGCCCGCCACGAAGGCGGCGTCCTGCGGCGCGACGCCGAGCCGGTCGAGCGCCCGACGATAAGGCCGCGGATCGGGCTTGTAGGCGCCGGCTTCCTCGGCGGTGATCACGCAATCCCATCGGATCTTCAAGCGTGCCGCCGCGAGCTCGCCCAGCCTGACCGAGCAGTTGGTCACGACGGCGAGCCTGGTGCGCCCCTGCAGGGCATCGAGCGCCTCCTGCGCGCCGCTCCACACCGGCAACTCGCACCAGCGCGCTTCGAGCGCATCGGCTGCAGCTTCGGCGAGCCCGGTCGCACGGGCGGCTTCGCGCACCAGCGTTTCGTAGGGGCGATAGTCGCCGCAGCCATAGGTCAGCCGCAGATATTCGGCGCGCCAGCGCCGGCCGGCCTCCTCAGATCCTGCGGTCGCATTCCACAGCGTCCAGGAGTCGATCAGCGCCGTCAGAAGGTCAAACAGCACGGCCTTGGGCAACACGTTACTCATGCCGCGACCCTATCAGATCGACCGGCTCTCAGCGCGCTGCGGATGGTGTCGCCGTTCGGCCAACCATTTGCGCCAGCGCGCCCGCAATGCCGGTTGGCGCTCGGGATAGCGTTCCTCGAGAAACTCGACGGCCTCGACGCGATCCGTGCGGAAAGTCCGGAAGTCGCGCCGCAATTCGCACCACGCAGCCAGGATGCGCACTGTCTGGAAGTAGCCGACGACGACCGGCCAGACGGTGCGCCGGCTGACGCGCTCGCGTTCGTCGCGATAGACGAGCGCGATTTTGTGGCCGGCATGGATATGAGCCCGCGTCTTCACAAGGTCGAGGCGGTCGGGCGGCGCATTCCAGGCAGGGGGCGCCCGCGACGCCGGCTCCATGACGAAGGGCCGCAACCGCTCCGGCACGATGGCGGCGATCTTGCCGATCAGATCTTCCGCCGCGCGCGCCAGAACAGGATCGGCCCGACCCGCAACCCATTGCGCACCGAGCACAGCCGCCTCGATCTCGTCCGGGGTCAGCATCAAGGGCGGCATGTCGTAGCCGCTTTCCAGGACATAGCCGGTGCCGGCTTCGCCGCGGATCGGCACCCGCTGGCCGATCAGGTCGGCGACGTCGCGATAGACGGTGCGCTTGGAGGTTTCCAGCTCGCGCGCGATGGCGTCGGCCGTGATCGGCCGGCGCGCAGAACGCCGCAGGATCTGGATGATCTGAAAAAGCCGGTCGGCCCGCCTCATGCTGCCACCACGTTGGCAGCAGGCTGGGAATAGACAAGGGCCTTCTCAGCACGGAGATATCCCATGTCGTCGCCCCTCGTCCTGTTCTGTGCCGGCCCCGGTTTCGGCCTGCCCGAGATCAGCCCCTTTGCCGTCAAGGCCGAGGTCCAGCTCAAGATGGCCGGCCTCGCCTACGCCAAGCAGCAGGCCACCCCCGATGCCTCGCCCAAGGGCCAGTTGCCCTTCCTCTCGGACGATGGCGTGCTGGTCGCCGATTCGACCTTCATCCGCCGCCATATCGAGAAGACCCGCAAGGTCGACCTCGATGCCGGCCTCGATGCCCGCGAACGCGCCTGGGCCTGGACCCTGGAACGCCTGCTCGAAAACCACCTCAATCCGGTGATCGGCTACACGCGCTTCCTGCTGCCGGAGAACTTCGCCAAGGGTGCCGCCCACTGGTTCGACGCGGCGCCGGAAGCCGTGCGCGACGGCCTGCGCCAGCAGCTGCTCGAAGCCGTGACCGCAAGCATGCGCGCCCTGGGGCCGGCTCGTCATGCGCCTGATGAGGTCGTCGAGCTCGGCGACCGATCGCTCGACGCGCTGTCGCAGGCCCTGGGCGACAAGCCCTACCTCATGGGCGACAGGCCGGTGGCAGTCGATGCCACCGCGTTCGGCACGATGTCGGGCCTCCTGACGCCCTTCTTCGACACAGAGATCCGCCGGCGCGCTCTGCGCTATCCGAACCTCGCCGGCTATGCCGCGCGCCTGATGAAGCGCTACTATCCTGACCATCCCTGGTCTTAGACGCGGACCTCCGAGAGCGCCGACGACACGACGAGAGCGCCGCCTCGGAACGGCTGGTCACTCGGCCCGCGCGACGCATGGCCGACGCTCCAGTGCGTCGGCCAACCGAGCCGCTCGACACCCCAGGCGGATGCCGCCGTCAGCGATGACCAGGGCGACTCCTCGCTGGCCCGCCACAGGAGGCCGCCAGGGCCCATGCCGGCATGGAGGACGATTTGGAGGTCGAAGGGCTGGCCGGGTGCCAACGACGGCCCGTGCCAGTAATGCGGACTGCGGCGCGCCTCCGGACCGACGACGACTGTCAGCCGTTGCTCGGTCCCGCACACGCCGACCCAGAGCGGGGCCAGCGCGCCCACTGCTTCGGGATCGAAAGCGGCGAGCAGCGTCTGCGCCGTACCGTCACCTGCCGGCGCTGCCCTTCCCTGGAATCGCAGCAACACTATTCGATCGTCGCACGGGGCGCCGACCAGAGGCGCCTCGCTCACGCCCGCCGGAACGGATCGCCAACCGGAAACCGGCGACATCTGCAGGGGCCATGACAGCCGTTCGCGCACACGGCCCTCGCTATCGATCACCTGATAGCGCAGCCCCTCACCATCGAGAGCACCCTGCGCGCAATGAAGATACTCGACGCCCTCCGGCATGCGATGGGCCGTACCGGCGCCGGCCGTGCAGACTTGCAGCACGCCGCGATGGACCTGGACGTCGTAGGCCAGGATATGGCTGCAGAGGTAGGCCATCACGCCTCCGTCGACGAGGGCATCCCAGAACGGGCCGGCATGTTCGGGGCCGATCTCGCGCTGATAGGCGCCCGAGAAGCCGTTGATCGGAAAGACCGGATGATGGCCCATCACCAGCTTGTGGCGGGCATCGCGCTGATGGTGCAGGACCTCGCGCAGCCACTCCGTCTCGACATGGCCCTCGCCGCCCAGCCCCGACCACATGGTGTTCACGAACACCAGCAGCAGGTCGCCGCGCCGCACCCAGTAGCTCAACCCCTCCTGCCCCGGCGGACCGTTGCGCGGCAGATCGGCGAAGATCTCGCGGAACACCGCCTCGCTCATGGCGTCGTAGGTCGTGTGATTGCTGGTCGTGTTCCAGAGCGGGACCGCCACGCGATCGAGCCAGGCCATCTCGCAGTCCAACCAGTGCCGCCACTGTGCTCGAAGCGCGCCGGCATCGGCGGTGAGACCGGCGATCTCGTCGCCGAGAAAGAGCACGAACTCAGGGAGCGGTTCGAGGCGACGCACCACGCCATTCACGGCAGCGAACGTCTTCTCGTGCGGCAGCCCCGGCAAGCCGGAACAGGCATCGCCGTAGAACACGAACTGATGCCCTGGCCCGCGCGGCAACAGAGCGGCGAGCCTGCCCGAACGATCGACCTCCGACGCCATGGCGTCCCGCCCGCCGTCAGCGCGACGGTTGCGCCGTAGCCCCTGCCTCTTCGCGCGCCAGCCGCGCCTTGCCGAAGGCGGGGCCGTCGCCTGAGGGGATCTTGGCGATCGAGGAGGCGCGCAGGATCTTCTCCTCGCCGACCGTCAGATAGATGGTCGAGAAGAGCAGCGAACGGGTCTGGCGCACGATCTCGGCGCGGCCCTCGACCCAGTCGCCGATCTTGGCCGGCGCCACGAAGTCGAAGGTCATGCTGACCGTCGGCAGGAACTTGCGCAGGCCGGCCAGGGTGCCGGCACCCATCGTGCCGACGAGATCGGCGACGCTCATCATCATGCCGCCATGCATGCCGCCCGCCGGATTGCACATGTACGGCCGCACGCGAACGCCCATGACGAATTCATCGCGCGTGCCCTTCTCGCCTCGCTTGGCGTAGAGCGGACCGATATGGGTGTTGAAGGTGGGATCGGGGCGGCCGCGGTCGAAGTCGATGCGGATGAAGCCCTCGGGCGGATTGTCGTCGGTCACTCTAACTCCTGACGGGAAGCTGGCGGCGCGTGCTGAGCAGGGCGAAATCGCCCAGGCCGCCCAGCACGTCGTGGCGCGGACCATAGAGCCGGCCCCGCACATGCGCCATGTGCTCGTCGTGGCCGATCAGCTCGCCGGTTGCCTCGATCCAGTCGCCGACCCGCGCCGGCGTCAGATAGTCGAGCGTCAGGCGCATGGTCACGCAGCGCCGGTCGATCGCGCGCCACACGACCGACCCCAGTGCCGCATCGAGAAAGGCGGCCAGCATGCCGCCATGGACGATGCCCAGCGCATTGGCATGCTGTGGGCCCGGCAGGAAGCCGCGCCAGACGCGACGGCCCTCGACCTTCTCGAACCACGGCCCGTTGGCGGCGGCAAAGCCCGATGCATCGGCGATTTCGCGGAACCCTTCCGGGACTTTTGCATTAACTCTGCTCACGGGGGGCCATCCTACACAGAAATTTCACAACGCTCACAATTAGCCCACGACTATCCTGTGTCGCGGCGATATCCAAAGGGGCGGTGGGTGGCCCCTATTTCAAGCTGGAGAATGTGATGAAGTTGCACGCCAAAGGATTGCTGGTTTCGGCTGCCGTATTGATGGCGGCGGCAGGGCCTGCCGTGGCGCAGACGCAGGATCAGATGAAGATGGCCTACAACAGCGCCCGCAATCAGCTCGGCGTGGTGGAGTACTGCAAGGACAAGGGTTTCGCCGACGCCGAGACCATATCGATGCAGCAGAAGATGATGGGCCTCATTCCCAAGCCCGCCGACACCAAGGAAGGCGACGAGGCCGAGGCCCTGGGCCGCAAGGGCACCGTGTCGGGCATGGGCGTGAGGCAGGAGATGGAAGCTGCGGCCAAGGCGCAGAGCACGACCGTCGAGAAGCTCTGCCAGACCCTGGCCTCGGCCATCAAGCAGGCCGGCGCCAGCCTGCCCAAGTAAGGTATCGACGACAGCGCGCGACGCGCCGAAGGACACGCTTCGGCGCGTCGTCGCATCGCTTCAGCCGGCCCAGGCCGCCATACCCGACAGCAGCACCAGGCCGTAGCCGACATAGTAGAGGCCGAGCACGGTGATCAGCCGCCCGGCCCAGGTACGGAACTGCCCGTCCGACAGCCGCTCCAGGATCTGCTTGCCGAGTGACGTGCCGAGCATCGACGCTGCCACCGCCATCACCAGGATCCAGGGTTCGACCGAGCCCGTCTGCTCGATCAGCGCGCCGAAGTAGAGCAGCTTCGAGCCGTGGCCGAACACCTGGCACGACGCCTTGGTGGCGACGATCTGCCGGCGGTCCATGGGCGAGCGCAGGAACAGCTGGTCGACCAGCGGTCCGGTGACGCCGGTCAGCAGCATCAACGCCATGCAGGCGATGCCGCCGCCGATCGCCTGCACCGGCCCCAACGTCGCCGGCATCAGCCGCTCGGGCACGATGCGCAGCACGAAGGGCGACAGCCCCAGCATCAGGAGTGCAATCGCCTTCTCCGGCACGTAGAGCGTCAACGACCAGACGCCGACGGCGATGAAGCAGCCGAGCACGTAGAAGACCGTGATCCGCCACTGGATGTGCCGCCACCACAGGAGCGCCCGCCAGCCGTTCGAGGCCATCTGGGTCACCGCATGCAGCACCATGGCAGTGGGCAGCGGCAGGAGAAACAGCAGCACGCCGATCAGGACCATGCCGCCGGCCATGCCGAAGATGCCCGACAGGAAGGCGGTGAAAACCATCAGGAGCCCCACGCCTGCCGCCATGCCGATCGTCATCGCCACACCTTTCGTTGCCGTCGCCCGACCGCCCTTGCGCTCGGGTCCAGGTGCCTCGGGTTTAGGCCTGGCTTATCCAGTGTTCAAATATATGATAAATGGCGAATCCATATCGGATAGATATCTATGGAACTTCGCCATCTCCGCTACTTCGTCGCCGTCGCGCGCGAGGGTCATGTCACCCGCGCGGCGGAGAAGCTCCACATCCAGCAGCCGCCGCTTTCCCAACAGATCCGCGCCCTCGAACGCGAGATCGACGCGCCGCTCTTCGTCCGCCATCCGCGCGGCGTCAGCCTGACCGATGCCGGCCGCTCCTTCCTTGCCGACGCCGAGGCGATCCTCGCTTCGGTCGACCGGGCCGTGGTGCGGGCGCGGCGCACCGCGCGTGGCGAGACCGGCCGGATTGCCGTGGGCTTCACGACCTCGGCGCCCTTCCATCCGCTGGTGGCGCGCGCGATCCGTGAGTATCGCGCCCAGCGTCCCGACATTTCCTTCGTGCTGGAGGAGAGCAGTTCGGGCGAGCTCCTGGCCGGCCTGCGCGACGAGCGGCTCGATATCGCTTTCATCCGCTCCGGCCTCGCCGATCCGCAGGGGCTGAGCGTTCAGCCCCTGCTGCAGGAGGAGATGGCGGCTGCCTTGCCGACCCGCCACAAGCTCGTCAGGCGGCCGCGCCTCACCTTGAAGGATCTCGCGTCCGAGGATCTCATCCTCTACCGCCGCCCCGACGGGCGTGGCCTCTACGACGTGATCATCGCGGCCTGTGCGGAGGCCGGCTTCAGTCCGCACATCTCGCAGGAAGCGCCGCGCATCGTCTCGACCCTCAATCTCGTGGCCGCTGGCCTGGGGATCACCATCGTGCCGGCTTCCTTGAGTCGCCTCCCCCTGGAGGGTGTAACCTACCGCCCGCTCACCGGGCGGCCCGCCCTCAAGGTGCCGCTCAATCTTGCCTGCCGCCGCGACGAGCATTCGGCCGCGACGCTGGGCTTTATCGACCTGGTGCGGCGTCTGGCATGAAACCGATCAAGACCATCGGCCATTCCAATCATCCGATCGACCGCTTCGTCGATCTCCTGACTGCAGGCGGCGTCGAGGTGCTGGTCGATGTGCGCTCGACACCCTATTCGAGGCGCTTCCCCCAGTTCGGCCGCGAGCGCCTCGCGGCACGCCTCGCCGTCGCCGGCATCCTCTATCGCTACGAAGGGGCCGCCCTCGGCGGCAAACCGCAAGGCGGCGGCAGCTACGAGACGCTCGCGGCAAGACCTGAATTCGCCGAAGCGCTGGACCGGCTGGCCGCGTCGGCGGCCGACACTACGCTCTGCCTGATGTGCGCCGAGAAGGAGCCGCTCGACTGCCATCGCACGGTGCTGGTCTCGCGGCGGCTCGCCGAACGCGGCCTCCCAGTCGAGCATCTGCTGGCCGACGGGCGCAGCGAGACGCATGCCGCCGTCGAAGATCGCCTGCTGAACGGCAGCAAGGAAGGCCTGCCCGACCTCTTCACGGCCGCCGAGGACCGCTCGACCCGGCTGGCCCGGATCTGGCAGGCGCGCGAGCGGGCGATGAAGCGGCCGCAGACCTGACGCCGTCGCCTCAGGCGTTGCTCACGGCAGCGGCAGCCTCGTCGATCAGTGCCGAGACGTCACCCGCTCTGGAGGAAAGCGAGGCGTGGCTCGCTTCCAGGGTGATGATCCTGCGCGGCTTCATCCGTTCGGCCATGCGCTTCTCGTTGTCAGGATTGATCATGCGGTCGGCACTGGAGATCTGGTACCAGGACGGCTTCTGCTTCCAGGCCGGCGCCGTGACGGCATTGCCGAACGTGCTCGCGAGAGGGGCCTTCTGCGTCACGGCCATCACCAGGCCGTCGTCCTGGCTGAGGTCCTGGCAGAAGCTCTCGTGGAACTTGTCCGCCTTGATCCACAGATAGCCGTCGCTATCGGGAGCAAGGTTTGCAATGGCCGCCGGTGGCAAAGCCTGGCTGATGCCGCCGGGACTCTCTCCGGCATCGGGAGCGAAGGCCGCGACATAGACCAGACCGGCGACGTTGGGCAGGTTGCCCGCTTCGGTGATCACCGCCCCGCCGTAGGAATGCCCGACCAGCAACACCGGCCCGGATTGCTGGGCGACCATCTTGCGCGTGCGCTCGGCATCGTCGGACAGCGAGGTCAATGGCAACTCGACGGCCCGCAGCTTGCTATGGCCCTTGCGGGCAAGCTCCACGATCACCTTGCTCCAGTGGGCAGCGCCGCCCCAGAAGCCATGAACCAGAACGATGGTCGGCTTGTCGGTTATGATCGAGCCCTCGCGTGTTTGCCTGCGCCGACGCTACAAAGCGGCCATCCCGTCGCCAAGGCCACCGTCGTTTCCCGCACTCGCTGCGCTATTTCAGATGCGGTGCGTCGCCCTCGCAAGGTCAGGCTGCCTCGGCCCGCACGGTGTAGCGCAGAGGAAGCCGCTTCAAGCCACTGACAAAATTGGCTTCCGACCAGGCCGGCTCGCCCGCCAGCTCGATTTCGTCGATGCGCGCCAGAAGCTCGCGGAACAGGGCACGGATCTCCATCTTCGCCAGATGCTGGCCGAGGCAGGCATGCACGCCGAAGCCGAAGGCGAGATGACGGTTGGGCGAGCGGTCGATGCGGAAGCTGTGCGGATCGGCGAAGACCTCCTCGTCGCGATTGGCCGACCAGTAGCACATCATCAGGTTGTCGCCGGCGCGGATCTTGCGGCCGCGCAGCTCGTAGTCCTGCGCGGCGGTGCGGAAGAAATGCTTCACCGGCGACTCCCAGCGCAGCATCTCGTCGACGGCGCTCGACAGCAGGTCGGGACTGCGCCGCAGCTTCGCGAACTCCTCAGGGTGGCGCAGCAGCGCCAGCAGGCCGCCGGCCGTGGTGGAGCTGGTCGTGTCGTGCCCGGCCGTGGCGACGATCACATAGTAGGACAGCGCCTCGTGCTCGGCGATCGGCTGACCGTTGATGGTCGCATTGGCGATGACGGTCGCCACGTCGTCGCGCGGGTTCTGTCGACGGTCGACGACGATCTTGCGGAAATAGTCGAAGAAGTCGGCCGCGACCCGCCGACGGATGTCGGGATCGCCATCGCGCCGCAGATCGGGATCGTTCGCCCCGAACAGTTCCTGGGTGAGCTTGAGCATGAAGCCTTCGTCCTCGGGCGGCACGCCGAGGATGGTCATGATGACCCGCAGCGGATACCAGACGGCGACTTCACTGACGAAATCGCAGGCGCCACCCAGCCGCACCATGCGCTCGACATACTCTCGCGCCAAGGCATCGATCGACGCTTCGAGCTTCTTCAGGTTCGGCGGCATGAACCAAGCCTGCGTCATGCCGCGATAGGCGCGGTGGTCGGGATTGTCCATGTTGACGAGGGTACGGAAAGGCCCCGCCCGCCCGATCACCTCCTCCGCACGGACTGACAGCAAGGTGAGGCGCGGCGCATTCAGGAACTTGTCGTTCTGCCGCTCGATCTCGGCGACGTCGGCGTGCCGGCTCACCGTCCAGAACGGTCGGAAGCCCTCCGGCTCGGTCCAGTGCACCGGGTCGTCACGGCGCAGTTCCGCGAACAGCCGATGATAGGCCTCGGGATCGGCATAGGTCTTGGGGCTGGCAATGGCTTGGTCGCGCGTCTGGTCCGCCATGGTTTCCTCGCCTGTTCTTCCTTGTCGGCAGGATCGCGGCGGCAGACGGAACGGTCCAATAGATAAGCGTCGCCGATATATAGACGGTAGTCTATAATTGGCCCATGCACTTCGAGGCGAGAGCGCTGCGCTGCTTCGCCGTCACGGCGCGCGAAGGTTCGGTGAGCCGGGCGGCCGAACGGCTGCGCGTTCGCCAGCCCACCGTCTCGGCCCAGTTGCGCAAGCTCGAACTGGCGCTGGGCTTCTCGCTGCTGCATCGCACGACCCGCCGCATCGAATTGACCAAGGAAGGCAAGCACCTGCTGCCGCTGGTCGAAGCGCTGCTCGCCGACGCCGATCGGCTGAAGCAGGGCGTCGAGGACCTTCGCGGCAAGGCCCGCACCCATCTGCGCCTGGGGAGCGTGTTCTATCTTCAGAACATTCCTGAGCGCGTGGCCTTGCTCGAAGCGTTCGTGGCAGCGCGGCCCGACATTCGCCTCGACGTCGACAGCCGCCTTCAAGCCAGCCATGTCACGGGATTGCTGAGCGGTGAGCTCGAGGCCGCCCTGCTCATGGGCTATCCCATTCCGCGCCGGCGACGCACGACCTGGGGCGACGGCGAACTCGAGTTTCCCGCCGAGCTGCCCCGTCTCGTGCTCAGCCAGAGGACTCTCTCCCTGCTGGTGCCGCCGGCCTCGCCGCTTGCCCGGCTGCCGTCACTCACGCTGGCATCGCTCGCCGGCCAATCGATCCTGGTGCCCGGCCCCGATCATGGGCACGAATTCGTGGCAGCGGTATCGGCGTTCCTAGCACGCGCCGGCGCCACGGGGATCGTGCCGGCGGAGAACACCGAAGAGGCCCTGGCGCGCCAGGCGCGCCGGTCGAACCTGCCGGCCCTCTCCTTGGGCTGGTTCCGTGCGTCCGGCGAAGCCCGGGGCGAACTCCTGCGCAAGCCGGTCGACGGGCTCGATCTGCAGACCGAGCTGGCCCTGGTCTTCGGCAAGAGCAGCCTCGGCCGCCCGGCCCGCGCCCTTCGCGCCTTCGCGCGCAAGTTCGCAGCCGCCAACCGGTCCGGCTGACCCAGACACGAAAAGCCGGAGGCGTGCCACCACACACCTCCGGCGGATCGAAGCGAGATGCGAACGCTTACTTCTGCTTCGGCGCCTCCGTCTTCGGGGCGTCGGCCTTGGCCGGCTGCGCCGTGGCCACGACCACGTCGTAGCGCACACCCTCCTCGACCTTCTTCATGACGGCGTTGGCTTCGTAGTACTTGCCCTCGTCCATCAGCTTGGCCACCTGGTCGACCTCGGCGACGGTCTTGTCGAGCGGCGCCACCGCCATCGCGAACATCACCTTCACGTCGGCGACGCGCAGCTTCTCCAGGGCTTCGGCGCGGTTGCCCTTCTCGAGCGACTTGTTCGCCTCGGCGACCGCGGCGGCCTTGGCCGGCGTTGCGACGAAGTCCTCGTCGAGGGTCAGCTGGCCGTCGATCGGCAGCCAGGCGATCGGCTGGGTCGACACCGGTGCCGGCTCCTTCTTGAGGCCGTTCGGCATCTTGAGATCGGCCTCGGCCTTCTGGAAGGCTGTCGAGTCGGTCCTGGCCTTGGCAAGCGCCTCGCGCGCGCTGGCGATCAGCTTCTTGGCCGCGGCCGGATCGGCGTCGAAGATCGCAACGCGGGCCCGGTGCATGTCGCGGAAAGCGTTGGCGCCGTCGGCAGACATCTTCCGGAGGTCGTGCGCGGCGTCCTTCTGCTGCGCCGTCGGCAATGCGGCCTGCTGGGGCGCCGCCTGCAGGGGAGCGGCTTGCGAGGGGGCCGTCTGCATCTGCTGGGCATAGACGATGCCCGCCAGCAGAGTGGTGCCGAGCAGGGTGGTGGCGATACCTTTGACGACCTTCATCACTGTTCTCCTCTTCGAGCATCGAGCCCGTGAGGAGAAGGCTAGGCCGCAACCCATCGCCGGGCCGTTGCCGCCACATTGGCAATCTTCAATGTTGGGAGACGCGGATGGCTGGGGCGCCAGCCCAAGCATCGCCTTCCGCAGCTTTCGCGGCTGAGGAGCGCTCCGCGGAACTTGTAGCCATGAACGATCAAGCGATCGTTTCGCATGGCTTTCATATGGCCTGAGCCGTAGCTTCTGGTATGTTCTTCACAAGCACTGCATTCTGCCGGCATCGATCGTCGGCGGATGCCCATGAATGGCAATAGTGTTCGCTTGTCCGACAGGGGGCTCGAGAATGAGGAATATTCGTTGGCTTGCGGTAATCGCCGCCGCGATCATCATCGCACCGTCATTGGTCGAGGCGCGCCCCGGCGGAGGCTCGGGTTCCGGCAGTCGCGGCAGCCGCACCGACCAGGCCCCGGCGCCGACCCAGACCGCCCCCCAGAGCAAACCCATTGAACGCAGCACGACGCCGCAACAGCCGACGCAGAAGCCGTCCACCGGAGCGCCGACGCAAGCCGCGCCGCAACCGGGCGGCTTCATGGCGCGCAATCCGTTCCTCTCCGGCCTGATGGGCGGCATGCTCGGCGCCGGCCTCATCGGCATGCTGTTCGGCGGAGGCTTTGCCGGTGGCCTGAGCGGTGGCGCTGGCTTTCTCGGCTTGCTGCTGCAGGTTCTCCTGATCGGCGGTGTCGCCTACCTGGCCGTTCGGCTGTTCCGCAGCTGGAGCGCCGCGCGAGCTCAGCCGGCCGGCCCGGCCTATGCCTTCGCGGGGGCGCCAGGGATGACCAAGGCGCCGATGGCGCGTTCGAACCTGGCGGCACCCACCACTGCCAGCGGCACGGCCGGCGGCGGCAGCGCTTCGGGCAACGCATCCGGGCAACTCGCCATCACCGGCGACGATTACCAGGCATTCGAGGCCCTGCTGACCGACGTCCAGACGGCTTACAGCCAGGGAGACCTCGCCAGGATGCGTGGCCTCGCGACACCGGAGATGCTCGGTTATTTCTCCGAAGAGCTATCCGGTAACGCCAGCCGCGGCGTCGAGAACAAGGTCGAGGCGGTAAAGCTCGAACAGGGCGACCTGTCAGAGGCCTGGAGTGAGGCAAGCCTCGACTACGCGACGGTCGCCATGCGTTTCAGCATGATCGAGGTCACTCGCGCCCTCGCCGACGGCAAGATCGTCGATGGCAACGAGCACGTTCGTACCGAGGCGACGGAAGTCTGGACCTTTGTCCGCAGCCGCGGCGGCAAATGGATATTGTCGGCAATTCAGCAGGCCTAGCGACCGCTCTGGTGCGGCTCGTCATCACGTCAAAACTGCTGCCGACGGGACGGCTGTCGGCAGGCTGAACGCGAGTGACTGGCAGGGCGACGCCCAGCCCCGCCTTCCGATACTCGTCTCTTCCTGTACTCCGTGAACACGTCGCGGTTCTTCAGCGCCTGGGACGCGAGCCCGCATTACGCGCGCTTTCCAGAGGCAGTTTGCCCGTTTGGCCAAAATACAAAATATTGCTCCGGCCGTCGGCCATCACGCGACCTGTCGATGATAGTAGCGGAGCAGCCCACCCAAACGCTCGCGGAACGGTGATCCCAGCGATCGCCACCCGGCGGCTCTCGAAGTGGATGAAGAACAGCACTGATCAGGTCACCAGCCCGCGCAGCGTCAGCACCTCGGCGGTGAAGAAATCG
>MKRV01000147.1 GCA_001897995.1 Alphaproteobacteria bacterium 65-37 | reverse complement strand
GAGCGGCCGGCTGGTCCTGTCCTCGGCGGGCGGCACGGCGAGCCCGACGGAATGGAACAACGCGCTGGCCGCGATCAGCTACGTCAACACCAGCGACCAGCCGCACACCGTGGCGCGCAGCGTGACCTACACGTTCTTCTCGAGTGGCGGCGGGACGACCACCTTGGCGGCGGGCGAGCTCACGGTGGTCGCAGCCAACGATGCGCCGATCCTCGATCGCACGGTCGAGGTGGCGCTGGCCGACGGCGCGGAGGATGTGGTCGGGCCACCTGCAGGGGCGGTGGGGACATTGGTTTCGGCCCTGGCCAACAGCAGCAACGTGGCCGACCGCGACGGGGCGAACGCCCATGACGGCTCGGCACCGGGACCAACAGGGATTGCGATCGTCAGCGCCGACACGACGCGCGGCAACTGGTGGTACTCGCTCGACAACGGGGCGAGCTGGACACGCTTCGCCGGGCCCGATCTGGCGGCGATCTCGGCGGACAATGCGCTGCACCTGGTCGCGGACGTCAATACGCGGATCTACTTCCAGCCGACCGTGCCGGACTTCAATGGCGCGGTGCCGGTGGCGTTGGCCTATCGCGCCTGGGACCGCTCCGACGGGGTGGCGAACGGTGCGCTGTCGGCCCTGCCGACCTCACCGCCGCTGTCGACCGGTATCAACACGGCGTCTTCGGCCTACTCGATTGCCCTGAACCGTGTCGGCCTGGTGATCGTGCCCGTCAACGATGCTCCCGTCGCGTCGGGCACCGCATCGCTCGGCATCGAGCCCGAGGACACCACATCGCCGGTGCAAGGCACGGTCCTCGGTCTGTTCCGCGGCAACTTCTCGGACGTGGCTGACCAGCAGCAATCGCCGTCCAATCCCTTCGGATCGAACGCCAACCTGCTGGCCGGCATCGCGATCGTGGGCAATACCACGCCAGCCGCCCAGGGGATCTGGCGTTACTCGACCGACAACGGCGCCACCTGGACGACGGTCTCGGCCGACCTGTCGACGTCCAATGCGCTCGTCCTGTCGCAGCTCGTGCGGCTGGAGTTCGTGCCGACGGCGAACTTCAACGGCATTCCCGCGCCGCTTACCGTGCGCCTGATCGATTCGTCGACCGACGTGCCGCTGGTCTCCGGCGTCACCGGCCGCGACCTCGTGGCGACGAGCCGGGCCCTTGCCGGGGTCGACCTCTCCGGCGGCAATAGCGGCGGCCGCACGGCTGTTTCCGCTGCCGATGTTCCGCTCACCATCAGGGTCTCGCCGGTCAACGACGCGCCCACGGCTGCTGGGAGCGCCAGCCTCCCGGGCAGCACTCAGGGACGGATTCCTCCGCACGCTTCGGTGTTCGATCTGTTTGCCAAGACCTTTGCCGACACGGTCGACCAGCAGCGGTCGCTGTCCAATCCGTTCGGCTCGGTGGCCGACGGCTTCGCCGGCATCGTCGTCGTGGGCAACGCCACGCCCACCAGCCAGGGCGTCTGGCGGTATTCGACCGACGGCGGTGCCACCTGGAATGACGTGCCGACCTCGGTCAGCGATGCCAAGGGCCTGCTGCTGGGCAGCAATGTCCATCTCGCCTTCTTCCCCGCCGGCGGCTTCATAGGCACGCCGACACCGCTGGTGGTCCGGCTGGTCGATTCTTCGACCGACGTGCCCGTTACAGGCACTTTGACCGGCGCAGCCATTGCCGGGTCGACGCTTGCCATCGGGGGTGTCGATGTCTCGGGCACACACAGGGGTGGGATCACCGCCGTGAGCGCAGATGCGGTGCCGCTCAACACCTCCGTGAATGCAGCACCGTCGCCGCCCTCGCCACCGACACCGCCGATTTTCCCACCGGTCGACCCGCCGTCGTTCTTCTTTCAGGACCCGCGGATGCTCAACGGCTTCCTGGTGGGCGGCAACGTCTACCGTGTCATGCTGGCGACGCAGCCCGGCACCATCAATGTTTCGGCCGACGTGTTCTACGGCAGCGTCTCGCCGCGCGAGCTGACCTTCGAAGCCTCGTCGATCGGCGGTGGTCCGCTGCCGCCGTGGCTGTTCTTCGATTCGATCCTGCTGCGCTTCACCGGCACGCCGCCCGAAAGCGCGGTCGGAACGCTCGACCTGCGCATCACGGCCAAGGATCGCGCAGGCCGCGAGGCGGCGGCCGAGGTGCATGTCATCATCACGCAGCCGCCGCGGGATATCCTGCCGTTCCTCAGGCCGATCGAAGGGCTGAACCCGATCATCGTTCCGCCGGCGGTGCCCGTGCCGGCGCCCGCTGCAGCTCCGGAGTCGGCGCCTGCGCCGCAATCGCCCGACAGCGCACCGCCTGCGCCGCCGTCCAAGGAAGGTGCGCCCCCCGACAAGCCCTCACCAGGCGGAGCGGCAGTGCCAGTAGAGACCCGCCAGGGGGCCTGGTTTCAGCCACCGGGGCTTCAGCCGTCCGTCGAGGAGTCGCTGGCCTACGGTCTCACGGCCCAGATGCGCGAGCAGTCGGTGGCCGGAAAAGTCGCCCGGGCCAGGGCGCTGTTGAACGCTCTCACGTGAGTATTGTCGAATGATCCGTCATTTCATCATGCTTGGGTTGCTGGTGCTGCCCGGGGCAGCGTTGCTCTCGGCCTGCGGGATTCTTCGGCCGGAACCGATGAACTTCGCCGAGAATACCGAGCGGGCGCGGGTCGACCGGCAGAAGATCGATGCCGCCTATGTGCCGTTGAATGGCCCGCTCAGCCTGGCCGAAGCGATCGCCCGGGCCTTGAAGTACAACTACGACGGCCTGCTGGCCAAGACCGAGATCAACCTGCAGGAGCGACAACTCAATCTCGCCTTCGCCCAGATGCTGCCGCGTCTGGCCGCCGGCGTCGGCTACGACTCGCGCAACTCCTACAACGCCGCGCAGAGTATCGACGTCTTCACCCAGCAGCAGAGCCTTACCTATTCCTACTCGCAGCAGCCGCAATTCTCGTCGGCCGACCTGACCTTTACCTGGAATGCCCTGGATCTCGGCATCAGCTACTTCCAGGCCCGGCAGCAGGGCTATCGGGCGCTGATCTCGGTGGAGCGGCGGCGCAAGGTGATCGACAACGTGGTGCGCAGCACCGCCAATGCCTATTGGCGGGCCGCCTCGGCGAGCACGCTGCTGCCCAAGATCGACCCCATGCTGAAGACGGCGCGCGAGATACTGAAGGTGTCGCGCCAGATCAGCGCCGAGCATCTTCAGTCGCCCCTGGCGCTGCTGGAATTCCAGCAGAACATGGTGATCGTGCTGAGCGAGCTGGAGCGTATCCGCAACGACCTTTCGGCTGCGCATATCGAGCTCGCCTCGTTGATCAACATCCCGCCGGGGCAGCCGATCACCTTCACCGACCAGCCCGAGGATCTGCAGGCGCATCTCGGCGTCGACAATCACCGGCTGGAGGAAGTCGGCCTGGTGCTGAGGCCGGAACTCAGGATCGAAGCCTATCAGCAGAAGATCGATCGCCAGGACATCTACAAGGAGATCCTGAAGATGCTGCCCGGCGTCGGCTTCCTGGGTGGCCTGAACTACAACTCGAACAATCTGCTCTACACCAACACCTGGGGCGCGATCGGCGTGCGCGCGACGATCAACCTCTTCAACATGATCCAGGGGCCGCTGGCGATTGCCGTTGCCAAGCAGGCGACAGACCTCTCCGAGGAGCGGCGCATTGCCCTCAGCGTGGCGATCCTGAGCCAGATCAACCTCGCCGTGCTGGAGTACGGCAACGCTCTCGACACCTTCAAGACCGCCAAGGACGTCGACCTGGTGGGGCAGCAGATCGGCCGCGTCGCCGACGACGTCAGTGCCGCCGGGGTCCAGGGCGAGGCCGAGCGCATCCGACGCCAGCTCACGGTCCTGACGACCAAGGTCGCGCGCGACCGCGCGCAGGTGAGGGTGCTGACGTCGCTGGCCGGAATCTACGCCGCGACCGGCATGGATCTGGTGCCGGCCGGCGCGGAGTTCAAGAACCTGCCGGACCTGACCGCCGACGTGCAGCGGGCCATTCAGCGCTGGCAGGCGGGCGAGCTGCCGTCGCTGTCGATGCCTGCGGCGAGTACGGCCCAGAACGGTGCGCCCCAGAATGGCGCGATCCAGAACTAGGGGATGTCGATGAGCGTGTTTCGAACGATCCGGCTATCCCTTCTGGCGAGCCTGACCATCGCCTCTTCCTCGGCTATGGCACAGCAAGCGCCGGCCGACGGCCTGCCACCGATTGGTGTGCAGATCGTGGCCCGCGCGACCGCACCGCTGGCAGCGCCGATGTCCGGCCAGCTCGTCGCATTTCCTTTCAGGGACGGCGATCGCATCGAGGCCGGCAAGGTGCTGGCGCGCTTCAACTGCGCCCAGCAGGAAGCGATCCATGTGCGCGCCCGCGCCGAGCTGACCAAGCGTGAGGACCTGCTCGCTACCCAGACCCGGCTCAAGGCACTCAACGCCTATTCCAAGGCCGAGTTCTCACAGGCGCAGAACGACGTCGCCGTCGCCAAGGCCGAGCTCGCGGTGGCGCAGACCGGCGTCGACAATTGCCAGGTGACGGCGCCGTTCGACGGCCGGGTCGCCGGCGTCTCCGTGCGCAACTTCCAGTTCGTGCAGGCCGGCGCGCCGCTGATCGACCTGATCGACGACGGCGAGATCGAGCTCGAAATGGTCGTGTCGTCGATGCTTCTGTCCTGGCTGAAGCCCGGCACGCCGGTACGGATCCATGTCGGCGAGACCCAGCGTGACTACGACGCGCGGATAACCCGCGTCTCCGGGAAGGTCGATGCTGCGAGCCAGACCATCAAGGTGTACGGCGTCCTTGTCGGCGATGCGCCGGGCGTGCTGCCGGGCATGAGCGGCGTCGCGCGCTTCGCCAGCGCCGCCCGGTAAATGGACGGCCCGCCGAGTCTGTCACTGCAGGGCCCGTCGCCAGCGGGTTCATCGCCCTCGGGTCCGCCGCCATCGGGGCCAGCGCCAACGGGTTCCCTGAACCAGCAGCTTCTCCGACTGGCCGAGCTGCTGCAGCTCGGTGCGCGAGCGCGGGAAGCGGGACCCCAGGAGCTGCCTTTCGTCATTGCGAACGAGACGATCCGCGCGATTCCCTATGACCAGGCGGTGGTCTGGGACGCGCGGACGCGCCGCATCGTCGCCCTGTCCGGCGTCGAGACCGTGCAGGCGTCGACGCCGTACGTGATCTCGCTCAACCGCCTGTTCAAGGCGACCCTGGCTGCCGGCAAGCTCGATCAGGCGCATATGCCGGATCCCGCCATCGTGGCGGAGAGCGACTTCCGGGCCGATGCCGCGCTCGCGCCGCAGATCCTGTGGTGGCCCTTGCGCAGCCGGGGCCGGACCGTCGCGGTTCTCCTGCTGGCACGTCGCGATCCCTGGGGTGAAGCGGAGGCGCCGTTGCTCGAGGCGTTGGGCGGTGCCTATGCCGAGAGTTGGGAGCTTGGCCGGGCCCGCCCCGCATCGATGCGTCATGGCGCCTGGCGCCTGGCCCGCAATGTCGCCGTCCTGCTGCTGCTCGGCGCTCTGCTGGGGGTCGCGATGTTTCCGATGCGCACCAGCGCCATTGCCCCGGCAGAAGTTGTGGCGCGGACGCCGGCCTTCGTGCGCGCGCCGTTCGCCGGCGTCGTCGATTCGATCGAGGTGCCGCCCAACAGCCCGGTGCGGGCGGGCCAGGTCCTGGTCCGGCTTGACCGGCGCGAGCTCGATGCCGCCCTGCATGTGGCGGCAAAGGCGATGGAGGTGGCGACGGCGCAGTACCGTCAGGCGACCCAGGAAGGAATCTCCGATCCCCGTGCCCGTGAGCAGCTCGCCACCTTGCGGGGACGCCTGGCTGAGGCCCGCGCCGACTACGACTATCGCCGCACACGCCTGGAACGCGCCGATATCCTGTCACCTGCGGATGGCATTGCCGTGTTCAACGATCCAGCCGAATGGGTCGGCCGTCCGGTGGAGACCGGCGAGCGCATCATGCAGGTTTCGCCGCCTGTGTCCTCGCGTGTCGAGATCGAACTGCCGGTCGTCGATGCCTCGACTTTCGACGAAGGCGCCGAGGTGCTGTTCTTCAACAACGTGAACCCTGACCGGCCGTCGGCCGGCAAGGTGACGTTCATGAGCTACGCCAGCTCGACCAGTCCCACGGGCGTACTGATCTACACCGTGCGCGCCGATCTCGGCGGCAACGAGGAACTGCGACTCGGCCTCAAAGGGACGGCCAAGATCTTCGGTGCGCCGCGGCCGCTGCTGCTGCAGCTCCTGCGCCGGCCGATCGCCTACCTGCAGGAGCTTTTCGCGTGACCGATGTGGCGCTGACGCCACTGCGCGAGGATCTTTCCCTGTCGCCGGGGCCGGTCACGGCTGGGGCACCGACCTGGACGCTCTATGACCCGGCGCGCCACCGCTACATGCGGCTGGGCTGGCTCGATTTCGAGATCCTGGCGCGCTGGCATCTCCGGACGCCGGCCGCGATCGTGCGGGCCTTGGGGCAGGAGACGACCCTGCGCGCCACCGAGGAGGACGTCGCCCGCCTCGCCCTCTTTGCCAGAGGGGCGGGGCTCCTGAAGGCGAGTGCGCCGGCCGACGTCCAGCGGCTGGCGGCGATGGCTGTCGGCAAGCGTCGTTCGTTGCTCGCCTGGCTGATCCACAATTATCTCTTCATTCGCATCCGTCTGGTCGATCCCGATCGGTTCCTCACCGCCCTCATGCCCGTGGTCCGGCCATTGTTCGGATGGGGAGGGGTTGCGGCCATTCTTCTGCTCGGCCTGCTGGGTCTGCTCCTGATCTCGCGGGAATGGGAAGCCTATACCCACAGCCTCGTCGAACAGTACACGGTCGAGGGGCTGCTCGGCATGGCGGTGGCCCTGTCGGTGTCGAAGGTCTTCCACGAGCTGGGCCACGGCTTCGCTGCCAAGCGCTATGGCTGTCGCGTGTCGTCGATGGGCGTCGCCTTCCTCGTTCTGTGGCCGGTGTTGTGGACCGACACGACCGACGGCTGGCGGCTGACCGACCGTCGACAGCGGCTGGCGATCGATGTCGCTGGCGTGATGGCCGAGATCGCCGTGGCCGCCGTCGCCTCGATTGCCTGGGCGATCCTGCCCGACGGTCCGGCGCGCAGCGCCGCGTTCGTGCTGTCGAGCACCACCTGGATACTGACGCTGTTCGTCAATGTCGTGCCGCTGTTGCGATTCGACGGATACTACGTCCTCTCCGATCTGCTCGACGTCGCCAACCTGCAGGAGCGCGGCTTTGCCTATGCGCGATGGTGGTTGCGCGAGCTGCTGTTCCGCCCCGGCGCGCCCGTGCCGGAGCCGCTGGCGCCCGGCCTCGCGCGCATCCTGCTGGTCTATGCCTTCTCGAGCTGGATCTACCGCCTGATCGTCTTCGGCGGCATCGCCTTGCTGGTCTACCATCTGACTTTCAAGGCGCTGGGCATTGTCCTGGCGGCGATTGAAATCTGGTTCTTCATCGCTCGCCCGATCGTGCGGGAGCTCGCAGTATGGGCGGAGATCGTTTCGAAGAACCGGCCGAACCTGCATAGCTGGGTAACCTTGACGCTGGTCGTCCTGCTGTTGTCGCTCCTGTTCGTCCCCTGGCGCGGTCGCGTCGACGCGCCGGCCTTGCTGAAGGCCGACAAGCAGGTTGCCCTGCTGGCG
This sequence comes from Alphaproteobacteria bacterium 65-37, assembly GCA_001897995.1. Classification (GTDB taxonomy): domain Bacteria; phylum Pseudomonadota; class Alphaproteobacteria; order Reyranellales; family Reyranellaceae; genus Reyranella. The sequence continues at coordinate 1,554 of MKRV01000147.1, read as the reverse complement.
GCGGAGCCGGGACGACTGGCCTTCATGGTCGAGCCGCACACGCCGGTGCGGGAGGGCCAGGACATCTTCCTGTTCGAGTCGGTCGACATTTCCCATTCTCTCGACGTTGCCCGGGCCCAGCTCGAGGTCGCCCAGGCGGAATACGCGGTGACATCCTTCAATCCCGACAAGCGGCGGGCACAACAGGCATCGTATGCACGCATATCGGAGGTGACCGCGTCCTTGTCGCGGGCCGAGGCACGGGCCGCCAACCTCAGGGTCCGCGCGCCGTTCGCCGGCACGCTCAAGGACGTGCCGCCGGACCTGCGGATCGGCGATGATGTCCGTCGCGGCGAAAAGCTCGGTATTCTGATCGCGTCGGACCGGACTCAAGTCGAAGCCTATGTCGCCGAGCCCGACCTTGACCGGGTACATGTCGGGGCGGGGGCGAAGCTCATCCTGATCGACGGTCGTGTCGTGCCTCTGGTCGTTCAGGATATCGCCCACGCATCGACCCGTTCACTCGACGTGCCGGAGCTGGCCTCGACCAACGAGGGCCCGATTGCGGTGAGGCGCGGCCCGTCGAGCACCCTGGTGCCTGACCGCTCGATCTACCGGGTTGTCCTCTCCGCAACCAATCCGGCTTTCACCGCGACGACGCGCCTTGTCGGGCGTGTCGCGATCGATGCCCCCGCGCGTAGCGCGGCCGACCTCATCTACCGCAAGACGGTGGCCCTGCTGTTGCGGGAGTCGGCTTTGTGAAAGTCGGCCTTCGCGGCCGAGAGGGTCGTGACCGATCAAACGCCGGTCCCTGAAGGGCACAATCTTGTTTCACAACGATCGGTACAAAATAATTGACGGTGGCGAAGTGCGGTAATACGGTTTTTAACCGATCGTTACAAAAGGTGTCACGATGGAGTTCAAGGGTAAGGCCGCGCTCGTCACCGGCGGCACGCGCGGAATCGGCGCGGCCATTGTCAGGCGGTTGGCGCGCAAAGGGGCCGACGTGGCGTTCACCTTCGCCAGTTCCGATCGGGCCGCTTCCGATCTCGTCCAAGAGATCGAGACGCTGGGCGGCAAGGCCTGCGCCATCAAGGCGGATAGCGGTGATCCGCTGGCCGTGCGGCAGGCGGTGGAGCAGGCGGCCAGCGTCCTGGGGCGGCTGGACATATTGGTGAACAGCGCGGGCGTGTTCTATGCCGGCCCCATCGAGAACGTCACGCTCGAGGAGATCGACACCACGCTGGCGATCCATGTGCGGGCGGTGTTCGTGGCCTCTCAGGCGGCGCTGGGCCATATGGGCTCGGGCGGGCGGATCATCTCGATCGGTTCGTGCTTTGCCCAGCGCGTGCCCTATGGCGGGGCGACCCTCTATGCCATGAGCAAGTCCGCGCTGATCGGCTTCACCAAGGGATTGGCCCGCGAGGTCGGCGAACGCGGCATCACCGTCAACGTCGTGGATCCCGGCTCGACCGATACGGAGATGAACCCGGCGGACGGCCCGGCGGTGGCCGCGGAGCTGGAGCTGATGGCCGTCAAGCGCTACGCCGTTCCCGACGAGATCGCGGCTGCCGT
>MKRV01000146.1 GCA_001897995.1 Alphaproteobacteria bacterium 65-37 | reverse complement strand
CTGTTCATCGGCGATGCCGCGCACGGCACCAGTCCGCAACTGGGACAGGGCGCCAATCTCGGTCTGCTCGATGCCTGGATCCTGGCGCAGGCGCTCGACGGCGCTTCCGACCTTGCGACGGCCTTGTCGTCGTTCGGCCGTCGCCGCGACTCGGCCGTGCGCTTCTACCGCCAGGCCAGCCATCTTTTGACACCCTTCTTCCAATCGCACGCCGCACCGCTCGGCTGGCTGCGCGACGCCGTCATGGGGCTGGCCTGTCGTTTGCCGGTGCTGCGCCCGATGATGGCGAGCACGCTCGCCGGCCTGCGCCGCGGCTGGCTCTCGGCCGACAGGCTCGACGCCGACGGTCGCTACAGGCTGTAGGTCCGTTACCGCGACAGCATCGCCCAGCGGCCGGGCGTCAGGCCGAAGCGGGCGGCGAAGTGGCGGGTGAGGTGGCTCTGGTCGGCGAAGCCGGTGGCGGCCGCGGTGTCCGACAGCGAGGCGCCGTCGGCAATCATCGCCTGGGCGCGGGCCAGCCGACGGCCGACCTGGAAACGGTGCGGCGAGGTTGCGAAGGCACGGCGGAAATGGCGCGCGAGCGCAAAACGGTCGAGCCCGCTCAACCGCTCCAGCTCCTCCGACGCCACAGTGCGCTGGGACTCCGCGGCCAGGAACTCGCGCACGCGCTGCACGGCGGAGAGTGCCGTCGGGCCGGTTGTGGGGCGGCGGGCACCGTCGCTGCGCCGCTGCAGCAGGTCGGCGAGGCGGGCTACGGCCGCATCGGCGGCCAGTGGTTCGAGGCCTTGCGGAAAATCGGCAAAGGCCTCGTCGATCAGCCCGGCCATGGCGGGGTCGCGGGCGACCGCCTCGGCCACGAACGGCGGGCTGGCGCCGTCCAGTGCCTGCGAGATGGCCGCCGGATCGACATAGAGCATGCGATAGGCGAAGCCGCCGCCGTCGCCGGCATGGCCGTCATGGGCCTCGTCGGGATGCAGCACCAGCACGTCGCCGCCGCGGCTGGCGCGCAGGCTGCCGCGATAGTTGAACTGCTGCACGCCGTAGAGCGTGCGCCCGATCCCGTAGGTTTCGTGGCGGTGCGGATCGTAGGCATGGCCGCCGAAGCGCGCGACCATGCGCTGCAGGGCCGAGAGCTGCGGGGCCGAGGAGGGCCGGTCGGAACGGATCAGGTCGGGGCGCATGCACGAACGTTCAAGACGAGGGAGCCAGCATGCTCCATATGGGAAGCATGATCTACGAGACCAAGACCGCCCTCATTCTACGCGCGGACCTCGCCGCCTGGCAGCTCGCCAATGTCGCGGCCTTCCTCGCCGGCGGCCTGGCCGCCTCGCATCCCGAGATGAAGGGCGAACCCTATCGCGACGGTGCCGGGCGGTCCTACAGCCCCCTGATCCGCGAGCCGGTCTTCGTCTACGGGGCCACTGTCGAGGAGTTGCGGCGCACGCACCAGCGGGCGCTGTCGCGTGAGCTGGTGCCGGCGATCTACATCGACGCCATGTTCACGACCACCAACGATGCAGACAACCGCGCCGCCGTCGCGGCGGCGCAGGCCGACGCCCTCGACTTCGTCGGGGTGGGCGTGCACGGCCCGCGCAAGACGATCGACAAGGTGATCAACGGGCTCAAGTTCCTGTCCTGAGGCCGCTCGCGGAGTCACTTCTTCGGGGGCTCTTCCTTGAGCTCGACCATGATCACGTCCGTGGGCGTGTCGCCGATGTTGCTGCCGATATGGGTCTGCGCATCGGACCACAGCACGTCGCCGGCCTTGAACTCGCGGGTCAGCACCGTGCCGTCGGGCAGGGTCAGGGTGCGCTTGAACGGGCCGAGGGCGTAGAGCACGAACGCCGGATGGCGATGCTGCTGCGTCCTCTCGCCCGGCTGGTCGCGATACTTGAGCACGCGCACGCGGTCGTTCTCGAAGATGACCTTGTACTTGTCGCCGTCAGTTGCGATCGGATCCTGAGCGCGGACGGCCGTGGCCGCCAGCAGCAGGCCGGCCAGGAGCACGACTTTCACCATGGCGGTTCGCTCCTTCGGACCATGATGGCGGGAGCTTGGTCCCGGGTCGGGCAAAGAGCAATCAGGTCCAGAGCCGTCAGCTCTGAGCGGGCCGCGTTCGCAGGGCGCGTGGCGGCATCATCACCAGGATCGACGCCGCGACGTTGAGCGCGATGCAGGCCGCCAGCGGCAGCCCGTAGCCGCCCGAGAGGTCACGCAGGATGCCGAGCAGGCCGGGGCCGAAGGCGTAGACGATCTGAACCACCGCGGTCGACAGTGCGACGATGGCGGGGAACTGGTCGGGCCCGTATTCGCGTTGCACGATCAGCGGCGACAGGGTGATGTTGTTGCCGACGGAGAAGCCGTAGACCGCGCAGGCGCCATAGACGAGGAGCGGCGCCTCCACGAATGTCAGCACGGCAATGGCGGCGACCTGCACCAGGAAACAGGCGGCAGAGGCGCGCCGCGGCTCGAAGCGATCGATGACGAAGCCCAGCACGACGCGGCCGACCAGCGCCATGAAGGCATTGATGCCGACGGCGAGGCCGGGATCGACCGGCGGCGCGCCGGCGGCAACGCGCGTGCTGATCAGCGGCACGAGATGGGTGAGGAAGCCCACCTGGGAGACCAGCATCAGGGCGAAGGGCGCGGCGATGCTCCAGAAATGCCAATGGCGCAGCGGCGCGAGACGGCTCGTGCCCGAGGGGGCGGGCTTGGGCGAGAGCGGGCCGCGGCGCACGAACAGCAGCACGGCACCGCCGGCAATGGCGAGCGCGACCAGCACGGTGAGCCGGAGCGCTTCGGCGAATCCGAGAATGGGGATGATCGCCAGCAGGGTCGGTGCCATGACCAAGCCTGCCACGGTGGCGCCGCTCAGGCCGAGATTGAGGGCGAGGCCGCGTTTCTTGTCGAACCACTGGCCGACCGTCGAGGCGATGGCGGCGACGCTGGTGGCATTCCAGCCCGGCGCCATGACGAGATAGAGCACGGCGAGCTGCCAGGGCGCGGTGACCGAGGGCAGCAGCATCAACGCCGCGGCCGTGATGCCGAGGCCGCCCAGGAACACCGCGCGCGGGCCGAAGCGCGTGATCGCTTCGGCGATGCGCGGCAGCAGCAGAGCGCCCAGCACATAGTGTGCCGTCACCATGGTCGAGATCAGGCCGGTCGACCAGCCATGGTCCTTCTGCAGCTCGACGATGTAGATGCCGTGGGCATAGAAGCCGAAGCCCCAGGCGAAGACTCCCGAGAGGAAGCAGGCGAAGACGACGCGCCAGGCGGCCGGCGAGGTGTCGGCGGCCGCAGTCGATGTCATGACGGACACGGGGAACTACCGGAAAACGCGACGGAAAAGAAACAGTTGGGCTGAGCTGCGGTCAGCCGCGGCTGACATGGGCGGCCACGCAGCGCCAACCCTCGGGCCGGAGCTGCCAGTCGTCGGTGTACCAGCCGTTGCCGGTGCTGCCGTCGGGCTTGGTGTAGCGGGTGCGGGCATGGATGATGGCGAAGCCGCCCAGCAGGCGAACCTTCACGTCGTGCTCGCGGATATCCTTCACCACCGAGCCGCGACCGATCTGGGCCAGGAAGGCGGCGCGGTCGAGCCGCGTACCGTCGGGATTGGTGTTGAGGAAGTCGTCGGCGAGATGCCGCTCGAACCAGGCGACGTCGGCCTGGTCGACCGAGCGCACATAGTGGTGGTTGAGGTCCTGCAGGACGGCGAGGTGTTTGGCCGCGTCGGTGTCCGTCATGTCGTTTCCTCCTCTCAATTCTTCTTCGATTTCTCTCTCTTGTTCCTCTCCCCCTTGGGGGAGAGGCTAGGTGAGGGGGTGGCAGCGACCGCACAGTCCTGTGATCTGGCGGGCTTTCACTTCCCCCTCACCCAACCTCTCCCCCGAAGCGGGGGAGAGGAGAATGAGAGAAAGAGCGACGTATGAATCGGATAGCCCAAAGTCTTGGGAGGCGCTCATAGCCGCGGCGCGTAGTCGGTGAGTTGCGCCAGGGAGCTGCTCCAGCCGTCCTCGTGCGAGCGGCAGGCTTCCTGTGTCGCGAAGTCGGCCTGGGTGAAGGCGACGTCGGTCATGCCGTCCTGCTCGGTGAAGGTCACGGTGACGACGGTCGGCAAGGTCAGCGTGCCGTTGGAACGCACCCAGGCATGGGTGAAGACCAGCCGCTCGGGCTCGCGGATCTCGCGGTAGGTGCCGACCTCGGTCTGCACCGCACCGGTCTCCTCGCTCTGGATGCGCATGCGCCAGGCGCCGCCTTCGCGCAGGTCGAGGGCACAGGACAGCATGCGGAAGCCCTGCGGCGCCCACCAGAATTTCATGCGGTCGGGCTCGACGAAGGCGCGGAAGACCAGGGGGCGCGGTGCCCGCAGGGTGCGGGTCAGGGTGAACTGGCGGGCGAGCGGGACAGTGCGTTCAGCGGCGCTTGCGAGCATGGGCCGTGGTCCTCTTCTCGGTGGCGGATGATCGTGGCGGCGATGTTGGCGGCGTCGGCTGCTGCGCGGTGTGCAGATACGCCTCCAGCCGGTCGAAGCGCTGCTCCCAGAACTGGCGATAGGTCTCGACCCAGTCGGCAATCTCGTGCAGCGGGGCGGCCGCCAGGCGGCAGGGCCGGCGCTGCGCATCGCGGCCGCGCGAGACCAGCCCGGCGCGTTCCAGCACCTTCAGATGCTTGGAGATGGCGGGCAGGCTCATGTCGAAGGGCGCGGCGAGTTCGCTGACCGATATTTCGCCCAGGGTCAGCCGAGCCAGGATGGCACGCCGTGTCGGGTCGGCGAGGGCGGCGAAGGTGGCACTGAGACGGTCGGCGGCCAGGACGTTGGCGGAGGGGGCCTTGGCGGTCTGGAACATGGGGCAGGCTCTCCTTAACCGTTCGGTAAAATAAGACCCGGCGATGCGATGGCTGTCAAGGCGACGCCGGCCGGTCCTCCGACGCGATTTCGCGGAAGGAAATCGTGCCAGAGGGAGTGCAGTCACGTTGCACTATTTGGCTTGCTACTCGGTAAGCAAATTAAGATACTGCCCGCCGTCAGCCCCCGGCAAGAGGGGCGGCGAGCGATCGAAGAGGACCGGCGGCAAAGCCCGGAACAGAGGGAGGAACGGCGACATGACGAGCCTGCGTGCGAAGGTGACGGCACGGCGGTTGATCCCTGCCGCGCTCACGGCGGCCCTGTTGGCCGGCGGTCTGGCGATGTCTGCGATGGCGCAGGAACCGAAGCGGGGCGGCACGCTCACGGTCGGCCTGGCCCAGGATCCGCCGATCGTCGATCCGATCCGCACCGGCAGCTTCACCGAGCGCCAGTTCGCCACCGGCATCTACGAAAGCCTGTTCGACATCGACGAGAAGGGCCAGGCGGTGCCGTTCCTGGCCGAGAGCTTCACGGTCTCCGACGACGTGAAGACCTATCGCGTGAAGCTGCGGCCCAACGTGAAATTCCACGACGGCACGCCGCTCGACGCGGCGGCGGTGATCGCCAATTTCGACCGCACGCGCAATCCGGCCAATGGCTGCCGTTGCCTGTCGTTCGTGCAGGAGATCGTCGAGCTGAAGGCGATCGACCCGCTGACGGTCGAGTTCGTGCTCAAGGCGCCCAACGCTGCGTTCCCGACGATCCTGGCCGATGCCCCCGGCATCATGGTTTCGCCGACCGCCTTCAAGGCCGACCCCAAGGGGATCAGCACCAATCCGGTGGGGACGGGGCCGTTCAAGTTCGTCGAATGGATCCGCGGCAGCCGCTTCGTGATGACGCGCAACACCGACTACTGGCGGCCCGGCCTGCCGTATCTCGACCAGGTCGTTCTGCGCGGCATCCAGAACACCGAGACCCTGCAGGCGGCGTTCCTGTCGGGCCAGACCGACATCATCATGCAGCCGTCCTTCCAGTTCGTCGCGCAGATGAAGAAGGACAAGAAGTTCGTCGTCCTGCAGCCCGGCGGCTTCGGCTACGACGGCGTCTACATGAATCTCAGCGAGGCACCGTTCAACGATCAGCGCGTCCGCCAGGCCATCGCCCAGTCGATGGATCGCGAGCTGCTGCTCAAGACCCTGATGTTCGGCATCCCGCGGCTCGGCTACAGCCCGTTCGGGCCGGGCATGGCGGTGTCGCAGCCGGTCCCCAACTATCCGAAGTACGATCCGGCCAAGGCCAAGGAGCTGCTGGCGGCCTACGGCAAGCCGGTCGCCTTCACCCTGCAGTACAACAACTCACCGGGAAGCCAGCGCCTCGCGCAGTCGCTGCAGGAGATGTGGGGGCAGGTCGGCATGAAGGTCGAGCTGCAGCCGGCCGACCAGAACCGCCTGGTGCAGAACATGTCGTCCAAGCAGTTCGTGGCATCGCTCTATCGCTTCACGGGCCGGGCCGATCCGCACATCAACACCCATCCGTTCTTCCATTCGCAGTTCGCCGACGTCACGCCGTCGTCCAACTACGGGCACTACAAGAATCCCAAGATCGACGAGCTGCTGGAGAAAGGCGTCGCCACCATCGATCCGGCCAAGCGCAAGGAGATCTATGCCGAGGTGTCGAAGATCCTCGCCGAGGATCTGCCCTACGCCTACCTGTTCTATGTCACCGACACGATCGTCATGTCGAAGCGGGTGAAGGGACTGGTCGAAGTGCCCGACGGCTTGGTTCGCTTCGGCAGCATCTGGCTCCAGTAGGCAATGCTCACGCGCCTGTTGTGGGGCGTCGCCGGCGTGGCCGGCACGCTCCTTGCCGTCTCCGTCGTCAGCTTCCTGCTCGTGGCGCTTCTGCCCGGCGACCTGGCGCTCCTGGTCCTGGCCGATGCCGCGACGCCGGAACGCGTCGCCGCCCTCAGGGCCCAGCTCGGGCTCGATCAGCCGTTGCCCGTGCGCTACGTGCATTGGCTGGGCAATGTGCTGTCGGGCAATCTCGGCTACGCCATCCACTCCGGCGAATCGACGCTCGACGTCATCCTGTCCCGCCTGCCGGTGACCCTGGAGCTGATCTTCCTGACTCAGCTCCTGGCGCTGGGCATCGCGATCCCGCTCGGCATCTGGAGCGCCTATCGCCGCGGCAGCGCGGTCGATACGGCCACCTTGGTCGGCTGCCTGTGCCTGCTCTCGACGCCGGCCTTCGTCATCGGCCTGGTGCTGATCTATCTTTTTGCGCTCAATCTCCAGTGGCTGCCGGCCACCGGTTTCGTGTCCCTCGGGGAGGGAATCGGCGGCAATCTCGAGAGCATGGTCCTGCCGGTCGTGTCGCTGGCCCTGATCGAAGTGCCGGTCTACCTGCGCCTGCTGCGCAGCGAGATGATCGGCACCTTGCAGCAGAACTTCATTGCCCTGGCGCGCGGCATGGGCCTGCCGACCTGGCGGATCCTGCTGGAGAACGCGCTCCGGCCCTCGTCGCTCAACCTGATCACGGTGGTCGGCATCAACATGGGGCGGCTGATGGGCGGTGCGATCATCGTCGAGCAGATGTTCGCCCTGCCGGGTGTCGGCCAGTTGCTGGTCGAATCGATCTACCAGCAGGAATATCTGATGACCCAGGGCATCGTGCTGTTCGTCGCCACGATGTTCATCGTCATCAACCTGCTGACCGACCTGGTCTATGCGCTGGTCGATCCCCGTCTGCAGCGCGACGGCGAGCACTGACCATGCAGCGCATGCCCCTGAGCTTCGTGCTGTCCCTGGCCTGGCTCGCCCTGGTGGTCACAGCGGCGGCTACCGCCCACTGGCTGCCGATCGAGGATCCGACCAAGCAGAGCCTGCTGCGCATGCTGGCGCCGCCGTCGGCCGGTCTCTGGTTCGGTGCCGATTCGCTCGGCCGCGACGTGTTCTCGCGCACCATCTACGGCTTCAGGGTGACGCTGGCCGTCAGCCTCGGCTCGGTGGCCCTGGGATTGCTGTTCGGGGGTGCCCTGGGCATCGTCGCCGGCTACTTCCGTGGCGCGGCGGAGCGCACGATCCTGATGGGGGTCAACGTCCTGCTGGCCTTCCCGCCGCTGGTCCTGATCATCGCCATGGTGGCTTATCCCGGCCAGCCGCTGGTCAAGGTGATCATCGCGCTGGGTATCGTGTTCATGCCGGCCACCACCCGGATCGCCCGCGCCAATACCCTTGTGTTTCGCGAGCGCGAATTCGTGGTCGCGGCGCAGGCCGTGGGCATGGGCAACACGCGCCTGATCTTCCGTGAGCTGCTGCCCAATCTCGTTCCCGCTCTGCTGGCCTACAGCCTGCTGCTGGTGGCCGTGGCGGCGCTCGCCGAAGCGGGGCTCGCCTATCTCGGGCTCAGTGTGCCGCCGCCGACGCCGACGCTCGGCCAGATGATGGCGTCGGAACAGGCCAACGTTCTCGAAGCGCCGCATGCCGTCTTCTTTCCGGCCGGCATGTTGTTCCTCACTATCTTCGCCCTCAACATGGTGGGCGAAGAGGTCCAGCGCCGCATCGATCGGCGGGCGAGGGCGGCATGAGCGACGTGCTGCTCGAGGTCGACGACCTCAGGACCTACTTCGCCTTGCCGCACGGCGAGCTGCGCGCCGTCGACGGCGTCTCGTTCCGGCTGGAGGCCGGCCGCACCCTGGGCGTGGTGGGCGAATCGGGATCCGGCAAGTCGGTGCTGGCCCGCAGCATCATCGGACTTCTCCCGGCCGGCTTTGCTCGGCGCCCGGCCGGCCGCATCCTGTTCGCCGGCCGCGACCTGCGGCAGGTGCCGGAAAGCGAGATGCGCCGCATCCGCGGCCGCGAGATCGCGATGATCTTCCAGGACCCGCTGACATCGCTCAATCCGGTGATGACCATCGGGCGGCAGATCGTGCAGGTCCTGCGGCAGCACACCGACCTGTCGACGGCCCAGGCCAAAGTGCGGGCCGTGGAGCTGCTGGCCGAGGTCGGCATTCCCGATCCCGGGCAACGGGTGCACGAGTATGCCCACCGGATGTCCGGCGGCATGCGCCAGCGCGTGGTGATCGCCATTGCGCTCGCCTGCAATCCCCGCCTGCTGATCGCCGACGAGCCGACGACGGCGCTCGACGTCACCGTGCAGGCGCAGATCCTCGATCTGCTGCGCCATCTGCAGGACAGGCATCGCATGGCCATGATCCTGATCACCCACAATCTCGGAGTGGTGGCCGAGATGTGCGACGAGGTCGCGGTCATGTATGCCGGCCGCATGGTCGAGCAGGCGAGCGTCGCTGACGTGCTGGGCGCGCCACGCATGCGCTACACCCAGGCCTTGTTGGAATCGGTGCCGCGTCTCGACAGCGCAAGCCATGTCCGGCTGCCGGTCATTCCGGGACAGCCGCCGAACCTGATCGCGCCACCGCCCGGCTGCCGGTTCGCGCCGCGCTGTGGCCATCGCCTGGCGCGCTGCGACAAGGAAGCGCCGTCCGAGACCGATCTCGGCGCCGGTCACCGCTTCTCCTGCTGGAACCCGGTCGAGGAGGTCATCCATGGCCGGTAGCGGCACCGCCCACCTGCAGGGCAACGCCCTGCTGTCGGCCAGCCACCTGGTGAAGACCTACAAGGCCAAGGGCGGCCGCCGAGTGCAGGCCCTGTCGGATGTCTCGCTCGACATCGTGCGCGGCGAGACGCTCGGGGTCGTGGGCGAATCGGGGTCGGGCAAGTCGACGCTCGCCCGTGCCGTCCTCGCTTTGCCGAAGCCCGACAGCGGCGCCGTGCAGTTCGAGGAAAAGCCAGTGTTCGACGCGAAGGCGGCGGCGCTGCGGGCGCTGCGGCATCGCATGCAGATGGTGTTCCAGGACCCGCTGTCGTCGCTCAATCCCGCGCACCGGATCTTCGACATCGTCGAAATGCCGCTGCTGGTCGCCGGCCGCGGCAGCGCGGCCGAGCGTCGGCGCATCGTCGCCGACACGCTGCAGAGCGTCGGCCTCGACGTCGATATCGTCGGCAACCGGCGGCCCTACGAGCTGTCGGGTGGCCAGTGCCAGCGGGTCAGCATCGCGCGCGCGCTGGTGCTGCAGCCCAGCCTGCTGGTCTGCGACGAGCCGGTCTCGGCGCTGGACGTCTCGGTACAGGCGCAGGTCCTCAACCTTCTGGAGGATGCGAAGGCGGCCTTTTCGCTCACCATGCTGTTCATCTCGCACGATCTCGGGGTCGTGAAGGGGATCAGCGATCGGGTGATGGTGATGTATCTCGGCAAGGTCTGCGAGATCGCGCCGACCGATTCGCTCTATGCGACGCCGCGGCATCCTTATACGGCGACCTTGCTGGCGTCGGTGCCGTCGCTGGTGCCGCGGCGGCGCGAGGAGCGCCCGACGATGGCGCGCGGTGAAACGCCGTCGCCGCTGGACGTTCCTTCAGGCTGCCGATTCCGCACGCGCTGCCCCGCCGCGACCGAGCGCTGCGCCCGCGAGGAGCCGCAGATCCAGAATGTCGGCCAGCCCGGCCATTTCGTGGCCTGCCATCATCCGCTTGCGGTGACGGCGTCGACGAGGCTCTCGTAGTTACGAAAACGGTGTCATCCCGAGGCGAAGCCGAGGGACCTTTCCTGTTGCCTTAAAGGTCCCTCGCTGTGCTCGGGATGACACCGTTGTTGGAGCGAGCAGCGTGCGCCGCTGCCGTCACACCAGGACGCCGGCAGCTTTCAACTCATCGATGGCGGCGGCGTCGTAGCCGCAGAGGTCGCGGAGGATTTCCTGGGTGTGCTCGCCGATGCGCGGTCCGCGGCGGGTGGCGCGCTCCGGTGTCCGGCCGAGCCGATAGCGCGGCCCTTCGACGATCGCCTCGCCGACGACCGGGTCGTCGATGCGACGGTAGTGGGCCTCGAGCAGTTCGGGATCGTGCGCCAGATCGTTGGAGCTCGAGACGACATGCGCGGGCACGCCGGCGGCCTGCAGCGAACGTTCGAGCTGGTCGGCCTCCCGGGACGCCGTCCAGGCCGAGATCGCGCCTTCGAGATCGTCCCGTCCGCGCAGACGTCCGATCAAGGTGTCGAAGGTGGCGTCGAGGAGGGGACCGCCGACCAGCGTGCGCAGGGCCTGCCAGGCGGCGTCGTCAGAGGCATCGAGGGCGATCCAGCGATCCTGGCCGGCACAGCGGAAGATGCCGTGCGGCGCCCGCAGCGGCGAGCCGGCATGGCCGCGCCGCTCCATCACCGTGCCGTTCGCGGCGTACTGGTACCAGGCCGGCGACAGGAACTGGATGCCGGCTTCGGCCTGCGCGACGTCGATCTGGCAGCCCTCGCCGGTGGCGCGGCGCCGATGCAGGGCGGCGAGGATGCTGGGCACGATGAAGCGCGGGGCGATGGCGTCGGTCCACGGTCCGTAGGTCCCGCAGGGCGGATGCCCGGGCCAGCCGAGCAGCAGGCTGGCGCCCGACATCGAGGCGCCCATCGTGCCGACGCCGCTGGTGCCTCGGGCATGCGGGCCAGTCTGGCCGAGCAGACTGGTCGACGCGACGATCAGGGCCGGGTTGCGGGCCTTCAGGACAGGGTAGGCGAGGTCGAGATCGTCGAGCACGCCCGGGCTGAAGCTCTCGATCAGCACGTCGGCCCATTCGACCAGGCGCAGGATCGCCTCGCGGCCGCGCGGATCCTTGATGTCGACGGTGAGGCTGCGCTTGCCGGCGTTCAGGTTGTGATAGCTGATCGACCGTTCCAGTCCCGGCTTGCCGTCCTTGAACGGTCCCAGGGTGCGCAGCGGATCGACCCGGCTCGAGAACGCGCAGACCGTCGAGTGGTCCCTTCATGGTCATGCCCTCAGATGATGCCGTGGACGAACAGCGCCTGCACTTCGGCGGACGACAGGCCGAGTTCGGTCTTGAGAATCTCGGCGGTGTGCTGCGACAGCGTCGGCGCGGGCCGGGCCACGTCGATCGTGTAGTTCGAGAACTGGGCGAAGCGTGCCGGATCGTCGACCGTGCGGCCTTCGGCGCCGACGGCGACCGGAGAAGACCACAGGCCGCGTTCGCGATATTGCGGCGACTGAGCGATGTCGCGCATGTCCATCAGCGGGGCGGCCAGCAGGCCGCGCTTGCGCGCCTCGGCGCCGAATTCGTCCTTGGTGTGACGGCGGCACAGGCTGGCGATGGCGTCGACGGTCGCGCGCAAGTCCTCGGCCGTCAGGCTGCCCTTCTCGGCCTGCTGCGGGGCCGTCGACCAGTCGACGGCGCCCAGCCGCGCCTCGAGGCAGTTCTGCTCCACCGCCCACTGCATGAGGCGCTGGGTCAGGCGGCCGAACGCCTGTCCGAAGGCGAACGACACCAGCACGAAGCCGTCCTTGCAGGCGAAGATGCCGGGAAGGGTGACGCCGGCAAGCCGCTGGCGGGCCGGCGTCCGCTGCAGTTCGGGATTGTTGGCCGGCACGACGATCGGCACGCTGAGCGCGCTCATCATGCCGGCGAGGCGGGCGGGAACCTCGATATCCTGGCCGAGCCCGTCGACGTCGCGCGCGGACAGCGCCGCCAGGGAGGCGATGGCGGCTTCGGCGCCCGCTTCCATCATCGCCTGCGGCACGGGATAGAAGAGCGGAGGCCGCTCGGGCGTTCCGGTGATGCCGGGCACGCCGGTCGCCGCGGTGACGATGAGATCGGAGGCGACGTAGTCGCGCTTCGGTCCGGTCGACAGGAACGGCGTGATGCGACAACGCACGGTCGAGGCGGGAAGGGTGACATCGGCCCGCGGTGCCGTGGCCTTGCGATCGGCCGTTTCCAGCAGCAGCGCGGCCGAGCGGCCGAGCGCTTCGAGCAGGGCGCGGCCGTCCGCGGTGCCGAGATCGAGCGTGATGCCGCGCTTGCCGCGATTGAGGGCATGCCAGGTCAGGCTGCGATCCAGGCCGGGCGTGTCGTCGAGGAAAGGGTCGAGTCGGCGGCCTGCCGCCCCTCCCGGTGGTTCGACCACGATCACGTCGGCGCCGAGATCGCCGAGGATGCGGCCGGCCATCATCGTTTCCGGCCCGGAGAGTTCGATCACCCTGATGTCGTGCAGCATGGCGCTATTTGCTCGTTGAGGGCTGGGAGCGCGGCACTCCAGTGCCGCTCATGGGATTCCGGGCGAGAAGACAAGAGCGCCACTGGAGTGGCGCGCTCCCAGCTCATCACGGCCGTTCCAGGACGTGCACGTAGCAGACCGCCCCCAGGCCAACCATGTGGGCCAGGCCGACCTTGGCGCCCTTGTGCTGGCGAGGGCCGGCGTCGCCGCGCAGCTGCAGGGTGATCTCGCCGATCTGACCGACGCCGGTCGGACCGATAGGATGGCCCATGGCGATCAGGCCGCCGGACGGGCTGACGGCCATCTGGCCGCCAATGTCGAAGGCGCCTTCCTTCAGCAGATGGATGGCCTGGCCAGGCTTGCAGACGCCCATCGCCTCGACATAGTGCAGCTCCTCGACCGTGAAGGCGTCGTGCAGTTCCAGCACGTCGACGTTCGTGGGCGCGACACTTGCCTGCTTCAGTGCGTCGGCGATCGTATCCTTGGTGATGGCCGCATCGGCCGTGGCATGGGCGCCGGCGCCTTCGCTGGACGCCGCCGATGCGGTGACGCGGATGGCGCGGCCCGGATCGATGCCCAGGCGCTTGATGGCATCTTCGGACGCGACGATGACAGCCGCGGCGCCTTCGCCGACCGGGCAGCATTGCAGGGCCGTGAGCGTGCCCGACACCGGCTTGCCGCCGAGGATCTCCTCGAGCGAACGCGCCTGCTGGCGATGGGCATTGGGGTTCAGCGCGCCGTTGCGATGGTTCTTGACGGCGACCAGGGCGACGTCCTGAGGCTTCACACCGTGCTTGTCGGCGTATTCGTTGGTCAACAGCGCGAAGTGGGTGAAGGGCACGATGGCGTCGTCGGCGAGATTGCCGATGCCGGTCTTGGTGAAAGCGCGCTGCACGATGCCGGGCTTGTCGACGCCGACCGCCAAGGAGACGTCGGCGATGCCGGCTGCGACCTCGATGCAGGCATGCCGGAAGGCGGCAGATCCCGATGCCGAGGCATTCTCGATATGCACCAGCGGCCGGCCGGTCGCGCCGAGATGCTTCAGCATCGCGCGGCCCGCGGCCATGCCGAGAAGGCCGGTGCCGATGTAGGAGGATTCGACGTCCGGCCAGGCGATGGCGGCATCGGCCAGCGCCTGGCGGATCGCCGGCAGGCCGAGCATCACATAGGGCGTGTCGCTGAGAGGCTGATAGCGATGCCAGCCGACGCCGACGACATAGACGGGACGGAGGTCCTTGAGGATCTTGGCCATGATGATCGGGTCCTGTCGTGGGTCAGGTGGCTGCGGTGAAGCGGAGATCGACGATCGCCTTATCGCCGGTGCCGACGGACACCAGCTTGGCCACCATCTTCTGTCCGGGCGCGAGGGTTCGGTCGTCGATATCGACCAGCAGGGTGCGTACGGTCGGGCCGTCCTCGAGCTTGATCGAGCCGATCGTGAAGGGGGCTTCGTGCGGCTTGACCTCGGGCGGCTTGGCACCGGGCTTCGCCGCCGGCGCGCGGTTGGCATGGATGTGGACCCGCGCCGACGCGATCAGCGTGCCGCGGCCGCTCAGCGCCACCGGCTGCAGGGCATCGCCCGTCCGTCCGCACACTTCGCAGCCATAGGTCTGCAGCGGAAAGAAGACGTAGCCGCACTGGCATCGACCGCCCTTGAGGGACGGGTGGTCCGGCACGGCCGCCGTACCTTCTGCGGCGTACAGCGCAGCCTTGAGGACTTCCGGCGTGCTCATCGTGCTTCCTCCTGATCTCAAATTTGACTTGCTGTCCAATAAGCAAGCATATAGCTTCAGCCTCGGCAAGCCCAATCGACGGCCTTGTCCCGCGGTCGCGACATCACCCTGGAGCCCGATGCCATGCCCCGAACCACCAAGAAGAAAACCGATCCGGCGGAGCGTGTTGCCGTGGATACGGATGCCAACGCAGAGGGGGCCGGCGGCCAGGGCCTGACCCGCGCCGAGCGCCGCGCCGAAGCGGAGCGCCGTCTGCTGGCCGCGGCGGTGACGCTCGTGGCGGATCGCGGAACGGAAGGAACCACCCTGGCCGATGTGGGCGAGGCGGCGGGCTATAGTCGCGGCCTCCCAGGACACTATTTCGGCACCAAGAGCGATCTGATCGCCGCGGTCGCCAGCCATATCTCCGACGGCTTCGCCAATCGGCTGGCCCAGACATCGACGAGGGCCCCCGGCCTCGAGTCGCTGCTGCATTCGGTCGGGTCGTACCTCGACGGCATCTCGCAGAGGGAGGGGGCTCGGGCCCTCCTGATCGCCCTCGCCGAGGCGCTGACCGAACCGCTTCTCAACGAGACCATGAAGCCGGTGACGGTCCGCTCGATCGGCCGCTTGCGGACGATGATCGAGCAGGGCAAGGCGCGCGGCGAAATCCGCGCCGACGTCGATGCCGAAGCGCAGGCCGCGCTGATCCTCGGCACGTTGCGCGCGACCGTCGCGCAATGGTGGACCGATCAGGACCGCATCGATCTCGCGACCTTGCGCGACACCTACGTTGCCTCGCTTCAGCGGAGCCTTGCGGCATGACGACAGTGACTCCGGCTACGCTCGAACACTGGGCACGAGAAAAGCCCGACGTCGTTGCGATCGTCGAGGGCGACCGCTCCTTGACCTACCGCGCCTGGAACGATGCGGCGGACCGCGTCGCCGCGGGCCTCGATCGGCACGGCGTGCGGCGTGGCGATATCGTCGTGCTGCGCACCCAGATCAGGCTCGACTGGGGGATCCTCGCTTCGGCGCTGGCCAAGCTGGGCTGCTCTCTGCTGGCCCTGAACTGGCGCCTGACGGCGGCCGAAACGCAGTATGTGCTCGGCAACAGCGGTGCCACGGTGGTGATCTGCGACGATCCCGATCCGGCCGCCCTGAAGCCCGCCTTCGACGGGCTGAACGTCAAGCTTGCGGTGTCGATCGACACGCCGGCCGAGGGCTTCGTCTCGTTTGCCGAACTGCTGGCGGAGCCGGCGACGCCGCGCTTCTCCGAAGGCAATCCGCCCCTGGTGATCTACACCTCGGGCACGACCGGGCTGCCCAAGGGTGTCGTCATGAACACCCAGCAGGCGGCGAAGACCGACAGCCGGGCGGCCGAATATCTGCAGGATGTCTCGGCCCGCCGTCCGCAGGTCGCGGGCGACGTCGTGCTGCTGACCCTGCCCATGCATCATGGGGCGGGTCCCGCGGCGCTGTGGGGAGCGCTTCGTCTCGGCAATCGCATCGTGCTGCTGCGCCGCTTCGATCCGGCAACGACGCTCGCCCTCATCGACCATCACAAGGTCACGGCCTGGACGGGCGTACCGACGATGTACAAGCGCATCGCCGCGCTGCCGCGGCAGGAACTCGACAAGCACGAGGTGTCGTCGTTGCGCCTGCTGGGCGTCGGGGCGGCGCCGGTGCCGCCGGCGCTCAAGGACTGGATCGATGGTTATTTTGGCGCGGGCAAGCTCAGCGAAGGCTACGGCTCCACCGAAACCGGCATGATCACCCATCTCGCGCCCGGCATGCATCGCCTGAAGCCGGGATCGAGCGGCCTGCCGCACAAGCATGTCGAGATCCGCATCCGCGACGATGCCGGCCGCGACCTGCCGGCGGGCGAGGTCGGCGAGATCTGGGTACGGACCCCCGCCAACATCGCACAGTACCTGAACGGCAAGCCGCTCGGCCCCGACACGCTCGACAGCGAGGGCTTCTTTCGGGTCGGCGATGTCGGTCGTCTCGACGAGGACGGCTACCTGTTCATCACCGACCGCGCCAAGGACATGATCATCTCGGGCGGCGTGAACCTCTATCCCGCCGAGATCGAGGCAGGGCTGCTGCGCCATCCGGCGGTGCTGGACGCCGCGGTGATCGGCATTCCCGACGACGAATTCGGCGAGCAGGTGAAGGCCTTCATCGAGCTGCGGCCCGGCACGGCGGCATCGCCGGAAGAGATCATCGAACACGCCAAGCAGCATCTTGCGTCCTACAAGCGGCCGAAATCCGTCGAGATCGTCGCCGAGTTGCCGCGCAACACCATGGGCAAGCTGCTGAAGCGTGAATTGAGAGAGCCTTACTGGAGAGGAAGGGAACGACGCGTATGAGCGACATTCTGGATCTGGGCGGCCGAGTCGCCTTCGTAACGGGTGCAGGACAGGGCGTAGGGCGCCAGATCGCGCTGCATCTGGCCGCGCACAATGCCGGCGGCGTTGCCGTGAACGATTTCGTGCTCGAACGCGCCGAGAAGGTGGTCGAGGAGATCCGCGCGGCGGGCGGCAAGGCGCTGGCGGTGCAGGCCGACGTCACCAACCTCGACAGCGTGAAGGCGGCCGTCGCCAAGACCGAGGAGGCGTTCGGCAAGGTCGGCGTTCTGGTCAACAACGCGGGCAATGCTGGCGCGACGCCGCATGCCGATGCGCGCAAGCCGTTTTGGGAAACCGGTCCCGAGGCGTGGAACAGCTTCATCGGCGTCAATTTCTACGGCGTCGTCAACTGCACCAGCGCCTGCATTCCCGGCATGATCGAGCGCGGTGCTCCGGGCCGCATCATCACCATCATCTCGGAAGCCAGCCGCTACGGTGATGTCGGGCTCGAAGTGTATGCCGGCGCCAAGGCGGGCGCTGCCGGCTTCATGCGCGCGACGGCGCGGGCGCTCGGCCGCTACCACATCACGGCCAACTGCGTGGCGATCGCGGCGACCTTGACGCCGGCCATCGAGGCGCGCCTCAAGGCCGATCCCGAGCGCTACAAGAAGATGATGAACAATTACGTCATCCGCCGGCCGGGGCAGCCGACCGACATTGCCAACATGGCGTTGTTCCTGGCGTCCGACGCCAGCAGCTGGGTCACCGGCCAGACCTATGGCGTCAACGGCGGCTTCACCTTCGGTCTGTAAGGGCAACAACATGACCGAAGCATCGCAGCGGATCCTGACCGAGCGTCGCGGTCCCATCCTGATCGTCACGATCAACCGTCCCGAAGCCAAGAACGCCTTCGACAACGAATCATCGATGGCCATGTCGGCGGCGATGGATCTCCTCGACAACGAGGACGAGCTCTTTGTCGGCATCATCACCGGCGCCGGCGGCAACTTCTCGGCCGGCGCCGACCTGAAGGCGGCCGCAAAGGGTGGGCCGCGCGCCCAGCTCGCCCGTGGCGGCTTCGGGATCATGAAGCGGCCGCCGCGCAAGCCGGTGATCGCCGCCGTCGAAGGCTACGCCGTCGGCGGAGGTTTTGAGATGTGCCTGGCCTGCGATCTGATCGTCGCAGCCCGCGATGCCAAGCTGGGCCTGCCGGAGGTCCGGCACAATGTGGTGGCGATCGGCGGCGGGCTGTTCCGGCTGCCCCGACGCATGCCCTACCACCTGGCGATGGAGCTGGCGCTGACCGGCGCCTTCAAGGACGCGGCCTTTTTCGAGCATCATGGCGTCGTCAACCGGCTCGCCGAGCCGGGCAAGGCGCTCGACGAGGCGATCAAGCTCGCCGAGTCGCTGCTGGTGAACGGGCCGACGGCGCTGGCCGCCAGCAAGGAGATCATCTTCCAGTCGCTCAACTGGCAGGATGAGGAGGGTTGGGCGAAGCAGATGCCGATCGCCCAGAAGGCGCTGGACTCGGAAGATCGGCGCGAAGGGCTCAAGGCCTTTGCCGAAAAGCGCAAGCCCGTGTGGAAGGGCCGCTGACCGTGACGGCGCCTCGTTCCGGGCAGCCCTTGCCCGAGACCATCCAGCGGCGGCTGCGCCTGCCGCTGATCGCCGCGCCGATGCTGCGGGTGTCCGGCCCCGAGCTGGTGATCGCGGCCTGCCGAAGCGGCGTCGTCGGCGCCTTCCCGACGGCGAACGCCCGCACCGTCGAGGAACTCGATCAGTGGTTGACCGAGATCGAGGGCGCGTTGAAGGAGAGCGCGACGCCGGCCGCGCCCTATTGCCCGAACCTCATCATCCGCCAGCCGCGCTTCAAGGACGACCTCGCCTGTCTGGTGCGCCATCGCGTCGAGATGGTCATCACCAGCGTCGGGTCACCAGCGGCCGCCGTTGGGCCATTGCACGATGTCGGCGCGCAGGTCTTTGCCGATATCGCCTCGCTGCGTCATGCCGAGAAGGCGATCGAGGCCGGGGCCGATGGCCTGATCCTGCTCACGGCCGGCGCCGGCGGCCAGACCGGCTGGGCCAATCCCTTTGCCTTCGTGCGCGCCGTGCGGGCGATGTTCGACGGACCGATCGTGCTGGCCGGCGGGGTCAGTGACGGCGCGTCGCTCCACGCCGCCCGGGTCCTGGGGTGCGATCTCGCCTATATGGGTACGCGCTTCATCGCCACCACCGAAAGCCGCGCGGTTCCCCGCTACAAGGACATGCTTGTCGCTTCGAACCTGGATGACGTGATGCTGACCCGCGCCTTCACCGGGCTCGACGCCAGCATGCTGCGGCCCTCGATCGAAGCCGCGGGCCTCGATCCGGCCAAGCTCGACGAACAGGTCAGCGAGGAACGCGCCAAGCAGCAATATGGCGGCAGTTCCGGAAAGCCAGCCGAACGACCCAAGCGTTGGGCGGACATCTGGAGTGCCGGGCACTCCGTTTCCGGTGTGCAGGACGTCGTCGATACGTCCGTGCTCGTCGCTCGCCTTGTCAAGGAGTACGAGGCCGCCCGCACTCGGATCTAGGAACCGGAATTCGAAGGGGGTTGTTCCTCTAGGAGCAATCCCATATTCCTTCGCCAGAATGTCGCCTGCAGCGCCGAGGTCCAAACCGGCAAGACCCGTTCGTCGGACGAAGAATTCCTCTCCGCCGGTGGCTCGAACCCAAGCCGCCCGGCGCGAGGCGGCGGAGCAGCGTCTGCTCGACGCCGCCATCCGCCTGATCTCCGAGCGCGGCATCAAGGGCACTACCCTCGGCGATGTCGGCGAGGCGGCGGGCTACAGCAGCGGCCTCACCGCCCATCACTACAAGACCAAGAGTGGCCTGCTCACGGCGGTGACGGCGGAGATCCATCGGCGATTCAGGCAGGCGCTCGCCAGTGCCGACATGCCCGAGGCCGGATTGCCGCGCCTGCTGGCGACGGTCGACGTCTACCTTGCCGTCAAGGATGTCAGTTCTGCGCGCGCGCTGGCCTTGATCCAGAAGGAAGCCCTGACCCAGCAGTCGGAATATCGCGGCATTCTCCGCAAGTTCAACCGGGCGTCGGTCGACGGCATCGTGGCCCAGATCCAGGCGGGAATCGAAAGAGGCGAGATCCGCCGAGATGTGAACGCGCTGGCCGAAGCGTCGTTGATGCTTGCCGCCATGCGCGGTTCGCGCGCGCAATGGCTGCAGCTCGGCGACAAGGTCGACCTGGCGAAGGTCGCGAAGGAATTGAAGGACCATCTGAAGCGTTCGCTGGCGCCGAGTTGAGGTCGGGCAGTCTCGCCGTCGAACTGGCCTTCATGTTCCTCTCCCCCGTTTCGGGGGAGAGGTTAGGTGAGGGGGTGGCTACGATTGCAAAATTCTGTGTTTTGGGCAGCGTTCGCTTCCCCCTCACCCTGCCTCTCCCCCGAAACGGGGGAGAGGAGAATGAAGCCTGACAGCAGGGCTCACGCCAGGAACAGTCGCGTGCCTACCGGCAGGGTGCGGGCCTTTTCCAGGGCCTCCATGGTCGCGCGATAGCCGAGTTCGATCGCGGCGTCGAAGCTCGTCCAGTCGAGCAGGTCGATGTGGGTCATCGGCGGCATGATCAGGAGATCGGCTGCGGCGCGGTCCTGGGCGGCGCGTGCAGTGCTGGCGACCAGGGCCGAGCGCAGCAGGATGGCGACGATCGATGGGATCGGCAGCGTTTCGTTGCGCCGCCAGACCAGGCGGCGGAAGAACTGCCAGGCCGACCAGGGTTCCATGACGTCGGCGCCGGCGGCGAGCGCGCCGCCGGTATCGATGTCGACGCCAATGGTGAGGCCGCGGCCCATGCGACGCATGGTGCGCACCGGGAAATTGTCGATCACGCCGCCATCGACGTGAACCTCACCGGCCTCGTTGAACGGCGGCATCACCCCCGGGATCGATACGCTGGCACGCAGCCAGCGCCACAGCTTGCCCACGGTATGGACGTCGGCGTCGGAGGTCGTGAGGTTGGCGGTGACGCAATAGAAGGAGAGGACGAGGTCCTCGATGTCCTTGTCGCCGAAGGCCGAGCGCAGAAGGGCGGTCACCTTGCGGCCGGAGTACAGCGAGATCAGCGGTACGGTGTAGTCGCTCAAGGGGTTGTTCTGCACGAAGGCGCGCCGGAAGCGCTCGTTGAGCTCCTTGTCGTCCCAGCGCGAGGCGACGCCGGCGGCCACGATGGCGCCCATGCTGGTGCCGCCTACCAGATCGATCGGCACGCCAGCTTCGCGCAGCGCCTTGACGGCCCCAATATGGGTGAAGGCGCGGGCCCCGCCGCCGGCCATCACGACGCCCACCGCATGACCGGTCAGCAGGCGGGCCAGCCGGTCGAGATCGGCATGGACGTCGAGGCGGACATGATGGTGATGGCCGTACAGACCGCCGGCCAGCAGCGGTGCGGTCGAGCCCGCGGCCGGATCGTGGCCCTCGTGCAGCAGCACCAGCTCGCGCCGCCGGTGGAAGACGGCTCCGCTTTGAACCGTCTCCACGTCGAAGGGCAGCGAGGTCGGCGCGTCGTGCTCGGCGCTGCGCACGGCGATCAGGCAGTCGGCCTGGCGCAGACAGAGCTCGGTCCAGGGCGTTTGCGTCGCGTCGGCGCGATAGAGCACGAACGAGGACTCCATCTCGCAGCGCGCGAACCATTCCGGTTCCTCGTCGACCGAATCGGGACCCAGCATCTGCACCCTGTCGCCGATACGGCCGAGCGCTTCGGCCAGCAGCACGGCGAAGCGCGCCGACGGCACGTTGGGGCCGGCCGGCAGGATGGCGAAGGTGCGCGGCTGGCGCCGCCGTTTGGGCGGGGCGGCGGCATTGCGGGCCACGACGCTGCGCATCAGCGCCGGCAGCACTTCGGGATGGCTGTTGGTCAGGGCATCGAAGCTGCTCTGCGCCAGGCGCCATACCTCGCTGTCCCGCAGCGCGGCGACGCTGCGCGTACGCTTGCCGCGCGACAGCAGCGACATCTCGCCGACCAGGTTGCCCGGCGGCACTTCGGCCAGCAGGATGGGCTCGCTGGCCTCGTTCTCCTCGTCGTGACGGAAGACACCGAGACAGCCGCTGGTCACCACATAGACGGCATCGGCCGCTTCGCCCTGTCGGAACAGCGGGGCGCCGCCCGGCAGGATCAACAGCGTGAGCTCGTGCTCGACGGCCGCGACGCCCGCCGGATCGAGGTCGGCGAACAGCGGCGTGCGCTGCAGGACGTTCCGGAGTCGCAGCCGGGCGGTGTCTTCGCTCGGCGCAACCAGGGTCATTGGCTGCGCAGCCCCTTCAGCGCCCAGCCGATGGTCTGGTCGGCGCGCGTCCACACCATCTCGCGCCACTTGTCGCCCGCCGGGAAGAAGCGCTCCTTGATGTCGGCCTTGATCTCGCGGCCGATCGGCGAAGCGACGTCGCCGCGATGGTGCAGCCAGTTGTCGGCCCGCACGGCGCCCAGCACTTCGGGCACCGAGTAGGTGCCGTACTCCAGCGCCACCGGCGTCACCTGGGCATCGGGCAGTTCCTGCGGGAAGGCGTCGGTCATCACGCCGACCACGACCGCGGAGGTCGAGGTGCCACCTTCCGGCGAGGTCAACTCGTCGCCGTACCAGGCCTTGGCGCGCGCGAAGGACTTGGCAGCCGGCGATACCGCACAGATCAGCTCGCCATGGCCAAAGGGGCCGAGGCCGGTATGGAAGTCGATGATCGCCACGCGCCGCGCGCGCGACAGTTCCTGGCGGGCGATGGCGCGCACCGTGCGGTTGCTCCAGGTCTGGGTGTTGCCGCCGTAGAAGATGCCGTCGGGATGGCTGTACTGGCCGCCGCTGATCGCGCCCTGCAGGCCGAAGGCGCCATGCTTCTGGGCATAGGCGGCGAACACCCGCTCGGTCTCGGCCTTGCTGGCGTCGTCCCAGCTTTTGGGCAGTACGGCATCGGCGATCTCGAGGTAGCCGGCATTGGCCGGATAGCCCTTGTCGTGATCGACGAAGTTGCGGTTGAGGTCGACATTGTCTTCCGTGACGCGCCGCGACCAGGCGAAGCCGTAGGGATTGATGGCGTGGATGAGCAGGGCGCCGACGCCCTTGGGCAGCTTCTCCGGTCCGCCCGAGCGCAGCCAGGCGATCTCGGCGCCCGAACCGCAATGGCCTTCGACGCCGTGCGTGCCGGCGATCAGCACCAGCATGTCGCTGGCATCGGCATCGCCGAACCGCGCGGTGTCGAGGAAGAGCGCTTCACCCTGCGGGCCGCGTGCCTTGGGGTTCAGCCACGAGCGGAGGGCACCGCCGGAGGCGGCGGCGGCGCCGCAGAACTTGGTGCGCGCTTCGGCGTAGGTCTCGGAAAAACACTCGGGCACGGAAAACATCGACATTCTTCCCCATTTCACGTTGGTTGCATGGTAGCCGGTTTGGCGATCGACCGGAAAGCGGCTCGATTGAATCGCGACAATGGATATCGCGACAGTGGATCATGAGGGGGCCATGGGATTCTTCACGCTCGACGAGGCGCAGGCGCAGCTCTCACCCGGCGGCAACTTCGGTCCCTGGATATGGGAGCTGAAGCTCAAGGCCGAACACATCTCCGCAGAAGAAGTAAGGCTTCGTCTGCCGTTCGGCGATCACATTGCGCGGCCGGGCGGAGTCGTGGTCGGCCAGGCGATGATGGCGATGGCCGATACGATCATGGTCCTGGCGATCTGCGAAAAGCTCGGACGGTTCGCGACCTTGGCCACCATTTCGCAGACGACCAACTTCCTGCGTGCCGCGGTGCAGCAGGACGTGATCGGTGTTGCACGGGCGGTGAAGGTCGGCCGCTCGACGGCGTTCGGCGAGGTCGGTCTTTATGTCGACGGCTCGTCCGATCCGATCGCCCAGGCGCTGTCGACTTTCGCCGTGCTGCCCGACGGTGTCGGCGCCTTCAATCGCGCCGACCAGCGTTGAATGGATCGATGACGAGGCGGGTGCGACGCCGTTGCGACCCCTAGCTGTCGTACTCCAGCAGCGTTTCCACCGGCACCTTGAGCTTCTTGCGCCCCTCGAGGAAGGTGAGCTCGATGATGCAGGCAGCCGTTGGCACATAGGCGCCGACGCTTTCCAGCAATTGCACGGCCGCGGCCATGGTGCCGCCGGTCGCCAGCAGGTCGTCGACCAGCACGACGCGCTGGCCCTTCTGCACGGCGTCCTGCTGGATCTCGATCGTGTCGGTGCCGTATTCCAGCGCGTAAGTGTGGCGCACTGTCGTGCCGGGCAGCTTGCCCTGCTTGCGCAGCATGACGAAGCCGGTGCCGAGTGCCAGGGCGAGCGGGGCGGCGAGCAGGAAGCCGCGCGATTCGATGCCGGCCAGCAGGTCGGGCTTGTGCGGCCGCAGCCGGTCGGCCAGGCGTTCGATCGCCGTGTGCCAGGCCTTGGCGTGCGCCAGCAGGGTCGAGATGTCGTAGAACAGGATGCCGGGCTTGGGGAAATCCGGGATCGAGCGGATGTGCTGCTTGAGGTCGATGTCGTTGTGCATGATGCGTGCTCTGTTCAGCTATAGGCCGGCGGCGGTTCGAAGCCGCGATATTCCTTCTCCAGCAGCTTGGCGAACTGGATGCAGTCGTAGTCGCCGTACTGCCGGCCGATGATCTGCACGCCGACCGGCAGCCCGTCCTTGGTGAGGCCGATCGGGGCCGCGGTCGCCGGCAGCAGGGTGACGCCGGCATAGCCCGCCCAGAAGATCTGATCGACCACCGGCACCTTCTTGTTGTTGACCACGATGGTGCGCTTGTGGCGCAGGCCGGCCTGGTCGTGCGGGAAGGCCGCCGTGACGGCAACCGGGCAGAGCATCAGGTCGTAGTCCTGGAAGAAGGCATCCCAGGCCAGCCGCATCTTGTGCCGCTTCTCGTTGAGCCGCAGCCACTCGCGATGGGCCAGCGCGTTGCCGCGCTGCATCTGGGCGAAGTAGCTCATGTCGCCGGCCGGCAGGCTGGCGGCATCCTTTACCGCTTGCCGATAGACGTCGTCCGGCATGCGTCCCGAGGTCGCCGCGCGCAGGATGCGAATGTAGACGTCGTTCAGCTCGGCCGTGTCGATGGCCGGCCGCGCCTTGCGGCTGACCTCGACCTTGTTCCGGGAGAGGAAGGAGGCGAGCTTGGACAGCAGCGCCTGCACCGACTCGTCGACTTCGGCATTGGGGTCGGTGAGCAGCACCGCCACCTTGAAGTCGCGGAGCTTCTTCTTCTTCGAGCGCGGGAGGCTCAAGGTCCAGCCGCGGCCATCGACGGCATCGGGGCCGGCCATCGCCTCCATGGCGATCTCGAGATCCTCGGCGCTGCGCGCCAGCGGCCCGACCACGCCGATATCGCCGTAGGCCACGGCGCCGGCCAGGGCATGGCCCTTGGGCGAGACCACGCCCCAGGTCGGCTTGTGTCCCCAGACGCCGCAATAATGAGCCGGGTTGCGGATCGAGGCGCCGATGTCGCTGCCCGCCTCGATGCCGGTCAGGCCGGCCGCCAGGGCCGCACCCGAGCCGCCCGACGAGCCGCCCGGCGTCCGGCCGAGATCCCAGGGATTGTTGGTCGAGCCGTAGACCTCGTTGTAGCTCTGCCAGTCGGCGAGATTCAGCGGCACGTTGGTCTTGCCGAACAGGGTGACGCCGGCATCGATCATGCGCTGGGCGACCAGCGAGTTCTGCGCCGCGGCGGTGTCCTTGAAGGCGGGATCGCCCCAGGTCGTGGGAAAGCCCGTGACGTCGAAGGACTCCTTGATGGTCATCGGCACGCCGTGCAGCGGTCCGAGCTTGCGGCCGGCCTTCACGGCGCGGTCCGCCGCCTTGGCGTGTTTGCGCGCGCCTTCGATGTCGGTCGCGATGACGGCGTTGAGCTCCGGATTATAGGCTTCGACGCGCTTCAGGTAGAGGTCGAGCAGCTCGAGGCAGCCGATCTTCTTCTTCCGGACCGCGGCAGCGAGTTGCTTGGCGGACTGGAACGGCAGGGCGAGGGACATGTAGGGAGTTCCGTGCGGGCGATGGACGAGGCCTTAGCCCGTACCATATTGTCCCGGTCCGCGTGAAGAATCCTGCCGTGAAGAAGCTCCCCGCCCGCTATCACCGACGCGCCCTGGCGCTCGGCACGTCGTTTTTCATGACGTTCCTGGTGTCCGGCGTCGCGACCTATCGGGTGCTGGGCTGGGACAAGAAGATGCTCACCACCTGGATGGCGTCCTGGATGATCTCCTGGGCGATCGCTGCGCCGACGATGTACTTCGTCATGCCGCTGGTGCGGCGCACCATCGATCGGTTCATCGAGCAGGCGTAGGCCGCTTCATCGACCCGAGTTGGGCCGCGGCCGCACGCGCGCCGTGGGTTCGGCGACCAGCGGATCGTCGGGCCAGTAGTGACGCGGATAGCGGCCTTTCAGTTCGGCCTTCACCGCTTTGTAGCCGTTGCTCCAGAAGCTCGCGAGATCGCGCGTCACCTGCACCGGACGGCGGGCCGGCGACAACAGGTGGATCGTGAGCGGCACCTTGCCGCCGGCCACGCGCGGCGTGTCGGTGAGGCCGAACATCTCCTGCAGACGCACCGACAAGGTCGGCTCGGCGGCGTTGGCATAATCGATCGGCACGCGGCTGCCGCTCGGCACCTCGACATGCGTCGGCGCCAGCCGGTCGAGTTCGCGTTGCTTCTCCCAGGGCACCAGAGCCTTCAGCGCGGCGCTGAGATCGAGACGCGTGAGATGGTCCTTGCGCGAGACGCCGTCGAGGAAGGGCGCCAGCCACTCCGGCAACGCGGCGAGCAGTTCCGCGTCGGACAGGTCGGGCCACGCCTCTCCGGCGTGCTGGCGCAGGAAGGCGATGCGTTCCCGCCAGCGGGCGAGCTCGTCGGTCCAGGGCAGGGCAGAGATGCCGAGCTGGCGCACGCCCTCGACCATGGCGGCCCGCAGTTTCTCCGGATCGGGCTTGGCGAGCGGCTTGTCTTCCAGGGCCAGCGCGCCCAGCCGCCGTCGCCGGCGCGCCAGCACCGCGCCGTCGCGCGCGCTCCACTGCACGACCTGCTCGTCGATGATGCGGTCGGCGTAGAGCTCTTCGATCTCGGCCAGGGTGATGGGGGCGGCGAGGAAGATGCGTGAATCTTGTGCCGAGCCGTCGAGGTCGGCCACGACCAGGAACTCCTCGTTGGCCATCGGATCGCCTTCCGGCAAGGCCGCTCCCCGTCCGCCTGACAGGAGGTAGCGGCCTGCCGTCCCGGGGCGACGACGGCCGATACGGTCGGGATAGGCCAGCGCCACCAGGGCGCCGGTCATCGAAATATCGGGGCGCTCCGAGACCCGATCTTGAGTGAGGCGCCGTGCTTGCTCGAGGATCATACGCAGGGCGCCGTCGCGCTTGCCACTGAGGGCGATATCGACTCGGTGGCGCAGATCGGCATCGCGCTGGCCGGGTGGCAGGCGCAGGAAATCGCGTTCGCTCAGGATCGCGGCAAGCAATGCGGCAACGCGGCCTTGGCCCAGCGCGCGGCCCTTCAGCACGAGATGGGCAAGGCGCGGGTGCTGGCCGAGGCGCACC
>MKRV01000145.1 GCA_001897995.1 Alphaproteobacteria bacterium 65-37 | reverse complement strand
ACCTTGGCGAGGTTGCCGGCGACGTCGCCGACCTTGGGATTGAGCTGGGCAAGAGCGACCTTGAGGGAATTCGTCATACGACAACCATAACGCGGAACTTCAGGAGACGGCTTCCCTCTCCGGCGCGGCCGGCACGAGAAGATAAGCCGCGATCGCCGCCAGGACGGAGGCGAGAGCGGCGATGGCAAAGGCGAGAGACGGCGAAAGCACGACGACGATGCCGCCGATCGCCGAGCCGAGCGGCTGGCCCGACATGTTGAAGCTCATCGACACGGCCAGCACGCGGCCGAGCCAGGCCGGATCGGTCCGCCGTTGCCGCAACGACAGGACTCCGACATCGACCGGTCCTTCGAGAAAGCCCACCAGGATCAGGCCGGCCGCCAGGCCGACCAGACCGAAGCTGGCGCTGAGAGGATAGAGCGCAACGGCGGTCGCGAGCGCGCCGATGGCGATGAACTGCCGCTCGCGGCCGTCGGTGCGCAGGTGAGCGGCGTAGATGGCGCCCATCCCACCCGCGAGACCGGACACGGCCCAGAGGCCGCCGATCAGCGAATCGGCGGTCGCTCCGCGGCCGAGTTCGTTCAGCACAACCACCGGCACCGCCACGATCAGGATCCCCCAGCTCACCTGGAACAGCGAATAGGAAATCGCGAGACCGCGCAGGGACGGGCTGCGCACGACATACATCACGCCCTGCAGCGCACTCCGTGTCAGGGAACCCGTCGCCGCAGCAACACCCGTGGAGGCACGACGCACCAGCGGCACGAGACTGGCCGTCCCGGCGGCGTAGAGGAAGGCGACCGCCAGCAGGGTCACCTGTGCGCCGGCGAAGCCGAAGAGGACGCCGGCGACGGCGGGGCCGGCGACACTGATCAGCGCATAGCTGCTGGTATCGAGCGCATTGGCTCGATCCAGCGCATCCGGCGGCACGAGACGCGGGATCAGGACGCGAACGCCCGCCGTGCCGAGCGGGCTGGTGAAGGAGTAGAGCGCCACCAGCGCCAGCAGCAGCGGCTCGGTCATCGCCGCAGCGACATCGACCAGCGCCAGCGCCAGAACCAGCGCCGCACTCACCGCCATGTCGACGACGATCGCCTTCGCCGCCCCCAGGCGATCGAGCATGGCTCCGGCCAACGGGCTGACGATCAGCCCCGGCGCCAGGGACGCGAAGGCGACCCACCCGGCCAGCACGGGTGAGTCGAAACGCGCCAGGACATAGAGCACGATGGCCAGCGTGAAGATCCGCCCGGCCAGCCGCAGCAGGCAGGCCGCGAGCATCAGCTCGGGCATACCGTCCAGGCGCAGCAATCGCCGATAAGATAGAGAGTCGGTCATTGCCTTACGCCTGAACGTCCAGAACCCTCTATTTGGCGGCGACGACCTCGATCTCGACCATCATGCCCGGATCGGCAAGACCCGAAACGACCACCAGGGTCGAGGCGGGGTACGGCTCGCCGATGAAGCGGCCGCGGACCTCGCGGTAAGCCGTCATGTAACGGGCATCGGTGATGAAGCCCGTGATCTTGACGATGTCCTTGTAGCCCATGCCGGCGCTCTTCAGGACCTGGCCGATATTCTTCCAGGTCAGCTCGACCTGCTTCTCGATGCCGGCGCCCAGCTTGCCCTTGGAATCGACGCCGACCTGACCGGAGACGTAGAGCAGCCGCGCATCGGGAGCCACTTCGGCCCCCAGGCTGTATTTGCCCGCCAGGGCAACGGACTTGGGATTGTGGAACTTGATGGCCATCGGGCCCTCCCCCCTCTATAGGTTCGCGAAGGAGGCGCACGATTTCAGGTCGAATGAGATGACGTCAAGCACCAAGAGCGTTCATGTCGTGGGCGGCGGATTGGCCGGCAGCGAAGCTGCGTGGCAACTCGCTGAAGCAGGCGTGCCCGTCGTGCTGCATGAAATGCGGCCGGTGCGCGGCACGGAGGCTCACCTCACCGACAGCCTGGCCGAGCTCGTCTGCTCCAACTCCTTCCGCTCGGACGATGCGCAGAACAATGCCGTCGGCCTGCTGCATGAGGAAATGCGGCGGGCGGGCTCGCTGATCATGCGTGCCGCCGACCAGCACAAGCTGCCGGCAGGCGGCGCCCTGGCGGTCGACCGGCACGGCTTTTCGGCGGCCGTCCAGCAGACCCTGTTGCAGCATCCGCTGGTCACCCTGGAACGCGGCGAGGTTGCGGGTCTGCCACCCGACGACTGGGACAGCGTCATCGTGGCGACGGGCCCCCTCACCTCGCCCGCTCTCGCCGAAGCGATCGGCCGGCTGACCGGCGAGGAGTCGCTTGCCTTCTTCGACGCCATCGCCCCGATCGTCCACTACGAGAGCATCGACCTCTCCATTGCCTGGAAGCAGTCGCGCTACGACAAGGGCGGACCGGCCGGCGACGGCGCCGACTACCTCAATTGCCCGATGAACAAGGCCGAGTATGAGGCCTTCGTCGCGGCGCTGCTGGCCGGCGACAAGACCGAATTCAAGGAATGGGAAGCCAGCACGCCCTACTTCCAGGGTTGCCAGCCCATCGAGGTGATTGCCTCGACCGGGCCGCAGACCCTGCGTTTCGGCCCGATGAAGCCGGTAGGCCTGCGCGATCCGCGTACCGGCCATCGGCCCTGGGCGGTGGTGCAGCTCCGCCAGGACAATGCGCTCGGCACCTTGTGGAACATCGTGGGCTTCCAGACCAAGCTGAAGCACGGCGAGCAGACCCGCCTGTTCCGCACCATCCCGGGCCTGCAGAACGCCGAGTTTGCCCGGCTGGGCGGTTTGCATCGCAACACCTTCCTGAACAGCCCGCGCCTGCTCGACGCCACCTTGCGGCTGAAGGCAATGCCGCGGTTGCGCTTCGCCGGCCAGATCACCGGCTGCGAAGGCTATGTCGAGAGTGCCGCCGTCGGCCTCATGACCGGCCGGTTCGCCGCCGCCGAACGGCAGGGCCGCACCCAGGCGCCGCCGCCCGGGACCACCGCCATGGGCGCTCTGCTCAGCCACATCACGGGCGGCGCCGACGCCACGACCTTCCAGCCGATGAACGTGAATTTCGGCCTCTTCCCGCCGATCGAGGGCGGCCTGCGCGGCAAGGAGCGCAAGCAGGCGCTGAGCGCCCGCGCCCTCAGCGATTTCGATGGCTGGCTGAATCCGACGCCGCTGGCCGCCGAATGACGGGCCCGAATGACTGACCCAGCAGGGGCCGCGCGAAATATTTCGTAACGCTTCGCAACACTGGGTAACCAATTGTTATTTCCCATTGGCCCGGTGCTTGGATCAGATACGCCTCCCCTCATCGGTACAGTGGAGGTTGCCTTGCAGGCCACGCACGATCTGGTCGCCGACAGCGGCGCCGCACTCCAGCGCAACGTCATCACCGAAATCTTCCGCCTTCTCGCGCCCTATCAGATCGCCGGGAAAGCCATCACGCCGCAGACAGTGATCTCGACCGGCACGACGGTCGATTCGCTCACGGTCATGGACGTGATCATGGAGCTCGAGGATCGCTTCGACGTCACGATCCCCATGAACGTCTCGGCCGGCATCGACACGATCGACCAGCTCGCCGAAGCGGTCGTCCATCAACGAACCCACCGCTGAGCGGAAGCAGAAACCCTCCACAGTCTATGAGATAAGCTCGCGCGGTCGCGGCACAGGGCGTGCTAGAGACCCGCGGCAATGACTCCCGCAGAACGCCGGCAACTGATGCTGGCCGGGCCGATCGTGCCCACCATCCTTACCCTCGCCATCCCCAACGTGCTGAACGTGGCCATGCAGAGCCTGGTCAGCATCGCCGACGGCTTCTTCATCGGCCAGCTCGGCACGATCGATCTCGCCGCCCTCGCCCTGGTGTTCCCGACGCAGATGACGCTCGGCATGATGTCCGCTGGCGCCATGGGCGGCGGCATCTCCTCGTCGGTGGCGCGGGCGCTGGGCTCGGGCAATCGGGCGGCGGCCGAAGCTGCAGCAGCCCACGCGCTCGCCATCGCGCTTGGCATGGCGGTGCTCTTCGCGGTCATCTTCGTGGGCTTCGGCCGGCAGATCTACGGCGCGCTGGGCGGCAGTGGGGCCGCTCTCGATCGCGCCGAAGCCTTCGCGACCATTCTCTTCCTGGGCTGCTCCGCCCACTGGATCGCCAACTCCATGGCGTCGGTTCTGCGCGGCACTGGCGACATGAAAACACCCGGCCTCGCCCTGGTGGTGACCGGCGCGCTGCAGATCCCCCTCACCGGCGCACTGACCCTGGGATGGTTCGGCCTGCCGGCGCTGGGCATCCGCGGTCCGGCCGTAGCGGCAGTGATTGCCTTCACTCTTGCCGCGATCTGGATGCTGTCCAAGCTGACCGGCGACAAGGCCGCCGTGCGCCTGCATTGGCCAGCGGGCGGCTTCAAGTGGCCGGCCTTTCGCGACATCCTGAAGGTCGGCCTGATTGCTTGCCTGGTGGTCATCCTGACCAACGGCACGGTGCTGGTCGTCACCGGCCTGATCGGCCGCGAGGGCGATGCCGCTATCGCAGGCTACGGCATCGGCAGTCGCCTCGAATACATGCTGATCCCCATCAGCTTCGGCATCGGTGCCACCCTCACCGCGCTGGTCGGCACCAATATCGGCGCCCGCCAGCACGCCCGCGCCCAGCGCATCGCCTGGACCGGCGCTCTGATGGCCGGAGTCATAACGGCCGCCATCGGCGTGGTCGTGGCGATCCGGCCCGACCTGTGGCTCGGCCTGTTCACGGCCGATCCCGGCGCGCTCGCGTCGGGCCGGCACTATCTCACCATTGTCGGTCCGGCCTACGGCTTCTTTGGCGTCGCCATGGCGCTCTACTTCGCCTCGCAAGGCACCGGTGAGATGTACTGGCCGGTAGGTGCCAACCTCACCCGCATCGCCATTGCCGGCGGCGGCAGCCTGCTCGCCCTGGACAGCTTCGGTTGGGGCGTCTCGGGCCTCTATGCCTGCGTCGCCGTGGGCATCGTGGCTTTCTCAGCCGTGCTCGCCTTCTCGACCACGCGGCGCGCCTGGACGGGCTGAGAGCCTAGAGCAGCGCCCGGGAAGAGGGAGCCGCATGCGGCTCCCTCTTCCCGGGCATAAGCTGCTCTAGAATCGATAGAATCTAGAGCACGACCTTCCGCTCGACTGATTCCAGTCGAGCGGAAGGTGCTCTAGCGGCTGCCGATCCAGGTCGACAGCTCGACGTCGCTGCCGAACGGCAGCGACACGTAGCCCGCCGCCGGCGAGCGCACGCGGGCAAGGTAGTCGGGGCTCCAGTCGGCATTGTCGGCCACGATGATCGCGCCGCGCCGCAGATAAGGTTCGACGAGCGCCAGGATCTCCGGATAGAGCCCTTTGGCGCCATCGAGCAGGACGAGGTCGATCGACAAGGGAAGATCTCGCGCCAGCGTCTGCAACGCATCGCCTTCGCGGATCTCGACCAGATCGGCGAGACCGGCGGCCGCGATGTTCTCCCGCGCCTTCGCGACCTTGGAGGGCTCGAACTCGCTGCCGACCAGGCGGCCGCCGCCATTGTCGCGCAAGGCCGAAGCGAGATGCAGGGTCGAGATGCCGAACGACGTGCCGTATTCGACGATCGTTGCTGCCCGGCTCGCCCGCGCCAGCATGTAGAGCAGCGTCCCGGTCTCGCGCGAGACGGCCAGCGGCAGGTCCTTGGCTCGCCGATAGAGATCCGGATAGGCCGTCTTGCTGGTCATCAGGGCGGCGCGCTCCTCGCCCGAGAGCGTGTCGAACGCCTGGGTCGCTGCGGGCGAGGCCGTTTCGTCCAGGGCGAAGAGCCGGTCGAGAACTGTCGAGACTGGGGCTTGGTGGAGGGTCGTCATCACGGGTCCTGTGGTGTTGGAAAGCATCTTCCTCTAAAATATGAATGATTCGTCGCATTCACCATTCGCATTCCCGATGACCCCGCCGAAGAACCGCAGAACGCCACGCCTTTCCTCGCGGAAAGAGCCCCGACAGGCCCGCTCGACCCAGCTTGTCGCCGACATCCTGGAGGCGGCTGTTCGCGTTCTCGCACGCGAGGGCGCACACCGATTCACGACGGCGCGGGTCGCCGAAACCGCCGGCATCAGCGTCGGCTCGCTCTATCAGTACTTCCCGAACAAGGAGGCCATCCTGTTCCGGCTGCAGGCCGACGAGTGGCGGCAGACCGGCGGCCTGCTACAAGCCCTGCTTGCCGACCGGTCGATGCCACCGACCGGGCGCCTGCACGCGGTCGTGCAGGCCTTCTTCCGATCGGAGTGCGAGGAAGCTTCCCTGCGCGTCGCCTTGGACGACGCCGCCCCGCTCTATCGCGACGCCCCCGAAACGCAGGCCCACCGAAAAGCCGGCCGCCAACGGTTCCTGCAGTTCATGCGCGACGCCCTGCCGGCGGCGACGCCGCGCGAGCGGGCCGTCGCCGCCGACATCGTCATGATGTCGATGAGTGCCGTCGGCAAGCAGGTTTCCGAGGAAGGAAGGCCGCCGGCCGAGGTGGATCGCCTGGCCAGCGCCATGGGCGACATGTTCGCCGCCTATCTCGATCGAATGAGAGAGCGCGTGCAGCCCGCACCGAAGCGTGCCATCTGAGGGCGGCGACAGGCGAGGCAGACCCGTGAAGACGATCCTCATCATCGGCATCGGTGCCGGCGATCCCGACTACCTCACGGTACAGGCCGTGAAGGCGCTGAACCGCGTCGACGTCTTCTTCCTGATGGACAAGGGCCCGGCCAAGACCAAGCTGCGCGGCCTGCGCGAGGAGATCTGCCGCCGTCACATCGCGCCCGGCCGACAGTATCGTCTTGTCGAAGCCCCGAGCCCGCCGCGCGACACACGGCCGGCCGACTATCTCGCCTCGGTCGACGAGCTCAATGCCGCCAAGCAGGCGGTCTTCGAACGCATGATCGAAAGCGAGATGAAGGATGGCGAGACCGCGGGCATCCTCGTCTGGGGCGACCCCATGCTCTACGACAGCACCATCCGCAACATCGAGGCGCTGGTCGCCACCGGCCGCCACGCAATTGGCTACGAAGTCATTCCCGGTATCACCGCCGTGCAGGCGCTGGCGGCCCGCCACAGAATCCCCCTCAACCGCATCGCCGAACCGGTGGCGCTCACGACCGGCCGCAAGCTCACCGACGGGTTCCCGGCCGATATCGACAGCGTTGCAGTCCTGCTCGACGGCGAGGACACTTATCGCCGCTTCGCCAATGCCGAAGCGTATGGCGACGTGGAGATCTATTGGGGCGCCTATCTCGGCACGCCCGACGAGATCCTGATCTCGGGCAGGCTGAGCGACGTCGCGGACGAGATCCACCGCCGCCGTCACGAGGCGCGCCAGGCCAACGGCTGGATCATGGATACCTATCTGATGCGCCGGCGGCCTCGCTGACCTCGTTCATCCTGACCGCCGACTGAACCCCGCAGCCATTCCCAGTTCCGGCGAGGGCAGCCGTGCCGCAGGCCGCACGCCATCGAAACTGAGCGGCAAGGCGACCAGCCGTACATCACGCGTGTCCGGCACCTCGTGGACCATGCCCAAGGCCTCGGTCTGCTCGTGCACCAGCACCTCGGGAATGGTCTGGAGGGAGGCGCAGGGCACCCCGGCACTCTCCAGCATCTCCGTCCATTCCGCACGCGATCGTGACCGCAACACCGTATTCAGCAACGCCTCGAGCGCGTCGCGACTCAGAACGCGGTCCCTATTGGTGGCGAAACGCGGGTCCGAGGCCCATTCCGGATGCCCCATCACCTCGGACAGTTTCTGGAACAGCCGGTCGCTGCCGGCGCCGATGATCAGCGTCCCATCGGCGGTCTGGAAAGCACCATAGGGCACCACCGAGGGGTGCTTCGACCCCTCGC
Source organism: Alphaproteobacteria bacterium 65-37 (assembly GCA_001897995.1). Classification (GTDB taxonomy): domain Bacteria; phylum Pseudomonadota; class Alphaproteobacteria; order Reyranellales; family Reyranellaceae; genus Reyranella. Next base: position 408 of record MKRV01000145.1, on the reverse strand, counting down.
GTCGCGGCGGCGTGCCCGACGCCATGAAGGTCGATGCGGCGATACTCGTCCACGAGATGGCTGTTTCGAAAAGCGACGTCTGCACCAGGCAGCCGTCTCCGCTGCGCGCGCGTTGCACCAGGGCGCCCAGGATGCCGATGGCAGCCCACATGCCGGAACCGAGGTCGTTGATCGAGGGGCCGCACCGCACGGGTGTGCCGTCGGCCTCGCCGGTAATGCTCATAGGTCCACCGAAGGCCTGGACCAGCAGCTCGTATCCGGGGCGTGTCCTCATCGGGCCAAGATGTCCAAAGGCCCCGATATCGGCGTAGACCAGCCGCGGAAACCGCTCGCGCATAGGCTTGGGGCCGATGCCGAGCTTGTCCGGCAGACCTGGACGCAGATTGTGGATGAAGACGTCCGCTTCGC
>MKRV01000144.1:588-21452 GCA_001897995.1 Alphaproteobacteria bacterium 65-37 | reverse complement strand
CCGGAGGGGACCGGGCGGCCCGAAAAATGGACCAAGCCTGCAGAAATATAGGCCGAATTGTGGCTGGAATTCAAGAAATTAACGATGAATCCCAATAGCTTAATAGATGATGTGATGATCTTGGACGAGCATACCAGGGATCGCGGTTGCCGGCGAAACGTGCACGCCCAATATCGGCTGGGACCCATCACCCAAATCGACCGCGAACTGTCGCCGAAGCCAGAGTAGGATCGCCCCCATGAATGCACCTCTTCTTCGCGACAATGTTCGGACCCTGGTACTGACTGGCGCGAGTCGCGGCATTGGCCATGCGACCGTGAAGAAGTTCAGCGCCGGCGGCTGGCGGGTCATCACGATTTCCCGCCAACCTTTCAGCGCCCTCTGCCCTTGGCCGAGCGGCGGCGAGAACCATGTCCAGCTCGACCTCGCCGATCCGGTCGATATCGGCCGCGGCATCGAGCAGATCCGCACCCGGCTGGCCGGCGGCAAGCTCGACGCGCTGGTGAACAACGCCGCCATCTCGCCCAAGGGACCGGGCGGCTCGCGGCTCGGCGCCATCGATACGCCGTTCGATCTCTGGCGCCAGGTCTTCAACGTCAACTTCTTCGCCCCCGTAGCGCTGGCCCGCGGCCTGGTCGAGGAGCTGTCGGCAGCCAAGGGCTGCGTGGTCAACGTGACCTCGATCGCCGGCAGCCGCGTGCATCCCTTCGCCGGTTCGGCCTATGCGACGTCGAAGGCAGCGCTGGCGGCGCTGACCCGCGAGATGAGCCACGATTTCGGGCCGCGCGGCATTCGCGTGAACGCGATCGCGCCGGGCGAGATCGATACGGCAATCCTGTCGCCGGGCACCGAGAAGATCGTCGAGGAGCAGATCCCGATGCGCCGCCTCGGCACGCCGGACGAAGTCGCCGACGTGATCCACTTCCTCTGCGAGAAGGGATCGAGCTACGTTTCCGGCGCCGAGATCCAGATCAACGGCGGCCAGCACGTTTAGGAGTTCGCCATGGACACGATGACCACGCTCAAGGGCGAAACCGGCCGTGACGCCCGTCGCCGCATCCGCGCCGGCGGCCACCGCCTGCCGACCTCGGGCATGGCGCCGGGCTATGTGCAGGGCAACCTCGCGATCCTGCCCAAGGAGCTCGCCGCGGATTTCACGCGCTTCTGCATGCTGAACCCCAAGCCCTGTCCCCTGCTCGGCCAGTCCGAGCCCGGCGACTGGCGCCTGCCGACCTTGGGCGAGGATCTCGATATCCGCACTGATATCCCGCTCTACCGCGTCTGGAAGAAGGGCGAGCTGGTCGAAGAGGTGACCGACCTCAAGCAGGTGTGGCGCGACGATCTTGTTTCCTTCGTGTTGGGCTGCTCCTTCTCCTTCGAGGAAGCGCTGATCGAGAACGGGCTGGAGCTGCGCCACCAGACCTGCAACAGCAACGTGCCGATGTTCCGCACCAACATCGAATGCGCACCGGCCGGCCCGTTCCATGGGCCGATGGTCGTTTCGATGCGTCCCTTCAAGCCGGCCGACGCGATCCGCGCCGTGCAGGTGACGACGCGCTTCCCCTCGGTGCACGGCGCGCCGGTGCATCTCGGCAAGCCCGAGATGATCGGCATCAAGGACATCGCCAAGCCCGATTACGGCGACGGCGTGCCGGTGCACGACGACGAACTGCCGGTCTTCTGGGCCTGCGGAGTGACGCCGCAGTCGGTCGTGGCGACGGTGAAGCCCGAGTTCTGCATCACCCATGCGCCGGGCTACATGCTGGTGACCGACCTGCTGAACTCGCGTCTCGCCGTCCTCTGAACATGGCGCGGCTGGAGTTCGACGGCCACGCCAAGGGCGCGATCGAGAAGGTCGCGGTCGAGATCGAGAACCTCATCATCGCCGGCTGGACCGGCCGTGACGTGACGGCGCTGAACCATCATATCGAGGAGCTGAAGGCGATCGGCGTGCAGCCGCCATCGCGGGTACCGATCTACTATCGTGTCGCCGCGCAGATGCTGACGCAGGCCGACAGGATCCAGGTTCTGGGCGACGACAGCTCGGGCGAGGTCGAACCCGTCCTGGTGGGCGCCGACAACCGGCTCTGGGTCACGGTCGGCGCCGACCATACCGACCGCAAGGTCGAGAGCTACGGCATCGCCGTCTCCAAGCAGATGTGCGCCAAGCCGATCGGCCGCACCGCCTGGCGTTTCGAAGAGGTCGAGCCGCATTGGGACCAGCTGATGCTGCGCAGCTTCATCCAGGAAGACGGCAAAAAGGTCCTCTACCAGGAGGGGCCGCTGGCCAAGATCCGCGACCCGCGCGAGCTGATCTTCGGCTGGAAGGACGAGAAGCGCCTGCCGATGGGCGCCGCGATGTTCTGCGGCACCATGCCGGCGATCGGCGCGATCCGGTCCTCGTCGCGCTTCGAGATGGAGCTCGACGACCCCGTGCTCGGCCGCAAGATCAGCCACGCCTACACGGTCGAGGCGCTACCGATTATTTCCTGACGCGCGACGAACTCGACGATGGTCCGCACCACGGCGGGATCGGCCAGCAGCCGATTGTGCCCGAGGCCGCGCGTCACGATCAGCTCGGCGCCCGGCACGGCATGCGCCGTCCGCGCGGCTTCGGCCACCGGGACCTGCCGGTCGGTCTGGTCGTGCACCATCAGCAGCGGCAGGTTCACCTTGGCGGCGATGCGGCGGACGTCGAAATCCGCAGCGGGACGACCGACCTGCCGTTCGACCGAGGCAATGAACGCTGCCGTCCCGCGTCGCGAGAGGCCGACCACCTTGGCGAAGCGCCGCAATTCGCGCCCCAGCGACGAGGGCGCAGACACCACCGCGAGGCGCTTTGCCCCGCCGCGATGGGCGACCGAGAAGAGGCTCATGGCGCCGCCCATCGAATGGCCGACGACGGCGTGAAAGGGCCCCAACTGGCCGAGCGCGCGCTCGATGGCCGCGACAAACGTCACGGCCGTGAGTTGGTCGCCGGCTGACTGGCCATGCGCCGGCACGTCCAGTGCCATGACGCAGAGGCCCTGCTCGAGCAAGGCTTCGAGCAGGGCGCCGAACTGGCCGCGATTGCCTTCGAAGCCGTGCACCAGCAGGACGCGCGGCACCGCGGGATCGCTGTCGCCCCAGCGCCAGGCCACCAGCCCCTCGCCGAGCGCGAGGCGCTCTGCGGCCTCGGGCATCACCAGCACCGGCGGCGGGCGTACATGGCGGCGGGGCACCAGCATCATGCGCCGGAAGAACGGCGCCACCAGGCTCGGCACCACGTAGCTCGCGGCGGCCAGCGCTGCGATCGGCAGAGGCAGGGACGGCATCGGATGGCTCCAGAAAAGTGTAACTGCACTTATCTGTGCGCTGTCGCCGCAGGCTCAAACGAACTTGCCTATGAATTTACGTAACTTTTCTTCATGCATGGCTTCCCTGCAGGGCGGGCCTTGCATCGCCGGTCCCGGTAAACGTACGTTCAGCGCCCTCGGGAGGACCAAGTGACGATCAAGGGCGCATTCGACGGCATCACCGTACTCGACTTCACGCAGGGCATCGCGGGACCGCATGCCTCCATGCTGCTGGCCCTTCATGGCGCCGACGTCATCAAGGTCGAGCCGCCCGAAGGCGACTGGGGCCGCGCGCTGGGCGAGCTGAAGGGCGACCACTGCGCCCATTCCGTCGCCTTCAACCGGGGCAAGCGCTCGATTGCCCTCGACCTCAAGTCGCCGGACGGGGTCGCCGTGGTGAAGAAGATCGCCGCCAAGGCCCACGTGATCATGGAAAGCTTCCGGCCGGGCGTCATCTCGCGGCTGGGCTTCGGCTACGAGGAGATGAAGAAGCTCAATCCCAGCGTGATCTACTGCTCGGTGTCGGGCTTCGGCCAGACCGGCCCCTACAGCAAGCGTCCGACGGTCGACGGGCTGATCCAGGCCTTCAGCGGCATGATGGTGATGAACAAGATGCCGGACGGCACGCCCTGGCGTCAGGGCATGATCGCCGTCGACGTCACGACCGGCCTCTACACTTTCCAGGCGCTCTCCACCGCGCTGATGCGCCAGTTCCGCTACAACGAGGGCTGCTTCATCGATTCCAGCCTGATGAAGGCTGCCGCCGCCTTCCAGGGCGCCAAGCTGATGGAATGGGTGTTCTCCAAGGGCGCCCCGCCGGTGCTCTACATGCCGGCCGGCAGCTACAAGACCAGCAACGGCTACATCATGGTGAGCGCCATGCGCCCGCACCATTTCCGCCTGCTGTTCGAGCTGATCGGCCGCGACGACATCGCCAACGATCCCGAGCTGCAGAGCCACGAAAGCCGCATCAAGAACGCGCCCAAGATCATCAAGGCGCTGAACGAGACGATGCCCAGCAAGACCACCGAGGAATGGATCGCGATCCTGCAGCCCAAGGACGTGTTCTGCGAGCGCGTGAACAACTACCAGGACTATCTCGACCATCCGCACGTGAAGGAATCGGGCGCCATCGACTGGATCGACCAGGAAGGCTTCGGCCGCATGCCGGTCGCCAACATCGCCGGCCTGCCGCCAGCCTCGCAGCATGCGCCGCAGCAGCACGCGCCGGCGATCGGCGAGGACGGAACCGACATCCTGCGCGACCTGGGCTACGCCACGCCCGAGATCGACGCCATCTTCGCCCGCGGCGGTGTCCGCGCGCCGGCACCGGCGGTGAAGGCGGCGGAGTAGCGGGGCGTCGCTCGCTTCAAAGATGTTGTCATCCCGAGCCGAAGGCGAGGGACCTTTCCTGATCCGTAAAGGTCCCTCGCTGCGCTCGGGACGACACTTTTTTGGTGGCGCGCTCCCGGCGCTCCTAAACCACCTGAAACCCGTGCGCGAAGGGGTCGCGGTCGTCGACGAAGATGGTGTTGATGCCGTGCTGGCGGGCCCAGCCCGCGATCGAGGGTACGATGGCGGCGTGATTGCCAACCTGGGCTGAGGCTTCGACCCGGCCGTCGAACAGCGAGCCGATGATGCTTTCGTGGACGAAATCATCGCCCACAGCGAGCTTGCCGCGGGCGGCGAGCTGGGCCATGCGCGCCGAGGTGCCGGTACCGCAGGGGGACCGATCGATCGCCTTGTCGCCGTAGAACACGGCGTTGCGGGCATGGGCGCGCGGATCGCGTGGCCTGCCCGTCCACATCACGTGGCTGACGCCGCGGATCGTCTCGTTCTCCGGATGCACCGGCTGGATCTTCTCGGCGAGCAGCCGACGGATCAGCGGCGAGAGGCGCAGCACCTCGCCGGCCGAGATCTCCTCGAGACCCGCGTAGTTCTTCTGCGGTTCCAGGATGGCGTAGTAATTGCCGCCGTAGGCGATGTCGAAGACGAGCTCGCCCAGCCCCGGCACCTCGACCGCCACGCCGCTGGCGGCAAGATACGACGCCACGTTGGTGAGGCGCACGCTCTCGACGAACGAGCCCTTCTGCTCGTAGGTCGCCACGATGCGGCCGGCCGGCGCGTCGAGCGCCAGCACACCCGGCTGGGCCGGCGTCACCAGGCCGTTCTCGATCGCCATGGTGACGGTGCCGATCGTGCCGTGCCCACACATCGGCAGGCAGCCGCTCACCTCGATGAACAGGATCGCCGTGTCGCAGTCGTCGCGCGTCGAGGGATAGAGCATCGAGCCCGACATGACGTCGTGGCCGCGCGGCTCGAACATCAGCGCCTGGCGGATCCAGTCGTGATGGGCCAGGAAATCCAGCCGGCGTTCGCTCATGGTGGCGCCCTTGAGCATCGGCACGCCGCCCGTCACCAGCCGGACGGGATTGCCGCAGGTATGGCCGTCGAGACACTGGAAGCTGTGGCGCGCCATCTCTCCTGCTTACGCCGCCTGCAGGAAGGCCTCAACCTCGCGTCGGCTCTGCAGGCGCACGACCCGCTTCTCGATGCCGTAATTGGCACAGTCGCGCGCAAAACGCGTGCGGTTGCGGCGATGTGTCTGCAGCGCCCAGTAGAGGATCGAGTTCCGGCTGAAGAAGGAGTTGGCGAACGTCTCGCGATTGCCGGTGCCCCACAGTTCTTCGCGGGTCGCGACCCGCTTCACCGTGCGGCGCAGCAGCCGCGACATGACCACCGGCAACGGCAGATCGAGCCAGATCAAGGTATCGGCCGGCCGCCAAACGAGGTCGCGTACCTGCGCGTAGTTGCCGACCACGATCCAGCCGTCATCCAGGGTCTCGCGCTCGACGCGATGGCGGAACAGCTCGTCCGGCGCCGGCTGCCAGTCGCGGCCCCAGTAGAGCGCGTCGAGCTCGACCACACGCAAGCCGGCCGGCTCGGCCAGCCGTTCGGCCAGCCAGCTCTTGCCTGAACCCGTCGTTCCAAAGACCGCCACACGTCGCATGGGACGGCGACTCTAGCGTCAAGGAAGGGCCGGGCGTAGGCTCCCGCGACGATTCACGCACCCGACGAGAGGCCGGAGGAAGGCCCGTGAAAGGAACGGCGGCCCCATGTTTGTCACGGCTGAAGTTCGCTCCTACGGCGCGCATCTCGAACGCCACGCACATCCCCACGCCCAGATCATCGTGCCGCTCGACGGCGTCATGGAAATCGAAGTCGAGGGCCGCGGCGATCGGCTGACGACCGGCGTCTATGCCGCGCTCGACATCGGCGTCACCCACGATTTCCACGCCGACCGCGACCGGCAGTTCCTGATCATCGACCTCGACGAGGATGCGCTGCGGGAGAATCCCGCGGTCGCGCGCGGGCTGCCGTTCCGGCAGCGGGTGCGGCCGATGGATCCGCGCGCGTCACGCTTTCTCAGATATTACGCGGCCGAACTGCGACGGGGACCTTTCCCCGATCAGTCTCGGCAGTTGCTTGCGCTGTCGGGTCTCGCGCTGTTGGCCGAAGCACCGGTGACGAGATCACCGCGACGCCACGCCGCGCGAATCGTCGCGGCCGCCGACTGGATCGAAGCCGAAGGTGCCGCCCGCCGCGCCGCGACGGGTCGTGTCACCGGCATCGCCAGCCGATTCGCGCTCAGCCGCAGCCACTTCGGCGCGCTCTTCCGGCGCGAGATCGGCCGCTCGCCCAAACAGTACGAGGTCGACGTCCGGCTGGGGCGGGCCTGCGACCTTCTCCGCGGATCGGCCCGGTCGGTGTCGGAAATCGCCTTCGAGGTCGGCTACGAGAACGTCTCGAGCTTCACGCGGACCTTCACGCGCCGCTTCGGCTGCACGCCCAGCCAATACAGAGACGGCCACTCCAGAAACGGCGAAAAGTAAAAAGAAGCGGTGGTCCGGCCAATGCCACGAGGCGGCCCTCGCCGCTAGCCTGTCCCCTCCCCTACGGAGGCTGACTCATGCTGCAGGAATTCAAGGCGATCACCTTCGACTGCTACGGCACGCTTATCGACTGGGAGCGCGGCATTCTCGACCAGCTGCGGCCCTGGCTCGACCGCAGCGGCCGGCGGGACCTCAGCGACGCGATGGTCGTCGAGACCTATGCCAGGCTCGAAGCGGCGTGCGAGGCCGAAACGCCCACGGCGCTCTATCCCGCGATCATCGAGGAGGTGCATGCGCGCCTGGCCAGGCACTGGGAGCTGAGGCCGGATCCGGTCGCCGCCCACGCCTTCGGCCAGTCGGTCGGTGAGTGGCCCGCCTTCGCCGATACGGCCGGCGCGCTCCGGTACCTGAAACAGTTCTTCAAGCTTGCCATCCTTTCGAATGTCGACCGCGCCTCGTTCGCCCGCTCGAACGAGAAGCTCGGCGTCACGTTCGATCTCGTGCTGACGGCCGAGGACATCGGCTCCTACAAGCCGGCGCGGCGCAACTTCGAAGTCGCCCTGGATCGGCTCGACCGCACCTTCGGCATTGGCAAAGGCGCGCTGCTCCACGCCGCCTGCAGCGTCTTCCACGACATCGTGCCGGCGAGCGCAATGGGCATCACCACGGCGTGGATCAACCGCCGCAACGACATCGGCGCGCTCGGCCAGGCGGCACGCGCCGACTACGAGGTCGCCGACATGGCCGGACTGGTTGCACTTCATAAAAAGTAATCTTCGCGCTGGTGTGCCGCGACCTGCCCGGCGTAGGCTCCCCTCGGTGTTCTAAAGGGGAGCGTTGATGTCGCAGACTCTTTTCAGGAACCTCAACCTGCTCGATCCGCGGTGGGACGCGGCGCGCGGCGGCTACGAAGTGCTGGTCGAGGGCGACACCATCCGGGAAGTCTCCTCCAAGCCGATCAAGAGCAAGGCCGAGCGCATCATCGATTGCGGCAAGCGCACCCTGATGCCGGGCCTGATCGACTGCCACGTCCATGTGTTCCTGACCGAGGTCAATATCCGCAACCTCGAGAGCGTGCCGCTCACGCTCCTCACGGCCAAGGCCTCGGAGCTGATGCGCGGCATGATCGACCGCGGCTTCACCACCGTGCGCGACACCGGCGGCGCCGACTGGGGCATCAAGACCGCCGTCGAGTCCGGCCTGATCGCCGGGCCACGGCTGTTCATCTCCGGCCGCGCCATCGGCCCGACCGGCGGCCATTCCGATTCGCGCCGCCGCACCGACCAGGGCGCGTCCTGCGGCTGCTGCAACGCCATGGTCTACTGCATGGCCATCGCCGACGGCGCCGACGAGGTGCGCAAGCTGGTGCGCGAGCAGATGCGGCAGGGCGCAGACCAGGTCAAGATCATGTGTTCCGGCGGCGTCGCCTCGCCCTACGATCCGCTCGACTCCCTGCAATTCTCCGAAGCCGAGATCGCAGCCGCCACCGACGAAGCCAAGAACTTCGGCCGCTATGTGCTGGCCCACGCCTACTCGCCCGAGGCGATCACCCGTGCCGTCAGCAACGGCGTGCGCACCATCGAGCACGGCAACCTGATCGACGACAAGGCGGCCCGGCTGCTGAAATCCAAGGGCGGCTACATGGTGGCCAACCTCGTCACCTATTTCGAGATGAAGGACCGGGCAGCGCAGTTCGGCATGTCGGCCGACCAGCTCGCCAAGAACGACGTCGTGCTCGAAGGCGCCCTGCGCTCGCTGGAGATCTGCAAGAAGGCCGGCGTCAAGGTGGGCTACGGCACCGACCTCCTGGGCCAGCTGCAGACCGAGCAGAGCCGCGAGTTCGTGCTGCGCGCCCAGGTGCTGAAGCCGATCGAGATCATCCGCCAGGCCACCGTCATCGGCGCCGAGATCCTGCGCCAGGAAGGCAAGCTCGGGGTCGTCGCACCCGGCGCCTATGCCGACCTGATCGTGGTCGACGGCGATCCGCTGAAGCAGCTGGAGCTCTTCCTCGACCAGGGCCGCCACCTGCCGGCGATCATGAAGGCGGGCCGGTTCCATAAGAACGAGTTGAGGTGACACGGAAGGGGTAAAGATGGCGTTCCTGTTCAAGAACCTCGCCCTCCTCGATCCACGCTGGAAGGAGGCGCGCGGCGGCTACGAAGTCCTGGTCGAAGGCGATATCATCAGGGAAGTCTCTGCGAAGCCGATCAAGGCCGCCAAGGCTCAGGTGATCGACTGCGGCAAGCGCACGGTGATGCCGGGCCTGATTGACTGCCACGTGCATACCCATCACAGCGAAGTCTATATCAACCGGATGGAGGCCGTGCCGCTCACCCTGATGATGGCGCGCTCGGCCGGCCGGCTGAAACGCATGCTCGATCGCGGCTTCACCACGGTGCGCGATGCCGGCGGCGCCGACTGGGGCACCAAGACGGCCGTCGAATCGGGCCTGATCCCGGGCCCGCGCCTCTTCATCTCCTGCCGCTCGATCGGCCCGACCGGCGGCCACAACGACCGCAACCGGCGCACCGATATCGGGCCACCCTGCCTGTGTTGCAACGGCATGGTCTTCATTCGCTGCATCGCCGACGGGCCCGACGCGGTACGGAAGGCCGCCCGCGAGCAGATGCGCCAGGGCGCCGACCAGGTGAAGCTGATGGTCTCGGGCGGTGTCGCCTCGCCCTACGACCCGCTGGAATCGCTGCAGTTCACCGAGGAGGAGATCTCCGCCGCCGTCGAGGAGGCGCAAGCCTTCGGCCGCTACGTGCTGACCCACGCCTACACGCCCGAGGCGATCACCCGCGCCGTGAAGTGCGGCGTGCGCACCATCGAGCACGGCAACCTGGTGGACGCGCCGACCGCAAAGCTGATGGCGAAGAAGGGCGTCTACATGGTCCCCAACCTCGTCACCTACGACGCCATGAAGCGGCGCGCCAAGGAGTTCGGCATGCCGAACGAGATGCTCGAGAAGAACGACGAGGTGCTGAAATACGGCTTCGCCGAGTTGGAGCACTGCCGCAAGGCCGGCGTGAAGATGGCCTACGGCTCCGATCTGCTGGGCGCGCTGGAAGACGAGCAGACCGGCGAGTTCAAGATCCGCGGCGAAGTGATGCCCGCCATCGACGTCGTCCGCTCGGCGACCCTGATCGGAGCCGAGGTCGTGCGTCAGGAAGGCAAGCTCGGCGTGATCGAACCCGGCGCCTTCGCCGACCTGCTGGTGGTCGATCGCGACCCGCTGAAGGACCTCGGCGTCTTCCAGGACGGCGGCCCCCACCTCTCGGCCATCATGAAGGCCGGCAAGTTCCACAAGAACACGCTGTGAGGGGTGAGATCGACGGCTCATCTGTCCTCTCCGCCGCGCAGCGGGGGAGAGGAAGGGACCCGTTGCGTCAGCGGCTTGGTTACAAGCCGCGTAGCAACGGGGAGGTGAGGTGGTGTCGATCACGGAAATGGTGTGCGGGTCGAAAAACGCCATGACCCACCTCACCTCCCCCATGCTTCGCATGGGTCCCCTTCCTCTCCCCCCGCTTACGCGGGCGGAGAGGACTCCGCGAGAAGAGCTTTGACATGAGGCACCTCCGTCGTTGGGCCTTGAACGGCGCTGCGGCGGTGGCGCTCGGCTATATCCTGATGCCGCTGGTCTTCGTGGTCTGGCTGGCCTTCTTCCGGCAGGAGATCCCCTCCTTTCCGCCCGACGGCTACAGCCTGAAGTGGTTTGCTGCGATCCTCGACCAGCGCAAATTCGTCGATGGCTTCCGCAACAGCCTGCAGGTCGGCGTGCTGGCCACCGCGATCGGCCTGGCGCTGGGCGTGCCGGCGGCGCTCTGCCTGGCGCGCCGGCCGTTCCGCCTGCGCACGCCGGTCGCCAGCCTGCTGCTGATGCCGCTGATCGTGCCGGGCGTGGTGCTGGGCACCTCGATGTACGTCTTCCATGTCGAGCTGGAGAACGGGCTCGACGTGGACGTGCTGGGCACCTTCTACGCCCTGGTCGCCGGCCACATCGTGATCGTGATCCCCTGGGTGGTGCGGCTGGTCACGGCGAGCCTGGCCGGCCTCGACCGCGCCACCGAGGAGGCGGCGCAGAATCTCGGTGCCAATCCCTGGGTGACCTTCTGGCGCATCACGGTGCCGGCGATCCGGCCCGGCATCGTGGCCGGCGCCCTGTTCGGCTTCGTCACCTCGTTCGGCAATCTCGAGATGAGCCTGTTCCTGGTCGGCCCGGGGCGCACCACCCTGCCGATCGTCATCCTGCAGTACCTCGAATGGAAGATCGATCCGACCATCGCCGCGGTATCGGTGGTCCAGATCGTGCTGATCGGAGGGGCGATGCTGATCACCGACCGCTACGTCAAGCTGGCGCGGGTCGTCTAGCCCGTGGCCCGCCTCGATCTCGAGAAGCTCTCCAAGCGCTACGGCGACTTCTTCGCCGTGCGCGACGTCTCCTTGCAGATCGCCGATGGCGAGTTCCTGGTGCTGCTGGGCCCCTCGGGCTGCGGCAAGACCACGACCTTGCGCATGGTCGCGGGCTTCATCGAGCCCAGCGACGGCGCGGTGCGGCTGGGCGGCAGCGACGTCACCGTGCTGCCGCCGTGGAAGCGCAATGCCGGCATGGTGTTCCAGAGCTATGCGCTCTTCCCCCATCTCAGCGTGGCGCAGAACGTTGCCTTTGGCCTGGAGATGCGCAAGCTGCCGCGTGCCGACATCGAGCGGCGGGTCGAGGAGGCGCTCGCCCTGGTCCGGCTGACGGGCTTCGGCGGCCGCCTGCCGCGCCAGCTCTCGGGCGGCCAGCAGCAGCGCGTGGCGCTGGCACGGGCGCTCGCCATCCGGCCCGACGTGCTGCTGCTCGACGAGCCGCTCAGCAACCTCGACGCCAAGCTGCGCCAGGAGGTGCGCGTGGAGATCCGCGAGCTGCAGCGCCAGCTCGGCCTCACCACGGTCATGGTGACCCACGACCAGGAGGAAGCCCTCACCATGGCTGACCGGCTGGTGGTGATGAACGAGGGCGCGGTGCGCCAGGTCGGCTCCCAGCGCGATCTCTATGAGAGGCCGGCCGACCGCTTCGTAGCGGGCTTCGTGGGCCGCAGCACCTTCCTCGACGGCGCCGTCGAAGCGCCGGGACGCTTCCGCACCGACGGCGGCCTCGCGCTTGCCTGCGCCGGCGGCATGCCGGGCCGCGCGGCGCTGGCGCTGCGGCCGGAACGGGTAGAAATCGCACCGTCGGCCAACACGAATATGTCGGGACTCGACAACAGCCTGCCCGGTACGGTGGAATTCGTTTCCTATCTCGGCGCCCTGATCGACATCCATGTGCGCCTCTCGCCCCAGGATCGGCTGGTGGTGCAGATCGCCAATCGCGACGGCGGCTTCGCGCCGGATGTCGGGCAACCGGTCCAGGTCGGCTGGCCGGCTGCCGCCGGCCTTGTATTCAACGAGTAATCAAGAAATCGCAGGAGGCTCTTATGTCGAAGCGTTTCATGCTTTCTCGCCGTGCGCTGCTGGGCAGCGGTGCCGCCCTTGCCGCCAGCGCGATGAGCGCGCCGGCTGTCCTTCGCGCCCAGGACAACAAGCGCATCGTGGTCGGCACCTGGGGCGGCGACTATTCGAGGCTGCTCGCCAAGAACATCGAGACGCCGCTGCTCGCCCCCAAGGGCTGGGACGTGGTGAAGGACGAGGCCAACGCGCCGCCGCGCCGCGCCAAGATGCTGGCCGAGAAGACCTTGCGCCGCGGCACCTCCGACGTGCAGGGCCTGTCGGCCAACGACATGTTCGAGGCCAACGAGCAGGGCGTCGCCGAGCAGATCGACTATGGCAAGCTCGAGAACGCCAAGAACCTCATCCCGGCAATGAAGTATCCCTACGGCATCGGCCACATCTATTCGGGCAAGGTCGTGCTGTTCAACCCGAAGATGATGGCGGCCCCGCAGGGCTTCGCCGACACGCTCGACCCCAAGCATGGCAACAAGCTCGGCATCATCGACATCCAGTACCAGTACACCATGCTGGCGGCCGCACTCGCCTCGGGCGGCACGATGAGCGACTTCGAGGCCGGCAAGGACCGGCTGCTCGCCTGCAAGAAGGCCGGCGCCCGCGTCTATCCCAGCAACGAGGCTTTTGCCCAGGCGCTGAAGACCGAAGAGATCGCCTGCGGCATCATGTGGAAGGCGCGCGCCGTACAGTGGCAGAATGCCGGCATCAATGTCGAGACCGTGGCGCCCCAGGAAGGCGTGCCGATGTATGTCTCGGGCTTCGTGATGCCGCGCAACGCGCCCAACAAGGCGGGCGCCTACGCCTATCTCGACGCCATGATGGCGCCCTCGGCGCAGGAAGGCTTTGCCGTCGACATGGGCTACAACCCCACCGTCACCAATGCCAAGGTGCCACCCGACGTGCAGAAGCGCATCGGTTTCACCGAGGAGGAGCAGAAGCGCCTGCGCGATCTCGATTACGGCTACATGGCCAAGAACGACACCGCCTTCCAGGAATGGTGGAACAAGTCGTTCAAGGGTTGAGTTGGGCAAAGGATGACGCAGGCAACATGACCGACGCGGCACTGGCACGCGGCCCCGTCGTCGAGCGACGGCGCGGCGAGGGATGGACGGCGGCGGCGCTGATCACGCCGGCCTCGATCTTCGTCGCCTTCTGCCTGCTGGCGCCGATCGCCATCCTGTTCCGCTTCAGCCTGAACGAGTTCGTGCCGTCCAAGAAGCTGATGGTCGAGGCGCTGACCGTCGCGAACTACGTGAAGTTCTTCACCGACCCCTACTACACCACCATCCTGGCGACGACAGTGCGCATCGCCGTGCTGGTGACCGCGGTCTGCCTGGTCCTGGGTTTTCCACTCGCTTATGTCGTGGCCCGCACCCAGAGCCGCTTCAAGCACCTGCTGATCATCTCGATCGTGCTGCCGCTGTTCGTCGGCAATGCCGTGCGCGCGGCCGGCTGGATGACGGTGTTCGGCAACAAGGGCTTCTTCAATGCGACGCTGATGGGGCTGGGCGTGATCGACCAGCCGCTCGAGATCATGTTCACCGAGAAAGCGGTGGTGATCGGCATCATCGCCGTCAACCTGCCCTTCATGGTGCTGAGCCTGCAGAGCGTGATTGAGGGCATCGATCGCTCGGTCGAGGAAGCGGCCTTCAGCCTGGGCGCCCCGCCCGCCACCATGTTCCGCCGCGTGCTCTGGCCTTTGGCCTTGCCTGGCGTCCTGGCCGGCACCATCCTCACCTTCGTGCTGGCGATGAACGCCTACGCCACGCCTTTCCTGCTGGGCGGCCCGCTGTTCGCCATGATGGCGCCCTCGGCGCAGGAAGGCTTTGCCGTCGACATGGGCTACAACCCCACCGTCACCAATGCCAAGGTGCCACCCGACGTGCAGAAGCGCATCGGTTTCACCGAGGAGGAGCAGAAGCGCCTGCGCGATCTCGATTACGGCTACATGGCCAAGAACGACACCGCCTTCCAGGAATGGTGGAACAAGTCGTTCAAGGGTTGAGTTGGGCAAAGGATGACGCAGGCAACATGACCGACGCGGCACTGGCACGCGGCCCCGTCGTCGAGCGACGGCGCGGCGAGGGATGGACGGCGGCGGCGCTGATCACGCCGGCCTCGATCTTCGTCGCCTTCTGCCTGCTGGCGCCGATCGCCATCCTGTTCCGCTTCAGCCTGAACGAGTTCGTGCCGTCCAAGAAGCTGATGGTCGAGGCGCTGACCGTCGCGAACTACGTGAAGTTCTTCACCGACCCCTACTACACCACCATCCTGGCGACGACAGTGCGCATCGCCGTGCTGGTGACCGCGGTCTGCCTGGTCCTGGGTTTTCCACTCGCTTATGTCGTGGCCCGCACCCAGAGCCGCTTCAAGCACCTGCTGATCATCTCGATCGTGCTGCCGCTGTTCGTCGGCAATGCCGTGCGCGCGGCCGGCTGGATGACGGTGTTCGGCAACAAGGGCTTCTTCAATGCGACGCTGATGGGGCTGGGCGTGATCGACCAGCCGCTCGAGATCATGTTCACCGAGAAAGCGGTGGTGATCGGCATCATCGCCGTCAACCTGCCCTTCATGGTGCTGAGCCTGCAGAGCGTGATTGAGGGCATCGATCGCTCGGTCGAGGAAGCGGCCTTCAGCCTGGGCGCCCCGCCCGCCACCATGTTCCGCCGCGTGCTCTGGCCTTTGGCCTTGCCTGGCGTCCTGGCCGGCACCATCCTCACCTTCGTGCTGGCGATGAACGCCTACGCCACGCCTTTCCTGCTGGGCGGCCCGCTGTTCAAGATGATGGCGCCGCTGGTCTACAACCAATTCACGCAGCAATCCAACTGGCCGTTCGGCGGCGCCATCGCGTTCATTCTCATGACGGTGACCCTGGGCCTGACCTTGATGGCCAACGTGATCATCCAGCGGCGGGCGGCGCGGTAGTTTACTCCTCCGCCGTCTTGGCTTTCATATTCCTCTCCCCCTTTTGGGGGAGAGGTTAGGTGAGGGGGCAGCCGCGACCGCACCCTTGTATGATCCGGGTGTTCTTCACTTCCCCCTCACCCAGCCTCTCCCCCGAAGCGGGGGAGAGGAGAATGAAAAGCATAAGCGACGATTTGAAAACGGAGACCTCATGCATATCGGGTTGATCGGCGGGATCGGGCCGGCGGCGACGGATTTCTACTATCGCGGGCTGATCGATCGGCACACGCGGGCCGGCACGCGGCTCGATCTCACCATCGTGCATGCCGATGCGCGCGAGATGACGGCCAACCTCGCGACCAAAAATACCAAGGCCCAGGCCGAGATCTTCGCCGACCGCATCCAGCGCCTCGCCGACGCGGGCGCCCGGGCGGCAGCGGTGACGTCGATGGGCGGCCATTTCTGCGCCCGCGACCTCGAAGCGATCTCGCCGCTGCCGCTGATCAACGCCATCCCGGCGGTGAACGCGGCGCTCGGCGCGCGCGGCCTCAAGCGGGTCGGCATCATCGGCACGCGCAACGTGATGGAAAGCAGCCTCTATGGCGGCATCACCTCGGTCGAAGTCGTCCGACCAGAAGGCGAGACCCTGGCCAAAGTCCACGACGCCTATGTCGCCATGGCCGTGCCGGGGATCGTGACCGAGGCGCAGCGCGAGGTCTTCTACACCGTTGGCGCCGCGCTCTGCCGCGACCGCGGCGCGGAGGCGATCGTGCTGGGCGGCACCGATCTTTTCCTGGCTTTCGCCGGCCAGGATCCCGGTTTCCCGGTGATCGACTGCGCCGACATCCATGTCGAGGCGATCTATGCGAGGTCTGCGGGCGCCTGACCGGCGGTCGACCGGAGGGCTTGCACCTCGAAGACCGCCACCGGCTGGGTCTTGCCCCGCACGATCACGGTATCGACCGGCCGCAGCGCGTAGGCCTCGGGATCGTCCAGCCGATCCACGGTGAACTGCGAGATCAGCATCGGCACGCGATAATCCTTGGTCAGGCTCTCCAGCCGCGCCGCCAGGTTGACGGCATCGGAGATCACCGTGCCGTCCATACGGTGCTGCTCGCCGATCGTGCCCATCATCAGCGACCCGGAATTGAGGCCGATGCCGATCACGACCGGCACCTCGCCGCGGGCGGTGCGCGCCGCGTTGAACCGCTCGAGGGCCGCGCGCATCGCCAGCCCCGCCCGCACGCCGTCATCGGCCTTCTCGAACAGCGCCATGATGGCGTCGCCGATATACTTGTCGATGAAGCCGCCCTGCTCGCGGATCACCGGGCCCATCTCGGCCAGGTAGGCGTTGATGAAGGCAAAGTTCTCGTCCGGCGACATCCGCTCCGACAGGGTCGTGAAATTGCGGATGTCGGCGAACAGGACGGTCATGTCCTGACGCTTGTTGTCGCCCAGGGCGACCGACCTGATGTCCGGCCGGTCGATCCGGTCGAGGAACGCATGCGGCACGAAGCGCTCGATCGAGAGGTTGGTCTCCTTGAGATCGCCGATGGTCTGGCGCACGGCGTCGCGCATCGAGGCAAAGCTGCGCGCCAGCTGGCCGATCTCGTCGGCGCGCGCGGTGTTGGCGATCGGCTGCTCGAGGTTGCCGTCGGCAATGGCGCCGGCTTCACCGCGCAAGGTGAACAGCGGGTCGAGGACCTGCCGCTGCAGCAACCGCGCGGCCAGCCAATAGATCAGCGGCAGGGTGACGGCGAGCACGATCATCGAGCTCACGAAGACACGGATGACGGCCTCGCGCGCCAGGCCAAGATCGATGACCACCTTGCGGATCATCACCATCGCACCGGGACCGTCGCCCTTGCCGTCCGCCCCGGCAGCCTTGAAGACGCTGTAGCGGGTCGTCAGCCGGTCCTCGGCCCCGAGGACCCGGTAGCGGCCGTCGGCCAGGACCTTCTCGACGATGGCGGGGCTGAGCTGTTGGCCGACATGGATCAGCGACCAGGTGCCCGAGCTGCTCACCAGATAGACGTCGACGTCGCGGACGTAAGGATTGGAGTCCATGGCATCGGCGAAGAACTCGTCGAAGAAATAGCGGCCCAGCCAGGCGAAGTCGCTCCGCTGCAGCGTCTCGCGGACGTCGGTCGAGGCTTCGATGATGTAGTCGCGGTCGGCCGGACCGAAGTAACTGTAGGTCTTGAGCGTATGGGTCGCCGTCGACAGATCGATGCCGGCGCTCCACACGCGGCCGCTACCCATCACCCGGTCGAGAAAATCGGTGAGCTGGCCCTTGGGAAAGACCAGGCCGAGATCCGACGGCAGGTTGGTCTGGAACACCTTGTAGTCGCGGTCGATGAAATAGAGGTGGCCGATGCCGTATTTGGCCGCCAGTGCATCCATCTCGGCGGCCGACAGGGCACGCGGGTCGCGGCCGGCATGCTCGACCTCGGCCGCGATCTGCGGCAGCACCGTCTCCATGTGGCGATGGTTGCGCCGGTTCTCGCTCTGCAGCAGCAGCTCGAATACGGCAAAGCGCTCGCTGAGGTTGGCCTCGATCTTGCGCAGGTCCTCGGCCTGCGCCTCGGCGACCAGCCGGTACATGGCGAGCGACGCCACGATCGTCGCCCCGAGGCTCACGGCCACCATCACCGCCAGCAGGAACAAACCGGCTTTTCGCTTCATCCCTCGAAGAGCATGCCTCCCGGCAGGTCAGGTATTTTGCCAGAGCCGTGTCGTATAGGCGCTTTCGACGTTGGCGTCGATCTGGGCGGCGACCTCGGCGCTTTCGCCGATCTGGCGGGCGATGATCTTGCCGAAGGAGACGCGGCCCGGCGCCGGCCAGGCCTTGGGGTCCCACAGCTTGGCACGCACGATCGAGCGGGCGCAGTGGAAGTAGCAGTGCTTGATGTGCACCCGGGTCGCCAGTAGCGCCGGCTTGCCGAGCGAACTCAGCGACGCCAGCAGGTCGGGATCGTCGTAGATCTCGGCGGTGCCGGAGATGCGCAAGGTCTCGCCGGTCGCCGGCACCAGGGCGATGATGCCGACCTTGCCGGTCGTCAGGATGTTGCTGAGGCCGAAGGCCAGGTTGTTGCCGACCCGCTCGGGGATCAGCAAGGTGCGCGAATCCTCGATACGGATGAAGCCCGGCTCGTCGCCCTTGGGCGAGACCTCGATGGTGCCGTCCTCGGCCGTCGTGCCGACCAGGGCAAAGGGGCAGCGCTTCAGGAAATCGGTCGACTGCTCGTCGAGCGCGTCCAGGATCTTGCTGCGCGTCGCCGGCCGCGGTTCGGCGATGATGTTGCGAAGATCGGCCGTCGAAGTGAGACGCGCCATGGGTCTGGCTCCCTTTTAAGAATCGTTCGCAACACAATCGACCATGGGCGCGGCAGATTCAACCGCGGCGGCCATGAGGTTTATTCGGGGGCGGTTTCTTCAGGCCGTCCATATTGGCATAGAGGCGGCGCAGGGCGGCCTTGAGCTGTTCGGCCTCGGCCGGGTCGAAGCCCTGCAGCGCCACCTTCTCGTAGCGCTCGGCGATGGGCAGGATGCGCACCGTGAGCCGCCGACCGGCCGGCGTGACGTTCAGCACGACGGCCCGCGCGTCCTCGGGATCGCGCTGGCGCGCCACCAGTCCCTTCTTCTCCATGTTGTCGACCAGGCGGGTGAGCGTCGACACGTCGATCGAGGTGGTGGACGAGAGATCGCCCATGCGCTGGCCGTCCTGCTCGCGCAGCGCCGCCAGCACGCGCCAGATCTGCAGGGTGGCGCCGAGCGGACGCATCTCCTCGCCGAAAGCCGTGGCGATGCGGGCCCCGGCCCGGTTCAGCAGATAGGGAAGATAGGAGGCGAGTGGACCCATATCATCAGTCTACCTCGCCAGCCGACAGGGTCAGGCGGAGAAATGCGGGGCGATCTCGCGCATGAAGCGCTCCATCTGCTCCTTCACCAGGGCGTGCGGCTTCTGTCCGTAATTGAAGTAGAGAATGACCTCGGCGACGCCGGCCGCCTCGACCTGCTTCAGGGTGTCGACGATGTGCTGCGGGCTGCCGCACAGGATCGACTTGTCGGTCAGCTTCTCCGGCCGCATGTCGCGCAGGATGTTCACGATGTCGACGAAGTACTTGTAGGTCGGCGGCACCTTCTCGCCCGACGAAGAGGGAAAGGCCGCGATCAGCGCATCCTGGAAGTAGCGCACCAGCGCCTCCTTGCCGTACTGCTCCTCCTCCGGCGTCGAGGCGATGTGCACGAAATAGGAGCACATGGCGCGCCGCATCGGCCGCTTGAAGCCCTGCTCGCAGGTCTCGCGATAGACACGCACCGCATCGGCCAGCGAGCCGTAGACCATGGCCGCCGCGAAGGGCGCGTAGATCACGTTCCAGTCGTTCTTGGCCGCAAGCTCCATCGACGGCCGCGAGAAGCAGGCGACGTAGGGCCGGAGCGGCTGCTGCGCCGGCCGGGGCCGAATCTCGACGTCGTTGAACTCGTAGAAGCGGCCCTTGTGCGACCACTTGCCGGGCTCGGTCCAGGCCCGCCACACGATCTCCAGCCCCTCGGCGAACAGCTCGGCCGAATCGTCGAACGGAGCCTGGAAGGGTTCGTACTCCTTGCGGTCGTAGCCGCGGCCTGCCGCGAAATCGACGCGCCCGCCCGACAGGAGATCGAGGGTCGCCCATTCCTCGGCGACATGCAGCGGGTGATGGACCGGCAGCAAGGTGACCGCGGGGGCCAGCCGCAATCTGGTCGTGGCGCCGGCAAGCTGCGCCAGCATCGCCAGCGGCGAGGCGTTGACGCCCAGCAGGTTGAAATGATGCTCGCCGATCCAGGCCGAGTTCAGCCCGACCTTCTCGGCCCACAGTGCCTCGGCATAGATGTCCTTGAGGAAGTCCTCCGCCGACCGTTGATTGCCCGGATAGCGGTTGTCGCTCAGCGTGAAATAGCCGAATTGCATGATCGCCTCCCTGGAGAGGGGATGGTGCGCCCTGAGTGCTATATTTGCAAATGCAATTATCATCTCCTCCCCCGTCACAGCGGCTTGGTTACAAGCCGTTGTGACGGGGGAGGTGTCGGCGTCATCGCCGACGGAGGGGGTGTTTCGACGCGAAGAAAGTCATGGACCTTCGTGTCCACACACCCCCTCCGCCGCCGACTACGGCGGCATCTCCCCCGCGCTAAACGCGGGGGAGGAGAAGAGGAATACTCGTCATAGTTGTCCTGCCCCACAAATTCTCCCAAAGGCCATGCT
>MKRV01000144.1:0-441 GCA_001897995.1 Alphaproteobacteria bacterium 65-37 | reverse complement strand
TCGTTTGCCTGTCAGAATCGCTTGTCGTCGAGCTGGACGGCGGCCAGCATGCCATGCGGATGGACTATGATCGCGAGCGCGATGCCTTCCTGAAAGCGCGAGGCTTCCGCGTACTACGGTTCTGGAACGAGGATGTGCTGAGGCGAACGGAAGTCGTCCTGGAAACGATCTACGAGGCGTTGCATTGCCGCGACATGGAGGGGCGATACGATTGAGCAGTCTTCCCTGCCCGCCCCCGTGCAGCGGGGGAAGTGCGCCGTCCCAGCGTCTTCACAGGCGCGAGGGGCGTAGGGCGTCATGATTTTCTTCGCTTTCACACACCCCCTCCGCCGCCGATGACGGCGGCACCTCCCCCGCGTCGCGGGGGAGGAGCATGAGGAGTCACGCCGCTTCGGTCAGGGCCGCCACTTCGGCGAGGGACATGACCCAGTCGCGGAAGGC
>MKRV01000143.1 GCA_001897995.1 Alphaproteobacteria bacterium 65-37 | reverse complement strand
CGCCTATAGCGCCGAGGCCGGCTCCAAGTTCCATTCGGTGGGCTTCAGTCTCGACGTCGAGCGCATCGTGCGCCTGTTCGAAGGCGAGGTGCCGGAGCTATTGCGGGCCCTGCTCGCGCCCAACGTCGCCACCTGCCGCATCGCGCCGGTGCACGGCAACCGCGCCATGCGCACTGTCGCGCGTAGCCTTTTCGGCACTGAACTGAATGGACCGTTGCGCACGCTGATGATGGAGGGGGCGGTGATCCAGCTCCTGGCGTTACAGGCCGCTGCCGCTCAGCAGCAACGTCGTGGGCGCAAGCAGCGCGAGCTGTCGGCGCGCGAGCGCGACGCAGTGCACGAGGCCAGACGCCGGCTGCTTGCCGACATGCACCAGCCGCCGACCCTGGGCGAGTTGGCGCTCGGCGCAGACCTCAGCGAGAAGCGGCTCAACATGGGCTTTCGCCAGTTGTTCGGGGCCACGGTGTTCGAGGTCCTGCGCAACGAGCGGCTGGCGCATGCGCGCAACGTGCTGCTGGCCGAGCAGGCCTCCCTGAAGGACGTGGCCTTCCGCGTCGGCTACAATCATGTGTCGAACTTCATCACCGCCTTCACGGCGCGGTACGGCGCACCGCCACGGCAACATCTGGGCTAGGGCCATATTCAAAGTCAGAGGGAAGACAAGCTTGGCAAATTGCCCTCTGGAGATGCGCAAGCGCTTGGCCGTGGAACCACCAAAACGGCGCTCCAAAGTCGTCCGTAGAAGTTCCCTCTCTTTGCACAGGAATGGCGTCCCCGAGAGGATTCGAACCTCCGACCTCCGGTTTAGGAAACCGCTGCTCTATCCGGCTGAGCTACGGGGACGTGGGGGTTTTTCTAACCTATCCCTGTCCCGTTTGTAACTCGCCTTTGTAGCTCCGCTTGCCTTCCCGCAGGGAGGCGCGGAAATCCTACGGCGCAAGGCGGCGACGGAAGCTGAAGCCGTTCCCCAATGCGGCCGGCCTCGCCGGGGCAAGATGCCGATACCCCCTTCTCGCACCTCCTCCGCCTGTTAGGCTGGCGGCAGGAGGAACACAGACGATGTCGATGGTACTGACGGAGCGGCGCGGCGCGCTCGCGATCCTGACCCTGAACAATCCCGCGCAATACAACGCCCTGGCGATGGGGCTCGTCAGCGACCTCAGCGCCGCCCTCGACGCCGCCCTGGCGGCTCCGGCGGCACGCGCCATCGTGCTGACCGGCGCCGGCAAGGGCTTCTGCTCGGGGGCTCAGTTCGGCGGCAACACCTTTTCCGCCGGCGCCAGCGTCGCCGACCGCATGCGCGACGGCATCAACCCGGTGATCGACAAGATGCGCAACCTGCCGATCCCCATCGTCGTCGCGGTGAACGGCGCGGCCGCCGGCGCGGGTGTCGGGATCGCCCTTGCCGGCGACATCGTGGTCGCCGCCCGCTCGGCACGCTTCATCCTGAGCTTCGCCCGTCTCGGCGCCGTGCTCGATGCCGGCACCTCGCTGTTCCTGCAGCGGTCGATCGGCGTCGCCCGCGCCCGTGCCCTGTCGCTGATGGCCGAGCCGCTTGCCGCCGAAACCGCCGAGCAGTGGGGCCTGATCTGGAAGGCGGTCGACGACGCGGCCCTGCTCGACGAGGCGATCGCCATCGCCGAGAAGCTCGCCAACGGGCCGCCCATCAGCCTGGGCCTGATCAAGGGGCAGCTCGAAGCCGCCTGGACCTCGCCGCTGGCGGCCACGCTCGATAGCGAAGCCGCGGCCCAGGGCCGAGCCTTCGTCACCGAAGATCTGCGGGAAGGTGCCGCGGCTTTCGTGGAGAAGCGTCCGCCGCGCTTCAATGGCCGTTAGGGGCCGATAGAGCCGGCGCACGGAGCACTCAGCGAAGAATGACGCTCAGTGAACAGCGCTCAGTGATCGGGCGGCTCGATCTTGATGGAGGGATCGAACCTGTAGGTCATCTCGCTGTGGATTCTGGCCCCCACGACGGTGCCCTCGATCTGCCCGGCCGCCGGTCGGCGCGTTGCCGGATCGAAGTAGGCCGTCACCTGCAGGCTCTGCGGACTCTCGGCACCAGGATTGGTGACGCTGTCATAGACGAAGGTGAGATAGGACGTGCCGCCCACTGTCTTCGTCCCCTCGCAGCGCAAGTTTCCCATGGCCTTGGTGATGAAGTAGCTGCCGGTTGGCGCGTCCGCCAGAAGGTCGGGCAGCTTCGCTTTGGGGACGTCGTTCCAGACATCGCCGATCTTGACCCAGCCTCGGCTGGCTTCACCTTCGCTGACGATCACCACTTCGGCGGACCGCGTGCGCACCCTGAACGATTTGGGCGGCACGACATGGGTCAGGACGTTCGATTCAGCGGGCGGGCTGGTCTTGCCGGCGTAGGCCGGCGGCGTGATCGACATCCTGGTATCGACTTCGTAGGGGCCCGCCCCCGGCTTGACCTGGTTGATCTCGGCAAAGTCGGCCGCGCAGTCAGCCCACGCTGCGCCGGTGCCCATCACAAGGAGGCTGCAAGCCCAAACCAACCTCACTGGCAACCTCAGGGGCAATCCGATGGTCAGTCCGCTGGCCAATCCGGTACCCACCGATCCGGTACTCTGGCGACGCATCGCTCCTCCTCGCCCCTCGAGCCGAACCGGCTCTCCTGAGCGGCGGGAATCAACGCACAAGGCGGCTCCCGGTTCCGCAACGATCTGCTGCCGCCGGCACTAAACCAGCCAGCCGTGACCGGCCTTGCTGGTGAAGTCGAGCTGCACCACGAGATCGTTGAAGTCGTGATCGCCGCCGCCATGCACGTCTTCCCAGCCCCAGGTGTTCAGCCCGTAGTTCCAGAGGTGGCCCACGGACTGGCCCCCGACCTTCTCGTTGGCCTGCGAGAAGGCCCAGAAAACGTCGCCGCTGCTGGAATTGGTCAAGGCCATGGCAATGAGATCGCCGGCATCGACATGCTGCAGGACCGCTTGGGCGTAGTTGCCGTAGCCCGGCCCGCTGACCGAGCTGCCGCCGGCGGCCACCTGATAGGCCCGGGCCGCCGTCGCCGCGGCGTAGCCCGCCTGCCCGGGCTGCAGCCCGTCGATCGCGCCGGCATAGTCGTCGACGCGGTAGAAACTCACGGAGATGTTATCCTGGCCGTTCTGGCGCAGGCGAACGACCGCCTCCTGGTCGTTCTGGCCGCCCGCCGTCTCGGCGACGGCCACGGGGCGCGCCACCCGGACCACACCGTCGGGGGCGACGAAGTCGGCAAACCCGAAAGCGTTGCTGAGGGCCGCCTGGATCGCGGTGGCCTGCTGGCTGCCCAGCTCGACCGAGAGGCCGGCCCCCGCCACAGCGAAGGCCTCCGTCACGCTGCCATGTCCATCCTTGTCGAACATCCGGATCAGCGCCGGATCGAAGTCGGCCTGCAGCACCTGTTGCGCGAACTGGCTGGTCCAGGCGTAGGTGCCCGACGCATTGCTGGTGAAGTCGAGGTTGCTCGTGCCCAGGGTGACATCGACCTGGCTGCTCGACGCCGACATGGTCTGGAAGAGCAGGCTCTGGCCCGCCCCGCTGGTCCAGCCGCCGGCGCCGTCGGCATCGAGCAGGCCGGGGCTCGAGGAAAAATAGCTCTCGGCATGGCCGATCGCCGTCAAGGCCCGGGCCAGCAGGGTGCCATTCGGCGTGCCCAGCCCCGTCACCAGGTCATAGCCTGGCGCCGCATGGTAGCCGTAGCCGGTCGGCGTCACGTCATCGCCGTTTGTCTGGTAGGGCCCGCCGAAGAAGAACGAGGAAATGTTGTTGCCGACGGTGATGTCGTTGAAGGAGCCCGGGGCCACGACCGCCGCGGTATAGAGCAGGTCGTTCATGTAGCCGAGCTCGGGCAGCCCCTGATCCTGGAAGATCGTATTGAGCTGCACGCCGAGCGAGGCCCAGAGCGGCGTGGCGGCACTCGTCCCTGACCCGAACCCGGCGCCGGTCATGTCGGCGTGAGGGACGAGATAGCCGAGATTGCCGCCGGCATTGGCCGCCATATCGGGCGCGCCGCGGCCATGCAGTGCCGTCGGGTCGGCCGTGACCGGGTCGAGGCCGAAGGCCTGCTGATAGTCGGGCACCGGCTGCGTGACATCGACGCCGCCGGAGCCCGTCGAATTGACGGTGTAGCCCGCAATGAAACCGTGTGCGGTGTTGGGCGTGATGGTGATGTGCTTGCCCTGGACGTAATAGGCATTCCACACCGTCTCGATGAAGGTCTGCTCGGCGCCGAGATCCTGCGGCGCGCTCGTCAGGCCGCCCGAGACGAGTTGCCAGAGCAGTCCGCGATTGCCGGCCATCGCCGGCGTCGCATAGTCGGCCGCCAGCGACGTGTCGTGCTGTGCCGCCGTCAGGGTCGAGACCGACGTGCCGCCGACGGTGAGGCCGTAGGGGCTGGCGAGTGCGGGATAGACGTTGGTCAGCCCATTGCCGGTTTCGTTGCCCGCACCGCCGTCGCCCAAGGCATTGAAGATCGTCTTCTGATAGAGCGCGGCATCGACGAACAATTCCCAGTTCGCCCGGAAGAACGGCGACTGCGGCGACATGCTCTGCGAATCGCCGAACGAGCTCGAGATCACCGATGTCGGGTTGGTCTGGTCCCAGATCGCGGCCTGGAAGGCGGAGAAGGACCCCGAATTGGAGTGCCCTTTGTCTCCCGAGCCGACATAGAGGGTGATGTCGCTGTTGGGATTGATCGCGGCCACGATGCCGATGTCGAGCGAGCGTTCGCCGGCCCCGTCATTGTAGGACTGGCCGTTCTGGCCCTGTACGGCAACGGTCCCGCTGCCCGACTGGCCGACCGTGGCGAGATACGCCGTGAGCAGTTGCTGAAAGCTCTGGCTGGCATGCGCCGGCAACGCCGAACCGACGCCGACCTCGATGAGACCGATCGCCCCTGTGTCCACGCTCTTGCCGTCGAGCGGGAAATTATAGAAATCCTGCGCGACCTTCTGCGGCGCGCGGGTCAACGACTGGGTCGAGTTGTTGCCTGGACTCTGCGCGCCGGCCGGCAGGGTGACGGAGGTCCCCGGCGGGGCCTGGTTGGTACCGCCCGGCGCATTGTCCTGGTCGAACCACAGGCCTTCGACATGCCAGTCCTGCGGCAGCTTGAGATTGCCGTTCCAGAAGACGAAGTAGTTGTCGCTGCTGTTGTTGTAGAGAAGCGGGGTGCCGAACAGGCTCTGGAAATGCGGCCCGTCGACGGAGACCCAGATGGTGCGCGATTCGGCCGAGCTGATGTAGTTGCCGTAGGTGGCGGCGTTCGAGGAATCGATGACCGTCAGGCCGTAGGTATTCTTGAGCGCAGTGACGACGGTGTTGAAGAGCGTGGGATCGGCGCCGTAGGTGCTGCCCAGGGTGCCGTCGGCCTGCATCTGGTCCAGCGTCTTCTGCCGTGTGCCCCAGTCTTCGGCCAGCAGGGCCGTGGGATCCTGCTGCCGCGGCAGCACGATCGCGACATTGAGGCCATTGCCGGTGGCCGGCTTGATGTTCGCCGCGTCGAGACCGTAGGCCGCCTGAACGGTGGTCTGGTTGGTGATGCGATAGCCGGTGAAATCGAGATAACTCGAATGTGCAAGCTCGACGCTGGCCATTGGACCACTCCCCCGGCCGCCTGACTCCCCGGGGAATCTAAGCACAGCCTACTCGGACACGCCATGACGGCCCGACGGACCTACGGACCTACGGACCTACGGACCTACGGCAGCACGTAGTTCAGGATCGCGATCTGGCGGAGCAGAACCTTCCGAATCACGTGGGTCGACGTGACATGCGCTGTGAAGATCGCAGCATCGCCGACGCTGCCGGCAGGCAGGCTCCGCAGCAGGGCGGGATCGTCGAGCTTCACCCGAACCACGAAGGGAACAGCCTGGATCGGTCCCGGCGTGACGGCCAGTCCCGACGCCTGCACCTGCCCGGTCGAGACCGCCTGCAGCACCGCCTCGACCCGGCCCTTTTGGATGCGCCCCGGCAGGAACTTGAAGGCGATCTCCACCGCCTGGCCCGGCGCGATGAAGCGGCTGTCGTTCTGGGCCACTTCGACGCCGACCACCGTGTCCGACGTATCGATGAAGGCCATCACCGGTGCCATCGGCAGATTGCCGACCCGCGCGCCCTTGCGCAGCGCCAGGTTGGTCACGTAACCGTCGGTCGGTGCCCGCACGACGGTCTTGTCGAGGTTCCATTGCGCACCGACAAGCTGGGCGCGAAGCTGCTCGACGCTCGCCTCGCGCTGCTGCACGTCGAAGACGCGGCCGGCCTGCGTGCGCTCCAGCTCGGTCATCTGCTTCAGACGCAGTTCCTCGAAGCGGAGTTGCGCCGCCAGCGCATCGACCTGCGCGCGATACGGAGTGGGATCGAGGCGGAACAGCACGTCGCCCGCCTTGATCGGCGTATTGGCCTCGACCGGCACGTCGATCACCTCGCCCGCGACGTCGGCCACGATGGGGACCGACTGGCGGATCACCAGCGCCTTGCCTTCCGGCGCGCCCCAGCCCATCGGGATGAACAGGCCGAACAGCAGCAGGACGAGAACCAGCGCCGGCGAGACCTTCCACAAGAGGTTGAACGGCACGATGCGCAGCTTCACCAGGGCGAAGAGCAGCACCAGGTAGATGTTGAAGATCGCGACGATCATCGGCGATCCCTCGGCACGTCGACATAGGCCCAGATCAGCACGACCGGCCAGAGGGCAAAGCCCAGGAACAGGGTGACCCAGCCGGCGATCGTCACGGCCTCCGCCCAAGGATGGCCGCGGCGATGGGCGATGTGGCCGGGCAACGACCCCGCGATGAAGATCATGGCGACCGCGCTCGCCACCAGGACGGCGAGCACGAGCCAGGCGAAGAGATCGAGCATGGCCGTCACTGCTCCTGTTTCACGGTCTCGATGTCCGGCAGCTTCCAGCTCTTGTCGAACAGGGCTTTTTCCGGTCCGTAGAAGCGGAACAGCGCTTCGAAACGTGCCCCTGCCCGGGTCGGAATCCAGTTGCCCTCCTTGCCGGCGGGCGCTGTCGGCCCGAACCAGAGATCGACCGAGCCGTCGGCATTGCGCTGCAGCTCGGGGCTTTGCGAGGAGCGGCCGGGCCGGGCCATCTCGCGGATCAGCGTGTGCGTCGCGCGATCGTAGACCGTGACAGACCAGTATTGCGTGACCGGCACCTTGGTCGGCACCGTCAGGCGATAGGCATGGCCGCCATCGAGTGCCTGGCCGTCCTTGTCCATGATCGTCATGAGATAGAACTGGCCGGCGCCCAAGGTCTTGGGCGTGAAGAAGATGAATGAGAAGAGGATGCCGCGGCCGTCGACGGGGTAGCTGTCGGGTACCGCGAAGTTCTTGGGTGCCGACGTCACATAGTCCGGTGAGACTGGCAGCGCCCAGCGGCTGCCGTCGAAATACGGCGTCGCGAAGGCCTGCTCGTATTTCATCTCCAGCCAGGCCCGCGCTTCCTGCGCCGCCGCATCGAGGGTTGCCTGTCGCGCACCGCCGGCGACATAGGGCTTGCCCTTCTCGATACCGATCGTCTTGAGCTGATCGATCATCGCCTTGTCGCGCGTCAGCCAGGGCTCGGCCTGGACCTGACGGTCGAGCGCCTCGAAATAGCGTGCGCTGTAGGGAATGGCGGCCTCGAACAGCGTGTCGGCGGCATCGTGGAAGCGCGTGGCCGGAGGCTTCGCCGCTTGCGACAGCGGATAGACCTTGATGCGCTTGCCGTAGGCCACCGCCTTTTCGAGGTCGGCGGCACTGCCGCTCTTCAGGATCGAGCGCAGCAGCGCGTAGCCGCGATAGGTGTCCGACGGCAGGGCGATGTAGCCCGGCGGCGGCTTCTGCTTGTAGTCGGGCGGCAGCACGAGATACTTCGCCCCCTTGCCCTTGTCGGCGCCGGCCGGCCCGACATCCTCCAGAGGCACCTGCCAGGCATTCATGATGGTGCCGTTGATGACGCCCGTGTCGGCCGGCGGGATCTCGATCACCATCGGTCCTGCCTCCTTGGTATCGATGAAGGGCATCAGGTAGATGGCGTCCGGGTTGGGCGTCAGCGTCTGGTTCTTCCAGTCGACCAGTCGCGACCAGAAAACCACCTCGTTGAAGCCGCCCTTGGCCTGGCGCAGGACGGCCTGGAACATCTGGTCGTAATTCACCAGCGGCATGCCCCAGATCACCGCTTCGACCGCCCGCCGCTCGAGGTTGCGGCGCGCCAGATCGTCGGACGAGAGGGCCTGCGCACCGGCCGTCGTGGCGACGGAGGTCAGGGCTATCGCCAGCAGAAGTGAACGAAGCATCGGACAGCCTCCCTCCTTTTCTTGTCCTCTCTGCAGCGCAGGAAGAGGACAGTCACTTCACTTCCTCGAAGTCGCCTGGCTTCCAGGTGCCGTCGAAGGCCGGCCCTTCCGGGCCGTAGATACGGAAATAGGCGAACCAGCCACGCCCCGGTGCGGTCTTGATCCAGCGGCCTTCGCTGCCGGCCGGCGCAGTCGGCCCGAAGAAGAGTGTCACCGCGCCGCTACCGGCGGCGGCAACGTCCTTCAGCTCGAACAGGGAGCGCAGAGCCGCCTTGTCCTGGTCAGTCTGAACCTGCGAGCGCGTCTGCGAATCGTAGATCGTCACCGACCAGAAGAGCTTGCCCGGCACCGGCGTCGGCACGGTAAGGCGATAGCTCTTGCCGCCATCGAGATAGGCGCCGCTGCGGTCGCGCGCCGCCAGCCAATAGAGCGAGCCGGCACCGGCGTTGCGGCGAAACATGGCGGGCGAGGTCACGATCGCCTGCGCAAACCAGCGATCACGGGCCTCGAGATCGACGCCGCCCGGCGTGCGGAAGTCGGCATTGTCGCCGATCAACCCGACCCATTCCCAGCGCCGATCGGGCCAGGCGATGCGGTCGGGCCGCGTGCTGGCGAAGGCGGAGACCAGCATCTGGTCGCGTCCGGCCTTGGCGGCGCGCTCGAGGATCGCTTTCAGGCGCGCATCCGGCGCGAAGGGCTTGCCCTTCTGGATGCCGAGCGCGGCCAGTTCGCCGTACTGCGGACGCCAGGCCTCCAACGGGGGCTCGGCATCGACGATGCGTGCCAGCACCTCCCAGTACTGGATATTGTCCTCCCAGAGGAGCGACGTGGAATCCATCTTGTTTTTCGACGTGTCGACGATGGCGAGCGGCGTGCGTGGCCCATTCAGGGCGTAGACCTTCACCTCGCGCAGGGCACTCATGGCGCGGTCTAAGTCGCCGCCGACCGGCATGGCGCGAACCGCCATCATTGCCTTCAAGGTCGGCGAGCGGCCAACATAGTAGCCCGCCGGCACGTTGCCGCGATACCCGGGCGGGAGAACGAGATGCCGGCCGCCGCGGCCGGCATCGGGACCAGGCAGGCCGAGATCCATCACCCAGCCCTGGTTGTGATCGTTGACCAGGCCGATGAAGGGGCCCGGCGGCAGCTCGATCACCATGGGCCCCGCAGCGAAGTCGATCGCAGCCGAGCCGTAGGGCGTGTCGGAGTTAAGGGTGAAGCCGACCTGCCGCGGTCCGGTCGAGGCGATCCCCATCGCCTGGCCATCGGCCAGCCCGACCTGACGATTGCCGTTGAAGATGCCTTCCATCGACACGGTCGGATACCAGAAGCGGTAGGCCGAGACGGCACGCTGGAAGTCGGCATCGTCTTGTGCCTTCTGTGCGGCTGTTTCGGTCGGATAGCCGCGCACGAAATCGTACGGGCTGCCCGAGCGCGTCGGCGCATCGCAGGCGGCCAGAGCGAGCGCGATGACCATGGCGACGAAACGATACATTCTTCTTGCTCCCCGCTGTTGCCATACCGCTTCCCCGCCGACGAATCAGATCCGACTCGCCGGCAAGGAGGACCTAGAATCGATACGAGATTGCGACCTGTCCCCAGTCGCCGTTCAACCGATTGGTGTTGCTGATGTCGTGCAGCCACTTCAGCACGATGGCGGCGCGGCCGCCCAGGGCTTCCGGGGTCCACAGGATGGCCGGCCCCAGGCCGAACGACTCGCCCATGAAGGGGCCCAGCACTGCACCGCTGCCGCTATCGCCGTCGATCTGCTTGTACCAGTAACCCTGCAGGCCGATCGCAAAGGTCGGCGCTAGGAACTGGTTGACCATGAAGTCGAGATGGAACTCGTTGCCCGACTTGTAGTCGGTCGCCGCATTGGTCGTGTTGATCATGATGCCGGGCAGCACCGTGACCTCGGTGCCGGTCGCCTTGTGGAACCAGGTGAGGCCCAACTGCGTGTCGAAGGCCCAGTAGTTGCGCCCGACATTGATCAGCGAATTGATGTTGTAATGGCCGGTTGGCGCCACGACCCACTGCGCCAGCTTCACGTGAAACTCGCCGAAGCTCCAGTAGAAGGCGAACGGGTTGAGCAGCATGTCGCCGAAGCCAGTGTCGGAGGCGCCCGTCCCGAAACTGCCGAACAGGCGCGTGTCGAGGCTTACATTGGTGCTGGCCGTACCGATCACCGGTATGGCCGCGCCCAGCTGCAGCCGTCCGCCCAGCATCGGCTGGCTGAAAGTGTAGGAGCCGGCGACGTACTCGTAGAGCGCGAAGGCCGTAAGCCCGAAGGTGGCGCGGCCGCGCAGAACCGCCCGCTGCGCCTGGCCGCCGAACATCAGGGTCTGGCTGGCAATGGTGAAGCCCGGCTCGGGCGGCACCGCCGTCAGGAAGGTGCCGAACCCGCCGGCAAAGTAGTAGCTCGCCGCCCCTTCGGTCGCCCAGGCCGCAGGTATCGCCGTCGGAGTGGCCCAGAAGGCGGCGACCATCGCCACGCCCAACAGACGGCTGCGAACCGACATGCGGCACTCCCCGAAATCTTGAACGACTCGCGCTATCCTATCGCAGGATCAGGGAACGGGGCACGTGCCTTGCCGCACATCAGGCGGCGGGCCGGTTCACAGGCTCGACATCTGAAAACAGTCGGCCGTCCCGCGGGTCGACGGCCGCGGCTCGTCCGCACCTTCGACGACGGTGAAGCGGAACTCGAGCAGTTGCCGCGTGCCATTGAAGATCTGGACGGTCCAGCTGCCGGCCATCAGCTCCCAGGGCTCGTCGAAGCCATAACCGGCATAGCCCAGGTCGCCGGCGCGATGCTCGAACGTCATGGCGTGCGATCCGATCGGCGCGCTGCCAGCCGGCGGCCTTGCCTCGTGCGGGAAGCGCACGACGGTCGTGAGCGTCACGATCTCGTCCGGCGCTGCGCCTTGCATGCGATAGCGCAGCCCGAAATGAGTACCCTGCCGCAACGCGATCGTGGCCGTCGTGGCGAGGTGGCAGATGTTGCGCACTGTATCGACACCGACACCGTTGGCATCGCGCACTGTCGATTCGGCTTCGAGCGCGTAGAGGCCGTGCTCCACGACGTCCAGGCGCACCTCCGCTCTCGCCACCGCTGTCGCGACGAGGAGAAGGACAAGGGCTAGCGTGACTCGCCAGGGCATGAGAGCGGCCTACAGGCTCGACATCTGGAAGCAGGTCGAATTGCTGTCGCGCCGTGGCGTCGGGGCGTTTGGATCCTCGATCACGGTGAAGTTCTGCTCGGCGAGCAGCCGGCCGCCGCGGAACAGCTGGAACGTCCAGATGCCGCGCATCAGCTCCCAGGGCTCGTCGAAACCGTAGCCGATATAGCCCACGATGCCGATCGGCGCCGCGAAGACCTCCTTGTAGGTGCGCAGCGGCCGCTTGGCGCCCGGCGGCGTGACCTCGTCGGGAAAGGACACCACCTTGGTGAGGCGCACGAGGCGATCGCCGTCCGGTTCGGTTCCCGAGACGCGGTAGCGGAAGCCGAAGGTCAGGTGCGGCTTCATCGGGATCATGGTCGTGGTGGCGACATGACAGATGTTCGAGACGACGTTCTGGTTGATGCCGTTGTCGTCGCGTACCGTGGAAGCCACGTCGAGCGTATAGATGCCGTGCTCGACGATCTCGACCCGGATCGGCTCCGTCGCGCCGGCCGCGGCATTGCCCAGGACAAGGGCCAGCAGGCCGACGAGAGCTGTTCGCAAAAGTGTCATGGAATCGACTTTCGCCCAGGGATCGATGATCGTCGACGGGAATGCCGCCAGGAATGCCGAGGAGAGATCAGCCGATCATTTGGCCGGTTTCATGGCATTGCCTTCAGGGCAACGCTGGCAGCCGTCTTCTCGATCGCGGGCCTGAGCCCGTCGAAGGCATCGGCCTTGGCCGTGGCGAGCAGGCGGATGAACTTGCCGTCGGGCAACACTGCCAGATATTGCAGGAAGCGCTTCTTCAGGCCCTTCTCCTCGAAGCTGCCTTCGAAGCTCAGGCCCTTGGCGCCGGCGAAGGTCACCGGCCCGCGTTTCTCGATCTTGCCCTCCTGCAGGCCGACCGTGCCCTTCAGCAAGGCCTC
This sequence comes from Alphaproteobacteria bacterium 65-37, assembly GCA_001897995.1. Taxonomy (GTDB): domain Bacteria; phylum Pseudomonadota; class Alphaproteobacteria; order Reyranellales; family Reyranellaceae; genus Reyranella. The sequence goes on along the minus strand of MKRV01000143.1, from coordinate 11,199 downwards.
GGCGGCCGCTTCGACCTTGTCGCCGATCGGGCCGCCGCCGAGCTGCGGGCTGACGAGGAGAATCGGCATGTTGCCCGACGGATCGACATTCTGCGGTCCGACCACCAGCAGCACGGTGTTGCCGGCCAGGATATCGGCGACACGGAAAGGCTCCGCCGCTTCGATCCTGTAGGGCAGGGTTGCCATGCGCTCGGCGATCGACTGCGCCGGGCCGAGCTTGACGCTCTTGATCAGGGCCACGACCTGCTCGTCGTCGAGGCCGGCATCTTCCGGGGCCTGCACCGTCAGCATCACCGTCTTGCTGCCCTTGAACAGCGCCATCCATTTCTCGTAGGTCTCGCCGTTGGCGACCTGTTCGCCCTTCAGCAACACGATCTTGCCGTTCGGCGTATCGACCTCGCTCAGCGTCTCGACCTTGATCTGGCGCTTGGCGAACTCGGTCCGAGCCCGCTCGAGGGTACCGAACAAGGTCGGGGCAATCTGGTCGTAGGCCTCGGGCGGAAACTCGATGACCAGCACCGAGGCGCCACTCTCCTTGTTCTCGAAGCCGGAGAACTGCGTCGAGGGCGTGAAGCCCTCGGGTGGCGCGAGCGTCACGGTCGTGCCGGGAATCGCCATGGGCTCCTTGGCAACCGCCGGCTGAAGCAGCGCCGGCAGGAGGGCGAGGCCAAAAGCGATCAGCGTCGGCAGTCTGCGCAGGGACGTCACGGGAGGTGATCTCCGGGCTTGCTGAAGGGAGCCTGCGGGTAAGTCACCCGCTCCGGAGCGTCAACCTCAACATCCCGCACCGACCTTGCAATTCATGCCGGTTTTACAATCCGTTCGATCAATGACGCAGAGAGAAGCCGCGTCACCAGGTCATCCTGAAGCCGGCCGAGAAGTTGTGATTGTCGTCGCGACCGTTGAGTTCGCCGTCGTAGCGCGCATAGGCGGAAATCGAGTCGGTGATCTTCGTCGAGAGCCCGAACCCGACCACCGCCGAATCGCGCATCGGCTGCGCGCCGACGATGGTGAAAGGCACGGTCGGCGCGCCGGCGAAGGCGGCCGTCATCGGCCGCGCCGTGTCGCCATAATCGTGCGCCCAGCCCAGCCGCAAGGTGACGCCGAGAGTGCGCTCGCTGCCGAGCGGCAGGTTGGCGGCAAGGTCGGCGCCCAGCACCGTGCGGATCGAAGTCGTGTTCTGCTGCTGGACGTTGAGGTTCAGTGAATCCGCCCCCCACTCCGAGAAGCCCTTCTGCGAGGCCGCCACCGTCTGGAAGCGCGCGAACGGCGTGACGCTCGCCTGGGCCGTCTCCGTAAGGCCGAAGCCGATCTTGTAGCCGGCTTCGATCTGGCCCAGGAACTGGTTGGCGCCGGCCCCGCCATTGGCATAGCGCGTCGACAGGCCCGGAATCTGCATCACCCGCTGCTGGCGATTGTCCGAGTAGGCATAGCCCGCCAGGGCGTCGGCGTAGAAACCGCCTTGCGTGAAGGAGGCGTAGAGCACGGCGCTGTAATTGTCCGTCGTGCCGAGGCCCTGGAAGCCCGAGACCCACTGCCGGCCGCTCGAATAGCCGAAGGCAAGACCGACCAGGAAGCGCGGATCGAAGCGATAGTCGACGCCGACCGCTGCGCCGCCGAGATTGTAGGTGAGGCCACCGGCATTGTAGTTGCCGCCGACGTTGCCCGCACCACCGAGACCGCTGAACCAGGCGCCCCAGCGCGGCGGCTCCTGCATCTCGCAGGCGACCTCGCAGGCTTCGGCCAGCGCTACCCGGGTTGCGCCCGGCCCACCGCTGCGCGCCAGCGCCACCTGCTGGCCCACCGTATTCATGAACAGAAGATTGGCCAGCACGTTCACCGTGCCGAAGCTGGCATAAGGCTGGCCACTGATCGTATCGAGCACAGCCGGCCCCTGGGCCGCGCTAAGCCCCATCATGGCGGTCAGCACCGTGGCGAAGTCGCCGGTCGCTGCGGAGAAAGCCGTATCGAGCGTGCGACCAACGGCCCGCTGGTTGGGCGTCAGGCCGCCGAACGAGAAGGCGTTCTGCAGGAGTTCCAAGGTCAGGAAGGCGTTGTTGGCGTCGTAGCTCAGCGAGGGCGTGAGGAACGCCAGGTTGCTGGTGACGCCGCCATAGGTGCCGGTCAGGCCGCCGGTGGCGGAGAGGATCGTGTACGTCGTGCTGCGCTGATATATGCCCGACGCTGCCAGCACCTGTACCGTCGTGCCGCCGCCGATCGTGGCCGTGCCGGTGGCGACGATCTTGTCGCTTTGCCCCCCGGCATTGGCCTCGACCTGGTAGACGCCCCCGGTCTGGGTGAAGTTGCCGGTGACGTTCAAGGTGCCGATCGAGTTGCCCGGCGCCAAGGTGCCGCCGCCGATCGACAGCGCCCCGACCACGGTGCCGGTGCCGCCGATCGCGCCTCCCGCGCCGACCGTCACGTTGCTGGTGAGCGAGCCGTTCACCGCCAAGGTGCCGCCCGACACTGTCGTGCCGCCGCCCACAACGTTGGTCCCCGTGAGATTGAGCAGGCCCGCGCCGATCTTGGTCAGCGTGCCCGAACCGGACAGCGCGCCGGCATAGACACCGTTGCTCGCCTGGTCGAACACCACGGCCGCGTTGTTCAGGATGTTGCCCTGCAGGCTCGTCGTGTTGCCGACGAGGGTGCCGGCATTGACGGTCGTCGTCCCGGAGTAGCTGTTGGTCCCCGTGAGCATGAGTGCGCCGGCACCCGTTTTGACCAGCGAGCCGGTGCCCGACATCGCCCCGGTGTAGGTCCCGTTCGCCGTCTGGTCAAAGGCCACCGTGGCGTTGTTGACGATGTTGCCCTGCAAGCTCGACGTCGTGCCGGTCAGGGTTCCTTGGAACACCGTCGTGCCGCCCGTGTAGCTATTGGCACCTGTGAGAATGACATTGCCGGCGCCACCCTTCAGCAGTGCGCCGCTGCCCGACATCGCTCCGTCGTAGGTGCCGTTCGCGCCTTGATCGAAGGCCACCGTAGCATTGTTCACGATGCCGCCTTGCAGGCTCGAAGTCGTGCCGATCAGGATGCCGCCCGACACTGTCGTGCCACCTGTGTAGCTGTTGGGGCCGGTCAAGGTCAGATTGCCGTTGCCGGTCTTCACCAACGCTCCGCTGCCCGACATCGCCCCGGCATAGATACTGCTCAGGAGGCCGAGTAAACCGTTCGTGCCGGTCGCGAACACGTTCGAGCCGGTGAGAGTGAGAGTGCCGCTCGACACCGTCGTGGTGCCCGAATAGGTGTTAGTGCCCGCCAGGGTGAGAGTGCCGCTCGACACCGTCGTGCCGCCCGAATAGGTGTTAGTGCCCGCCAGGGTGAGAGTGCCGCTCGACACCGTCGTGGCGCCCGAATAGGTGTTAGTGCCCGCCAGGGTGAGGGTGCCGCTCGACACCGTCGTGGCGCCCGAATAGGTGTTAGTGCCCGCCAGGGTGAGGGTACCGGCGCCGGTATTCACCGGCGTGCCATTGCCCGTGTCGCCGTTGGCATTCGGTCCAAGGATGCTACCGCTACCGGACAGCAGCCGTGCGTTGTTGCTCAGTGTCGCGCCATCGCTTACGCCCTGATCGAAGACCACTGTGGCATTGTTGACGATGTTGCCCTGCAGGCTCGTCGTGTTGCCAGTCAGGGTGCCGTCCGACACCGTCGTGCCGCCCGTGTAGCTGTTGGCGCCGGTCAAGGTGAGATTGCCGGTCCCGGTCTTCACCAATGCACCGTTGCCCGACATCGCCCCGGCGTAGGTGCCATTCGTTGCCTGATTGAAGACCACCGTGGCGTTGTTGACGATGCTGCCTTGAAGGGCCGCCGTATTGCCTTGCAGGATGCCGCCCGACACCGTCGTGCCGCCCGTATAGCTGTTGGCACCGGTCAAAATCAGCGTGCCGCTGCCTTGCTTGACGAAGCTGCCGCTCCCGGTGATGGCCGACGCCAGGACCGTGTTGCTGGCGCTGTTGGTCGTGAGCGTACCGCCGCCCAGCGCAATCGTGCCGCCGCTGCCCGAGAGCGCTCCGACGCTCTGGCTGCCGCCGTTGAGATCGAACGCGCCGCCGTTGACCGTGAGCGCTCCGCCCGACGCCAACGCACCGCCGGCGCCGAGCTGCAATGTACCCTCGTTGACCGTCGTGCCGCCGGTATAGGTGCTGGCGCCAGTCAAGGCCAGCGTCCCGCTCCCCTGCTTGACGAAGCTGCCGCTGCCGGAGATCACCGAAGCGAGGGTGGCGTTGCCGGCGCTGTTGGCCGTCAGCGTGCCGCTGCCGAGCGCAATCGTCCCGCCGCTGCCCGAGAGCGCCCCCACCGTCTGGTTGTTGCCGTTGAGGTCGAACGCGCCGCCATTGACCGTGAGCACGCTGCCCGCCGCCAGCGAGCCGCCAGTCCCGAGTTGCAGCACGCCGCCATTGACCGTCGTGCCGCCGATGTAGCTGTTGGCCCCCGTGAGGGTCACCGTGCCGGCGCCGGTCTTGGTCAGGCTGCCCGTCCCCGACAGGACACCGGTGTAGCTGCCGTTGCCCGCCTGATCGAACATCACCGCAGCATTGTTGACGATGTTGCCCTGCAGGCCCGACGTCGTGCCCTGCAAGGTGCCCTGCTCGACCATCGTGCCGCCGGTGTAGCCATTTGCGCCCGTGAGGATCAGCGTGCCCGCCCCCGTCTTGGTCAGCGCCCCGCTGCCTGTGATCGGGCCCTGCAGGGTGAGCGTATTGCCGTTGCTGTCGAAGACGCCGCCGCCCAGGCGCAGCTCGACGGCGCGATCGCTGCTGAAGCTCGCCAAGGCCTGCACTGTGGCGCCCGCCGCCACCACGAGCTTGCCGGCCGCCGCACCGAAGGCTGCATCATCGGCGACCCTCACCACGCCACCGCCCACCACCGTGCCGCCGGTGTAACTGTTGGTACCGGTGAGCGTCACCTTGCCTGGCCCCATCAGCATCACGCTGCCGTCGCCGCTGATATCGCCGCCGAAGGTCACATCGTCCGACCGGTTGAAGGCCAGCATGCTCTCCGCACCGTTCACCGCGACATTGCCCACGATTGCGCCCGACGTGCCGCCATTGCCGAGCTGCAGGATGCCGCCTGTGATCGTCGTGGTGCCGGTGTAAGTATTGTTCTCCGTCAGGATCAGCGTGCCGGCGCCCGCCTTGGTGAGGGTACCCGACCCCGACATGACGCCCGAGTAGGTGCCGATGGTCGCCTGGTCGAACACGACGGTGGAATTGTTGGCGATGTCCCCCTGCAGGCTCGACGTGCTTCCGATCAGCGTGCCGCCCAATACCGTCGTGCCACCGCTATAGGTGTTCGTGCCCGTTAGCGTCAGCGTGCCGCTGCCCTGCTTGACCAGCTTGCCACTGCCGGAGATCGCCGAGGCGAGCGTCGTATTGCTGGCGCTGTCAGTCGTGAGCGTGCCGCCGCCCAGCGCGATCGCGCCGCCTGTCCCCGAAAGCGCCCCAACCGTCTGGCTGTTGCCGTTGAGATCGAACGTACCGCCGGTGACCGTGAGCGCCCCGCCCGAGGCCAGCGAGCCGCCGGCGCCCAACTGCAAGGTGCCGGCATTGACCGTGGTGCCGCCGGTATAAGTGCTGGCACCCAACAGGGTGAGCGTGCCGTTGCCTTGTTTGATCAACGAACCACCGGCGCCGCCGTAATAGCCGCCATCGGCAATGACGCCGGCAAAGCTCGTCGAGTTCGCCGTGCCGGCCGTCAGGCTGTTGCCGCCGAGCGCAACGGTCGTTCCGATGACGCCGGACAGATCCTTGATCGTCTGGCTCTGGTCGTCATCGTCACCCGAAATGTCGAACGTAGCGCCCGCACCGGCGAGCACGACGCCGCTCGACGCGGCGATGCTGCCGGGTCCGACGATGGCGAGCAGGCCGCCGGCCAGGATCGTCGTCACGCCGGTATAGGTGTTGCCCCCGGCCAGTTGCAGCCCGAAGCCGGGCGAGGCGACGGACAGCCCACCGCCGGTGCCGCCGCCGAGGCCGCCATCCTGGATGACGCCGGCGAAAGGCCCGCCATTGGCACCGACCGTCAGGGTCTTCGAGCCCAGGCTGACGACACCCACGCCACCGAGGTCGGCCAGGCCCAGGACCGTGGCCCCAACCGTCGTCTGGGAAATGTCGAACGTGGCAAAGCCCGGACCGAACGGAAAGAACTCGACGCCGGTCGAATGGGCGATCGACCCCGATCCCTTGAGGGCGAGCGTGGCGCCCGCGGCGAGGGCCGTGATGCCAGCATAGGAATTGACGCCGGACAGGGTCTGCGTGCCGCCGGCAATGGCGAGCGTGCTGCAGCCGCAAAGTTCGCTCGTGATGGTCCCGGAAAACTCTCCCGAAGCGTTGACGATCACCAGGCCCGCGCTCGAGCCGAGCTTCACCCTGCCCTCGCCGACAAGAGCGGTGATCACGGTGCCGATATTGTCGCTCACATCGAACGTCGCCCCGGTGCTGACGATCACCTTGCTGGAAGCGGAGATATCACCGTTCGACAGAGCGAGTGTGCCGGCATTGATCACCGTCTCGCCAGCGTAGGTGTTGATGCCACGGAGCGTCAGCGTGCCGTCACCGGTCTTGGTCAATCCGCCGTCGCCGTCGATAGTGCCGTCATGTTCAAGCTTCGTGCCGGTTGCCACGTCGAAGGTGCCACCTCCAATGTTCAGCGTCGTCGCACGAGACATCGTGATGTCGGCCGTGGTCTTCAAAGTGCCGCCGCCGAAGACGAGAACACCCGCCGCGCCGCCTAGATTGGCATCGCTCGAAATCGAGATCGCCCCTTCGTTGATCGTCGTGCCACCGGCGTAGGTGTTCGTGCCCGACAGCGTGAGCGTGGCGGCGCCCTGCTTGATGAGGCCGCCGTCGCCGCCACCATTATCGATGACACCAGCAAAGATCGTGTTGACCGACGAAACCACCGTCAGGTCGTTGGCCCCCAGGATGACGGTAGACGTCGACGAGCCGGTTAAATTCTGGACGGAAACCGAGCTGCTGGTGCAGGCACAGGATATATCGAAAATGGAATTGTCACCGGAGAGATTAAGGCTGCTCGATGAAGCGATGCTGCCGTTGCCGTCGAGTGACAAGATGGCATTGTCACCGACTATCGTCGCGCCGGTGTAGGTGTTCGCTCCCCAGAGACCAAGCGATGCCCCAGCGCCGACAGTGAGCCCACTGCCGTTGCCGCCCTTGATGACTCCGAAGAAGTCCCCGCCGACTGTGACAGTGAGGATCTTCTCGCCCAGTTCAATTACACCAGTACCAGCCACATCGAGCAGCGTCTGCACCCGTGCACCGGACGTCGTCTGCGAGATGTCGAACGTGGCGACGCCTGGGCCGGTTGGATCGAAATCGATCTCCATCGAATCCTCGATCGAACCGGCCCCTTTGAGAGCGAGCGTAGCGCCCTGGCCGATCAGCGTTCCGCCGGCATAGCTCGATTGACCGGACAGGACGAGCGTTCCGCCGGTTACCACGAGATTGCCGCCGGAGCCGCCATCGTCAATCTTGCCCGCGAACTCGCCTGATGCCGCTGAAACCAAGAGCGTGTTGCCACCGAGCTGGACTGTACCGTTGCCGACCAGCGAACGGACAGACGTACCGCCGGCGCCGATCCCGGAAATGTCGAAGGTGGCGGTGGCCCCAGTTAGGCTGACTTCGCTCGACTGCTCGATGCTGCCACTGCCAACAAGTTTCAATGTCGCGCCGGCATTAATCGTCGTCGCGCCAGTGTAGGTATTGATGCCGCCCAGTATCGCCCCGGCATCAGCGGCGAGTGTAAGCTTGCCACCGACGCCACCACCGATGCCGCCATCGGTGATCGTGCCAAGGAAGTCCGTGGTCGTACCGGTGAGCACGAGTTCCTTCGACCCCAAGGCCACGACGCCGATCGCCGACCGTGTCTCGACCAGGGCCGACACCGACGCGCTCGTCGCGACCTGCGAAATGTCGAAGGTGGCGTAACCGGCCGCGGCCGGCTGGAAGTCGATGCTCGAAGAGTTCGCAATCGAGCCTGCCCCCTTGAGCGCGAGGGTAGCGCCCTGCAAGAGGGTCGTGAGGCTGCTGTAGGTCGAAACGCCAGACAGGGTCAGCTCGCCACCGGCGATCGTGAGGCCGCCGCTGCCGCTCGTGCTGGTAATGACGCCCGAGAACTCGGTCGAGCCGTTGGTGATCTCGAGACCGCTGTCGCCGAGTTGGACCGTACCGCCGCCGTCGATGGTACGCACTTTGGCGTAGCCCGTGACGCCGGAAAGATCGAAGAAGGCCCCCGCCGCAACTGTTACTTTGATCGAGTCCTGGATCGCATCGATATTCGTCAACGCCAAGGTGCCGGCATTGATCGTCGTCACGCCGGTATAGGTGTTGGTTCCCGTCAGCGTAAGAATGCCGCTGCCCCGCTTGGTCATTCCGCCGCTACCATCGATGACACCGTCGAAGGTCGTCGAATTCGCCGACCCCACGGTCAGACTGTTGCCGCCCAGCACGACCAGGGCGCCGCCGACGCCGCTCAGATCCTGGATCGTCTGGTTACCGCTGCTGGCCGAGATGTCGAAGGTTGCGCCGGCGCCGCTCAGATCCAGGCCGCTCGAGGCGGCGATGCTGCCGCTGCCCGATAGAGACAGCGTGGCGTTTTCGCCGATCGTCGTAGCGCCGGTGTAGGTGTTCGTCCCGCGAAGTATCGCGGTAATGGCAGCCCCGCCCACGCCGGCGATCGTGAGCCCGCCACCGGCTCCATCAGCGATGCCACCATCCGCGATCGCGCCGAAAAATTCCGACATCCCTGTGACGGTCAGCGTCTTCGACCCTAGCCTGACAACCGCGGTCGACGCCAGAGGAGGCCCCGACGGTAGGTCGAGAAGAGAACCGACCGAGGCGCCGCCGCTCGTCTGCGAGATGTCGAAGACCGTCGAGGCGCCAGTGCCGTCGAGGGTAAGGCTGTTGGACAATGCAATGCTGCCGTCGCCCGACAGCGCCAGAGTGCCGCCATTGATCTGCGTCGCGCCGGTATAGGTGCTGGCAGCTGTAAGCGTCTGCGTGCCGGTTCCCTGCTTGATCAGGCCACCGCTGCCGTCGATCACGCCGGCAAATGTCGTCGAGGACGCATTGCCAACCGCCAGGCTGTTAGCGCCCAGATTCACCGTGGAACCAGCAACACCGGCCAAGCTTTTGATCGCCGTGCTGCCGCCGCTGGCCGAGATATCGAAGCGAGCCGTGGCTCCGGTCAGATCGACGCCGCTCGATGCGCCGATGTTACCGCTGCCCGACAGCGCCAGGGTGCCGTCAGTGATCGTCGTCGCGCCGGTGTAGGCATTGCTGCCCGAGAGCGTCAGCGTGCCGCTGCCCTGCTTGGTCAGGCCACCCGTGCCAGAAATGTCGCCGGCGAAGATCGTGTCGTTCGCCGTGCCGACTGACAGGGTCCGAGTGCCCAGCACCACAGCCGAGCCCGCAACGCCACTCAGATCCTTGATCGTCCGGTTTCCGTTGGCTGCCGAGATGTCGAAGGTCGTACCGGAGTTGGTAAGGGCAATGCCGCTCGAATTGGCGAGGTTGCCGTTGCCCGACAGCGCCAGAGTGCCGCCACTGATCGTCGTAAGACCGTCATAGGTGTGCGTGCCATTGGTGAGCGTCCATGTGCCGGTTCCCGCCTTGCCAATGGAGCCGCCGCTGCCGTTCAGTCGGCCGGCGAACGACGTCGAGTCGTTGTTCCCCCCAACCGTCAACTGCTTGCTGCCCAGATTGACGTTAAATGAGGTGCTCGCCCCGGCCAGCGAGCCAAGCGTCGTCCCTGCGCCGGTCAGGTTAACAATGTTGATTGAACCGCCGTTGGCGATCACTCGCGCAGAACCGCCCGAGGCAGTCTGCCGCAAAACAAGACCTGTCGAGCCGTCACCGGAAAGTGTCACAGTGGCATCGCCGAGCGTGCCACCGAACATTTCAATGCCGGCACTGTTGCTGCCAGTGACGTTGATTACGGCATTCTCGGCGCTGGCTGTGTCGCCTAGCAGCAGATCACCACCGTTCGTAATGTTGATAATGGCATTGCCTGCTTTGGCCGCGCTGCCCAGCCACAGATTGCTCGACGAACCGTCCAGGTTGAAGGTCGGCGCATTCGAGCTGTTATTGACGATGCCCGCCCCGTGGAATCGCAGGTTTGTGCCGTCGGCGACATTGAAGGTGTATGCAGACGCACCTGCGTTGAATTGAAAGGAACCGACGTAGAGTTCAGGGGGCGACGGCGCCGCGACGGCGATGGTGGTGGTCAAGCTTGTGCCGAACGTCGCCGTATAAAGCGTCCCCACGCTCGAAGAGGCCGGAATGTTGCCACCGACCCAATTGGCGGCATTGTTGTACTGGCCGTTGGTTGGCGCCGCCTTCCAGGTATCGCTGGCGAACTGCGCGTGCGCCCCAAATGGGGCCAGGCAAGTTCCGGCAAGCAGTGCCAACCGAAATGCCCGGCGTACTCTCCCGAGCCCTGTTATCGAGACTTCAACCGGCGCTGAGGCGGCCTTCGGACGCGCAACAAACTTCCGCGCCCGAGACGCGCTCCGCCAATCCTTCATTTTCAGTCCCACCCGACCTGACGATATATCTCCCGGCGGAAAAATATCACAGGCGATGAGGCAATACAGTCGCTACGTCAGGTTGCTGACCGGGAAATTGCTCCCAGAAAAAGTCAGGCGCGCGCCTGACTGCCTCAGCCCTGTCGGTCGTAGCGCTCCTCGCGGGTCTCGGCCTGGGTGATGCGGCTCTTGGGCGGCACGCTCTCGGTCAGCCAGACGCCGCCGCCGATGGTCGAGCCGCGGCCGATCGTGACCCGGCCGAGGATGGTGGCACCGGCATAGATCACGACGTCGTCCTCGACGATGGGATGGCGCAGCCGGCCCTTGATCAGCGAGCCCGTCTCGTCGGCCGGGAAGCTGCGCGCGCCCAGGGTCACGGCCTGGTAGAGCCGGACCCGTTCGCCGATCACCGCCGTCTCGCCGATCACCACGCCGGTGCCGTGATCGATAAAGAAACTGCCGGCGATCTCGGCGCCGGGATGGATGTCGATGCCGGTCAGCGAATGGGCGATCTCGGCGATCTGACGGGCCAGGAAGCGCGCCTCCAGGCGATGCAGCGCGTGGGCCAGACGATAGTGCAGCACCGCGCTCATGCCGGGATAGACCAGCAGGATTTCGGGATAGCCGGTCGCCGCCGGATCGCCGGCATAAGCCGCGCG
>MKRV01000142.1:11295-11757 GCA_001897995.1 Alphaproteobacteria bacterium 65-37 | reverse complement strand
GCCGGCGGCGTCAGTCCCTGCGACCGAGCAGTCCGTAGGCGAAACCGGCGATCAGGCCGCCGACGATCGGCGCGACCCAGAACAGCCAAAGCTGCGAAAGCGCCGCACCGCCGACGAACAGCGCCGGTGCCGTGCTGCGCGCCGGATTCACCGAGGTGTTGGTGACAGGGATGCTGATCAGGTGGATCAGGGTCAGCGCAAGGCCGATCGCAAGACCCGCCGCGGCCGGGTGCGCCTTCTTGTCGGTGGCGCCGAGGATCACCGTCACGAAGCCGAAGGTGAGCACGATCTCGATCACCAGGGCGGAGGTCATGCCGTACTTGCCGGGCGAATGGTCACCGTAGCCGTTGGTCGCGAAGCTGCCGATCTCGGCGCCGGCCTTGCCGGTTGCGACGACATAGAGGATCGCCGCGCCGGCGATGCCGCCGAGCACCTGGGCGATCACGTACTGGATGACCTCAC
>MKRV01000142.1:0-11261 GCA_001897995.1 Alphaproteobacteria bacterium 65-37 | reverse complement strand
ACACGCCGCCCACGGCATAGACCATGGTGAGGACGGTGAGGCCGAAGGCGAGCGCGACGCCGACGAAGCCGATCCCGAGTTGCGGAAAGGCTGCGGCCAGGACCGCGCTGCCGCATCCGCCCAGCACCAGCCAGGCGGTTCCCAGAAATTCGGCATAGAGACGATTGGCAATGGGCATCTTCAGTAGTCCCCCGAACGGTTACAACACATGACACCCCACCTCCGTGTGGAATCTAACACTTTTTATCGGCGATTTCCTCAGTGGTGTGGATGGTCTGCCGCACCGCACAAGCAAAGCGTCACTGATCCGAAACCGCGCCGTCACTGAAACGTCCTAGCGTCCGCTCCTCATCGGAGGAGTTTGCGTCATGTTCCTGCGCCGTCGGCGGTTGATTGCCGCTTCGGGTCTCGCCGCCACCGGCTTCGTCCTGCCTCGCGTCGCCATCGGCCAGGCCGACCAGCGGCCCAGCATCACCATTGCCGTGCAGCAGATCGCCAACAGCGCCGCCCTGGAACCGCTGCGCGAGCAGTCGAATGTCGGCCAGCGCGCCTTCTCGTTCCTGTTCGAGACGCTGATCATGCCGAACCTGCTCGGCAAGCTGGAGCCGGTGCCGGGCCTCGCAGAAAGCTGGAAGCGGCTCGACGAGCGCACGGTGGAGTTCAGCCTGCGCAAGGGCGTGAAGTTCCACAACGGCGACGAGCTCACGGCCGACGATGTGGTCTTCACCTTCAGCCGCGACCGCATGTTCGGCCCCGACTACGACATCGCCTCGACCAAGACCTTGTTCACGTCCGTGCTGATCCGCGACGCCGTCCAGGGCAAGAACCTGCCGCCGGAAGTGCCGGCCGTCGCCAAGCGGCTGTTCCCGGCGCTGGAGAAGGTCGAGGCCGTCGACAAATACACGGTGCGCTTCACCAACCGCACGCCCGACGTCACCCTGGAGGGCCGCATCGGGCGCCTGGGCAGCGACATCATCTCCCGCCGCGCCTACGAGGAAGCCAAGAGCTGGCTCGACTGGGCGCGCGCGCCCGTCTCGACCGGCCCCTACAAGGTGCGCGAATTCCAGCCCGACCAGGTGCTGGTGATGGACGCGCACGACGACTATTGGGGCGGCCGCCCGCCGCTGAAGAGCGTGCGCATGATGGTGGTTCCCGAAGTGGCGACCCGCATCAACGGCCTGTTGGCCGGCCAGTTCGACTTCATCTGCGACGTGCCGCCCGACCAGATCCCCGGCATCGAGAAGAACCCCAAGTTCGAGGTCCTGGGCAGCACCATCGTCAATCACCGCCTGACCGTGTTCGACAAGAACCATCCGCGGCTCGCCGATCCGCGCATCCGCCAGGCCTTCACCCATTCGATCGACCGCCAGGCGATCGTCGAAGCGCTGTGGTCGGGCCGCACCCGCGTGCCGGCCGGCCTGCAGTGGGAATTCTACGGCCCGATGTTCGTCGAGAACTGGACGGTGCCGGCCTACGACCTCGCCAAGGCCAAGGCGCTGCTGAAGGAGGCCAACTACAAGGGCGACCCGATCCCCTACCGGCTGCTCAACAACTACTACACCAACCAGGTCGCGACGGCGCAGGTGCTGGTCGAGATGTGGCGCCAGGCCGGCCTCAACGTGCAGATCGAGATGAAGGAGAACTGGCAGCAGATCTTCGACGTCAACAGCCCGCGCGCCGTGCGCGACTGGTCGAACAGCGCCGGCTACAACGATCCGATCTCCTCGATCGTCGCCCAGCACGGCCCGCAAGGCCAGCAGCAGCAGGTCGGCGAATGGACCAACGAGGAGATGAACAAGCTCTCGGCGGCGCTGGAAACCGAAACCGACATGCAGAAGCGCAAAGCGATGTTCAAGCGCATGCTCGAGATCTGCGAGCGCGAAGACCCGGCCTATACCGTGCTCCACCAGAACGCGACCTTCACGGCCAAGCGCCGGGACATCAAGTGGAAGGCCTCGCCGTCCTTCGCCATGGAGTTCCGCAGCAGCAACTTCGCCAGCAACTAGGGGCCGGGTGATGAGCGCTCCTTTGCTCGCCCTGCGCGGCCTCACCGTCGACTTCGGGACGGACGGCCGCTTCTCGCGCGCCGTCGACGGTGTCGACCTCGCGATCGCGCCTGGTGAGGCGCTGGGCATCGTGGGCGAGTCGGGCTCGGGCAAGAGCGTGACCTGGCTGGCGGCGCTCGGCCTGCTGCCGACAAAGGCACGCGTGACGGGGTCGGTGCGGCTCGAGAGCCAGGAGCTGATCGGGACCTCGGCCCGCACCCTCGAGCAGGTGCGCGGCAAACGCATCGCCATGATCTTCCAGGATCCGTCGAGCTGCCTGAACCCGGTGCACCGTATCGGCTGGCAGCTCGTCGAGGCGCTGCGGCTGCATCGCGGCCTCGCGGGAAAGTCGGCCGAGGCCGAGGCGCTGCGCCTGCTCGATCAGGTCGGCATCGCCGACGCGCGCCGCCGGCTGCAGGACTACCCGCACCTTCTGTCCGGCGGCCTGAACCAGCGCGTGATGATCGCGATGGCGCTGGCCGGCCAGCCCGACCTGCTGGTCGCCGACGAGCCGACGACGGCGCTCGACGCCACCATCCAGGCGCAGATCCTCACCCTGCTGCGCGGCATCCGGCAGGATACCGGCATGGCGCTGGTGCTGATCAGCCACGATCTCGGCGTGGTGGCCGAGAATGTCGACCGCGTTGCCGTCATGTATGCCGGCCGCCTGGTCGAGGAAGCGCCGGGTACCGACCTGTTCGGCGCCGCGCGCCATCCCTACACGCAAGGCCTGCTGGCCGCCCTGCCCGCCCTGACCGGGCCGCGGCGGCGCCTCACGGCGATCCCAGGCACCGTTCCCGAGCCCTGGAACCTGCCGGCAGGTTGCCGCTTCGCGCCGCGCTGTCCCGTGGCCGAGGCGCGCTGCAACAGCGTCCCGCCACCGGCGCGCAGCGTCGGCTTCCGCCACGTCACGGCCTGCCATCGCCAGGTCGAGCTCGGCACCTCGGTCTGGTCGTCGCCGCAGGCTTTGCAGGCGGCAGAATGAACGCTCTTCTCGAAGCGACCGATCTTCGCCGTCACTACCAGGTTCGCAGCGGCAGCGGGCCGTTTGCCGCAAAGAAGGTGCTGCGCGCCGTCGACGGCGTGTCGCTGTCGCTGGCACCGGGCCGCACCCTGGGCCTGGTCGGCGAATCGGGCTGCGGCAAGTCGACGACCGGCAAGCTGGTGCTCGGCCTCGTCCCGCCGAGCGCCGGCACGGTCCGCTATCGCGGCGACCCGCTGCCGGCGGTCGCCACCCCGGCCTGGCGGTCGCTGCGGCGGCGCATCCAGATGGTCTATCAGGACCCGCTGGGCGCGCTCGATCGCCGGCTGCCGGTCGGCCGCCAGATCGAAGAGCCGCTCGCCATCCACGAACAGGCGACGCCGGCGGAACGACGCGAGCGGGCGCTCGCGGCCATGAACAATGTCGGCCTGCAGCGCCACCAGTACGACCGCTATCCGCACGAACTGTCGGGCGGTCAGCGCCAGCGCGTGGTTCTGGCGCGCGCCCTGATGACCAGCCCCGATCTCCTGGTCTGCGACGAGCCGATCTCGGCGCTCGACGTCTCGATCCAGGCGCAGGTCGTGAACCTGCTGCTCGACCTGCAGGAACAGCTCGGCATCGCCTATCTCTTCATCAGCCACGACCTCAAGGTCGTGCGCCAGGTGAGCCACGACGTGGCGGTGATGTATCTCGGCCGCATCGTCGAGCAGGGCGAAGCCGAAAGCCTGTTCGCCAACCCGGCGCATCCTTATACGCGTGCGCTCGTCTCGGCGATCCCGACGATCGGGCCGCGGCGGGAACAAATGCTGTTGCAAGGCGATCCGCCGAACCCGGTCGACGTGCCACAGGGCTGCGCCTTTCATACACGCTGCCCGTTCGCCACCGCGCAGTGCCGCGCCGAGACACCCTCCCTGCAACCGATGGCGAACGGCCGGCTGGCCGCCTGCCATCGCGTCCATGAACCCGCCCTCCAAGCTGCCGCCTGATGCTGACCTTCGCCATCTCGCGCCTGCTGCGTGCAGGCCTCACCATTCTGTTCGTGATGACCTTCGCCTTCGTGGTGCTGCGCCTCTCCGGCGATCCGGCGCTGCTCATCATGTCGGTCGATGCACCGCCTGAGGCGATCGCGGCCTTCCGCGAGGCCTGGGGCCTCAACCGACCGATCTGGGACCAGTACCTTTCCTACGTCGCGCATGCCTTCACTGGCGACTTCGGCAAGTCGATGCGCGATGGCCGTCCCGCCATCGAACTCGTCATGGAACGCGTCCCGGCAACGCTCGCCATCACACTTCCGGCGCTGGCGCTGAAGCTCGGGCTCGGCATTCCCGCCGGCATCTATGCCGCCCTTCATCGCAATTCGATGGCCGACCGGCTGACGATGGCGGCCTCGGTGGCGGGCTTCACCATGCCGAGCTTCGTGCTGGCCCTGCTGCTGGTGCTGGTCTTCGCCGTGCAGCTCGGCTGGCTGCCGGCGAGCGGCAGCGGCTCGCTCGCCTACGCCATCCTGCCGATCATCACCCTGGGGACCGGCGGTGCGGCCATCATGGCGCGCTTCACGCGCTCGGCCATGCTGGAAGTGCTGGGGCAGCCCTATATCCGAGCCGCCTCGGCCAAGGGCGTGACCTGGCGCGACGTGGTGGCCCGCCATGCGCTGCCCAACGCCGCCATCCCGACAGTCACCATCGTGGGTTTCATGGTGGGCAGCCTGGTGGCCGGCGCCGTGGTGGTCGAAAGCGTCTTCGCCTGGCCGGGCATCGGCCGGCTGCTGGTCTCGGCGGTCGCCAACCGCGACCTGTCCGTGGTGCAGGCCATCCTGATGGTGATCGCGACCTGGATGGTGCTCGCCAATCTCACCGTCGACCTCGCCTATGGCTGGCTCGATCCGCGCGTCCGCGCCGCTGCGGCGCACTGAGGCCCGTTATTGAGGATCGTCATGGCCATTGCAGAGCAAGCCCCCACCGCCGCCGCGATCGTGCGCCGCCGCCTGCCCCAGCTGCCGTTCGGCGTCTGGCTGTCGCTGGCATGGCTCGGGCTGATGATCGTCGTGGCACTGGGCGCCGATTTCCTGACGCCCTATTCCTTCACGGCGCTCGACCTCAAGGCGCGCCTGTCGCCGCCGCTGCTGATGGGCGGCAGCTTCGCCCATCCGCTGGGCACCGATGAACTGGGCCGCGACGTCCTCTCGCGCCTGATCGTATCGGTTCGCCTCAGCCTGCTGATCGCCCTGTTCGGCACCCTCATCGCCGCCAGTCTCGGCACGGCCTTGGGATTCCTGGCAGCCCATTTCCGCGGCAAGGTCGAGCAGGTCGTGCTGATGGCGATCGACTTCCAGGCCAGCATGCCCTTCATGATCATCGCGCTCTCGGTGCTCGCCTTCTTCGGCAACAACCTGGTGCTGTTCATTGCGCTGATGGGTTTCCATTCCTGGGAACGCTACGCCCGCATCGCCCGCGGCCTCACCCTTGCGGCCAACGAGCAGGGCTATGCCGCTGCCGTCCGCCAGCTCGGCGCCGGACCGGGCCGGATCTACGGCCTGCACATCCTGCCCAACATCGCCTCGACCCTGATCGTCTCCATGACGCTCACCTTTCCCGAGATCATCCTGCTGGAAAGCGGCCTCTCCTTCCTCGGGCTCGGCGTCCAGCCACCGCTCACCTCGCTCGGCAACATGGTGGGCTACGGCCGCGAGTACATCACCCGCGCGCCGTGGATCATGCTGGCACCGGCCAGCGCCATCGTGGTGACGACGCTCTCGATCAGCCTGCTGGGCGACTGGCTGCGCGATCGCCTGGATCCGACCTTGCGCTGAGGCGGCTCACTCGACGCCGAGATAGATGCGCTGGACGTCGGGATTGTCGAGCATCGCCTTGGCCGGGCCCTCCAAAACGGTGCGGCCGACCTGCAGCACATAGGCGTGGTCGGCGGCTTCCAGGGCGAGGTCGACCGACTGCTCGGCGAGCAGGATGGTCTGGCCGGCTTTGTGCAGGGCCGCAAAGCTGTCGTACATGGTGTCGACGATGGCGGGCGCCAGGCCGAGGCTCGGCTCGTCGAGCAGCAGCAGGCGCGGCGCGCTCATCAAGGCCCGCCCCACCGCCAGCATCTGCCGCTCGCCGCCCGACATGGTGCCGGCCTGCTGCAGGCGCCGTTCCTTGAGCCGCGGAAAGACCGCATAGACGCGCTCGAGCAGGTCGGGGATGCGCTTGCGGTCGCCAAGCGGCGTGGCCCCGAGCAGGAGATTGTTCTCGACGCTCTGCTGCGTGAAAAGCCGCCAGCCCTCCGGCGACAGCGCCAGACCCTTGCGCACGATCGCATAGGCCGGCTGGCCGGCGATGTTCTCGCCGGCGAAGCGGACCTCGCCCTTGGCGACCGGCACGATGCCGGCAATGGCGTTGAGCGTCGTGGTCTTGCCCGCCCCGTTGGAGCCCAGCAGCGCCACCACCGCACCCTGCGGCACTTCGAGCGACACGTCGGCCACACCGATCAAGTCGCCGTAGCGCACTTCGAGATGGTCGATCCGGAGCAGCGGGTCGGTCATGCGTGCCGCACCTTGCGCCGGCCGAGATAGGCCTCGATCACCACGGGATCGCTGGTCACCTCGCGCGGCGTGCCGCGCGCGATCTCGCGGCCCTGATGGAACACGACCACGCGCCGGGTGAGCGAGACGATCACTTCCATGATGTGTTCGACGATCACGATGGTGATGCCGCCGCCATGGATGCGCCGCACCAGCTCGATGGCTTCGCGCACCTCGGTCGGCGTCAAGCCGGCCATCGCTTCGTCGAGCAGCAGGGCCTTGGGCTCCGAGGCGAGCGCGCGGGCGATTTCCAGGCGCTTGCGTCCCGGCGTGCCCAGGCTGCGTGCGGGCGCCTCGGCGAACAGGCCGAGCCCGACCCGATCCAGCACCTCGCGTGCCTTGGCGCGCGCGTCGCGGGCCTGCGGATGGCGCAGCAGCGCCCCGATCATCACATTGTCGAGCACCGTCATCGATTCGAAGGTCAGCGGCACC
The DNA here is from genome assembly GCA_001897995.1 of Alphaproteobacteria bacterium 65-37. Classification (GTDB taxonomy): domain Bacteria; phylum Pseudomonadota; class Alphaproteobacteria; order Reyranellales; family Reyranellaceae; genus Reyranella. Next base: position 4,228 of record MKRV01000142.1, on the reverse strand, counting down.
TGGAAGCTGCGCGCCAGCCCTAAGCGCGCGCGGGCCTCCGGCGGTTCGCGGGTCACGTCGACACCGGCGAAATGGACGCTGCCCGAAGTCGATGGCAGGTCCCCGGTCAGGCAATTGAAGAAGGTCGACTTGCCGGCGCCGTTGGGGCCGATCAGGCCCAGGATATCGCCTTCCTCGACCGTGACCGAGGCGTCGTCGACCGCCTTGAAGGCGCCGAAGGCCTTGGTGATGCGGCGCGCCTCAATCAGCATGGCCGTCCACCGTTTTCGCTGCACGGGATGCAGCCGACCGGCGCCGCTCGAGCAGCGACAGCAGGCCGCTCGGCAGGAAGCGCGCAATGATCAGGATGATGGCACCGTAGACCACGAAGGTGAGGCCGGCACCCTGGCCGCCGAGATAGCTGTTCGACAGCTCCTCGAGCGGCACCAGGATCAGCGCGCCGACCAGCGGGCCGAAGAGCTGGCCGGCGCCGCCCAGCGCCGCCATCACCACCATCTTGACCGAGATCAGGATCCCGAAGCCCGACTCGGGGTCCACGAAGCCGAACATGGTGAGGTAGAGCGAGCCGGCGAGCGCGGTGAAGGCCGCACTCAGCATGTAGGCGTAGAGCTTGTAGCGACCGGCCGCGACGCCGAGCGAGCGGGCCGCCCGCTCGCTGTCCTTGATGGCGCGGAGATAGAAGCCCATGCGCCCATGCTCGATGGCGTGCGTCAGCCAGAGCAGCCCCGCCAGGACGGCGAGGAAGATGTAGTAGTAGGGCGTCGCCGAGATGAAGGAGAGATCGAGCACGCTGCGCGGCACCGGCGGGCCGCCCAGCCCCTGCGCGCCGCCCAGGAACTCCGATGTCGAACTCAGCACCCGCACCAGCTCGGCGACGGCGATGGTCGCCATGCTGAAATAGTGGCCCGAGAGCTTGAGCGTCGGCACGCCGATCACGGCGGCGACCAAAACGCTCAGCGCCATGCCGATCGGCGCGCCGGCGATCGGCGGCAGGCCGAGCTGCGTATAGGTCACGACCGCCGAATAGGCACCGATACCGAAGAAGACGGAATGGCCGACCGAGACCTGGCCGGCATAGCCGCCCACGATGTTCCACGCCGACGCGCCGATCGCCGCCAGCAGGACCAGCGCACCGAGCCGCGCCCAGACCGGCGAGCCCGCGACCACCAGCGGATAGGCGAGCACCAGGGCCACCAGCAGGATCTGGATCAGGCGGCGGCGCGTCATGTCTTCCTCATCACGCCTTGCCCATCAGGCCCTGCGGCCGGAACCAGAGGACGGCCACGAACAGGATGTAGACGATGACGTCCTTGTAGACGGGGCCGATCAGGTAGGCCGACAGCGATTCCACGACGCCGATGACGAGGCCGGCGACCAGCGCGCCCAGCACGCTGCCGAAGCCGCCGAACGAGACGGTGACGAAGGCCACGATGGCCAAGGTCTCGCCCACCGTTGGCGAGGTGTAGAAGAAGGTCGCGATCAGGGCGCCGGCGATGCCGGTCGCGGCGCCGGCCATGCCCCAGGCCAGCGCCTGCATGCGCTGCGGCCGGATGCCCATGAGCTGGGCGGCCGTCGCATCCTCGGAGACGGCCAGCATGCGGCTGCCCAGCGCCGTGCGCGTCAGCAGCAGGTGCAGCAGCAGGGTGACGAGCAGGCCGACGACGCCTGCCAGCACGCGCGCGCCCTCGAAGCGAATGCCGGCGAGGATGAAGGAATGGCCAACCAGATCGTCCGGCAGGGTCTTGAAGTTGGCGCCGAAGGTCCAGAGCGCGCCGTAGCGCAGGAACAGCGCCAGGCCGAAGGTGCCCAGGATCTGCGCCAGCATGGGGCCGCGCATGATGTGGCGAACCAGCAGGAAGTAGCTGGCGATGCCTAGGGTCGCGATCACCATGGCGGCGGCCGGCACCGAGGCCCAGGGCCCGCCGCCCAGCGCCGTCCAGATCATCACGGCGGTGTACATGCCCAGCATGACGAAGTCGCCGTGCGCGAAGTTCACGACATTCATCATGCCCCAGATCAAAGTGAGGCCTGACGAGAAGAGCGCATAGACTGCGCCGAGCAGCAGGCCGCTCACCACGACCTGCACCAGGGTCATCGACATCGCGGGACCTTTCCCGCCTGCGGCCTAGGCTGCCGGCCCCCGTTCACCAGCCCTTGTAGGGCAGGACGAGCTCGTGGGTGGCCCGCGCCTTCGGCCATACCGAGACGTAGTTGCCGTTGCGCATCTGGGTGATCAGGGTCGACGCCTGGACGTTCTGGCCCTTGTCGTCGAACTTCACGCCGTCATAACCCGCGACGAGCTGCTCCGGCTTCAGCTCGACGGCGCGCAAGGCGTCGCGGATCTTCGCTGGATCGGTCGAGCCCGCGTTGTTGATGGCCTCGGCCATCACGAAGAAGGCCTGCAGCACCCGCGCCGAGACGTCGTCGAGACCGTCGCCGCCGGTCTTCTTCTTGTAGAGGTCGTCGAGGATGGCCGCAACGCTGCCCGGCTTGCCCGAGGCGAAGACCGAGCGGCTGATCAGGCCTTCGGTGACCGAGCCCATTGCCTTCACGAAGGCCGGATCGTTGAAGCCGCCGTCGTCGGCGATGAGGATGGCCGGCTTCCAGTTCAGCTCCTTCATCGTCTTGGCGTAGAGGATGGCGTCCGACGTGTAGGAGATGAAGATCACCACGTCGGGGTTCTTCTCCTTGAGCTGCAGCACCTGCGGCTGCACGTCGGTCGAGTTGGCCGAATAGGCGATCTTCTGGGTGACCGGGAGGTTGGCCTTGGCGAAGGCGTCGGCCAGCACGCTGGAGACCGAATTGCCGTACTCGGTGTTCTCGTGGACGATTGCGATCGAATCGACCTTGCGGCCGGCCGCCTTCTGCTCGTTCAGGAAGGTCGAGTAGGCCTTGGCGAAATCGGCCGCGACCGGTGTGGTGCGGAAGAACCACTTGAAGCCGCGCTCCGTCAGGTTGGCGGCGACGGACTCGGCATTGAGGAAGGGAATGCCGTAGCGTTCGGCGACGGCCGATGCGGTGAGCGTGATGCCCGACTGATAACAGCAGATGACGGCAGCGACCTTCTCCTCGGTGATCAGGCGCAGGGTCTGGTTCTGCCCCGCCGCCGGCGTGCCCTGGTTGTCGGCGATCACCATCTGGATCTTGGCGCCCTTGAGGCCCGGCAATCCCCCGCCCTTGGCCAGCGGCATCACCTTGGCAAGCTCGGGGTTGCCGTTGTTGATGATGTCCGCCCCCATCTCGAAGGCCATCTTGGCGTAGTTGCCGGTGCTCGCGGAGTTGCCGCTGAGCGGGTAGACCGCCCCGATCTTGACGACCTGCTGGGCCTGGGCGCTGACACCCAGCCCGAAAGCAGCAAGGGCGGCGACCGCCGCCAGCGCCCGACGTGTTGCCCCGACCATTCCGTCGACCATGCCGTCCCCCTGGCCCTGTTTTGCTTCGTGACACGAGATTGGCACGAGCTTTCGGGAGCCGCCTAGAGGAATCAGCAGACCTGGTAGCGTTCGACGGCCTTGCGATCGAGCTCGACGCCGAGGCCCGGCCCGTCCGGGAGGAGAACATGCCCGTCCTCCAGACGAAGCGGTGACTTCAGCAGCTCTGTACGCAGTGCATTGTCGCTCATGTCGTATTCCAGCATCTGCGGATAGGGCGGATGCCCGGTGTGCGGCGACGCCGGCAGCGAGGCGATGAACTGGCAGGCGGTCGCGATTCCGACGCCGCCGCCCCAGACATGCGGGGCGAGGCGCAGGTTCTGCGCCAGGGCCAAGGTGGCGATCCGCTTGGCTTCGGTCAGGCCACCGACACCGGGGATCGAGGGCTGCACGATATCGATGCAGCGCCCGTCGATCAGCGCGCGGAAGTCGCGGATGGTGTGATGCGCCTCGCCGGCCGCCAGCGGGATCGGCGACCGGGCGCGCAACTCGGCATAGCCGCGCAGGTCGCCCGGCGGCAGCGGCTCCTCGATCCAGTGAATGCCGAAGGGCTCGATGGCACGGGCACATTCCAGGGCGATGTCGGCGGTATAGGCGCCGTTGATGTCGACCATCAGGAGCTTGTCCGGCCCCAGTGCTTCGCGGCTGCGGCGCACGCGCTCGACGTCGTTGCGGATGCCGCGGCCGATCTTGATCTTGGCGCCGGCATAGGGATGGCCGGCCGCTTCGGCCAGCATATGGTCGAGCTGCCGATCGGGATCGTCGGAAAAGAAGCCGGTCGAGGCGTAGGCCGGAAT
>MKRV01000141.1 GCA_001897995.1 Alphaproteobacteria bacterium 65-37 | reverse complement strand
TCCAACAAAGCCGCTGCGCCTGGTCGGGGATATCGGCGTCCGCGCCTTCTGGGGCTGCTACCGCGCGCTTTCCGAAATGGCCAAGGCAGGGCGGCTGGACTTCGTCCTTGTCACCATCCCGTCGAATTTTCTGGCGCCGCTCGGGCGACTTCTTCATCGCCGCTACGGCGTGCCCTTCGGCATCGACTATCAGGATCCATGGGTCAATCGCTGGCCGGGCATCGACGTCCCGTTGAGCCGCGCATGGGCGTCCTATCGTCTTGCCGGCCTTCTCGAGCCATGGTCGGTGCGCGACGCGGCGCTGATCACCGGCATGGCCGAGGGGTACGTCGCCGGCATGCTCGAGCGCAATCCCGACGTCGCGCGGCGATCGACCCTTGCCTACATGCCGATGGGAAGTGCGCCCGAGGACTATGCCCTGGTGCGCGATCTGCGCCGGCAGCCGTTTCTGTTCCGACCGGGCGACGGCCACTTTCATCTGATCTATGCCGGGGCGCTGCTGCCCGCCGGCATGGTCGTTCTTGACGCCTTCCTGGCCGGCCTGCGCGAGCTGCGAGCGCGCTCGCCCGGGATCGCGGCGAAGCTGTGCGTGCATTTCGTCGGAACGGGCTCCTCGCCGGACGATCCGCAGGGGTATCGCGTTCTGCCACGCGCCGAAGCGGCAGGCGTTGCCGATCTGGTGAGCGAGCATCCGCATCGGATCGGCTATGTCGACACGCTCAGCCATCTGATCCGGAGCGACGCCATTCTCGTTCTCGGCTCGACCGAGCGTCACTACACACCCTCCAAGGTCTTCCAGGCGATTCTGTCGGAGCGACCGGTCTTCGCCATGCTGCACGAGGCGAGTACCGCCGTGTCCATGATCCGAGACGCGGGGGCAGGCGAGGTCCTGACGCTCACCGAGGAAGCGCTGCCGACGCCGCAGGCAGTGGCGTCGGCGTTGCGGTTGCTCGTGGAGCAGCCGGTCACGGTCGCCGGGTCTGCCAGCCGTCTCGCTTTCGATGCCTATTCGGCACGCGAGTCGACCAGGCTCCTGGCCGATGCACTCGACCGAGCTGTCGGCGTAAAGGCCGCGCGATGAGGCAGCGTATCGGCTTTCTGATCAGCCATCCGATCCAGTACTACACGCCGATTTTTCGCGAGCTCGCGAAGCATTGCGACCTGGCGGTTTTTTTTGCACATCGGCAGACAGCCTCCCAGCAGGCCGAAGGCGGTTACGGTGTCGCCTTCGATTGGGACGTGGATCTCCTCTCCGGTTACGAAAACCGGTTCCTGACGAACGTCGCGCCGAGGCCGTCGACCTCGCACTTCGGCGGCTGCAACACGCCCGAGATCGCCGCGAGGATCGCCGAAGGCCGGTTCGACGCCTTTGTCGTGCCGGGCTGGTCGTTGCGGTCCTACTGGCAAGCGGTGCGCGCCTGTCGCCAGCTCGGCGTGCCGGTCATGGTGCGGGGCGATTCGCAGCTCGCCAGTCCGCGTCGCGCGATGCTGCGCCTCGCCAAGGAACTGGTGTTTCCGCGGATGATGAAGCTGTTCGACGGCTACCTCTATGTCGGCGAGCGTAATCGCCGCTATCTCGAGCACTATGGCGCGCCGGCCGACCGCCTGTTCTTCTCGCCTCACTGCGTGGACAACAGCGCCTTCAGCAACGCCAGCTCGAAAGCAACGAAAGCCGCACGCCGCAGCGTCCTGTTCGCCGGCCGGCTCGTTCCCTACAAGCGGCCGCTTGACGTGGTGAATGCGTTGGCGCGACTGGCGACGGGCGGCCGGTCTGTCGGATTGGTGGTCGCCGGGGCAGGCGAGCTCGAGGCTGACCTGAAGGCCGCAGCGCAGGCGAGCGGGGTCGACGCGACTTTCCTCGGGTTCGTCAATCAGAGCCGATTGCCCGAGGTCTATGCCGCCGCGGATGCTCTGGTCCTGCCGTCGGGCGCCGAGGAGACGTGGGGGCTGGTGGTCAACGAGGCGATGGCATGCGGCATTCCCGCGGTCGTATCGGATGCCGTCGGCTGCGGCCCCGACCTGGTTCGACCGGGGGCCACGGGAGAGGTCGCCCCCTGGGGCGACGTCGCAGAATTGGCGGCCGCGATCGATCGCGTTCTCGACTTCGACCCGGTAGCCACCCGTCGCAGCTTAGCGGAGCGGATGGCGGTCTATTCTCCCGAGCGTGCAGCGCTTGGCATCGTGGCGGCGGGGGCTGCTCTTGCCGGCCGGACTCGACTAGGATAAGGCCGTGTCGCCCAGCCAATCCCCGGTCGAGAGATGACGACTACCACAGCGATGCCGGCGTCGGCCGACACCAGGCTCGATTTTGCGCTTCTGCGGCGCATCTCGTTCTATTTCGCCGTCCTCAACCTGTTCGTCGCGCCCTTCGTGTCGGATCCGTTCTCCTACGCTGCGGGCGCCGCCACTGCCTTCGCTCTTCTGTCGCTCGTCGGCACGCCGACAATGCCCAAGGGCGTCGCCTTCTTCCTGCTGTGGCAATGGGCACAAACGTTCACGAGGGCGCTCCAGTCGGTTTTCGACGGAGAATCGATGGCAGCCGGCATAGCAGGGCCGGACGTGCTGCTCGCCTATTGGTACGCGCTGGCCAGCCTGATCGTCATGGCGCTCGCCTTCCGGCTTGTCCTCGGGAACATCAAATCGCCGACCGTTCGGGACTACTATGCACATGAACGCTGGCGCGCGCAGGACCTGATCCTGGTCTACGTCGCGGCGATCGTCGCATCCGTTTTTTTCAACCTTGCCTCACGGCAGGTATCGGCGCTCGAGCAACCTCTCTACGCGGCATCGCAGGTCAAGGTCGTGGCGCTGTTCCTGCTCTGCACCTATGTGTTTACCACGGGTCGTGGTGCCGGCACGCTTGTGGCCGCTATCTTCATCGAGATTGTGGTGGGCTTCACCGGCTTTCTCTCGGACTTCAGGGCGGTTTTCATCTATGTCGCGGTAGCCGCCCTCGCAGCGCGCGTCAGGTGGACCTTCACGTTCAGCATAGCGGCGACCTTGTGGCTTTCGGCGCTTCTTCTGCTCGCGCTGTTCTGGACCTCCGTGAAGGCCGACTATCGCGACTACCTGACGGGCTACGACGAGAACAGCCAGGCGATCCGCATCCCGCTCGAGGAGCGCATGGCCTATCTCGGTGACAAGGCCCTGAATATCGGAGACACGAAGTGGGGCGAGACGGCTTATATGCTGATCGCCCGCTTTGCCTATATCGACGTCTTCGGTCAGGTCATCAGCGTCGCCGACAATACGCCCGAGGCGACGTCGATGCGGCAATGGAAGGACGGGCTGTCCCATGTCTTCCAGCCACGCATTCTTTTTCCCGGCAAAGCCGCGCTCTCGGACACCGAAGTGTATATGCGTCTGACGCGCGCCGATCCGACGGAGCAGGTGCGGCTGGGGACTTCGATCAGCGTCGGCTACATGGGCGAGAACTACGTCGATCTCGGATTTCCGGGAATGCTGGCCGGCGTGTTCGTCATCGGCGTCGCGCTCGCCCTGATCATGAAATACTTCATGTCCAGACCGCTGCCCTGGATGCTGCGTGAGGGCATCGTCATGGGGTTTGCCTTCAGCGCCGGAGGCGTCGGCATGGAAATGTCGCTGCCCAAGATACTGGGGGCCATGGTGATGTTCTTCGTGGTCTGGGCCCTGATCGCGAAGATCGCCTTGCCGATCGTCATGCGCTGGCTCGACCATCGCGCGGGCGTGCCACGGACTGCGGCCTCCTGACCGGACCGCCGGCTGCATGAGCGACATCTCTGTCGTCATCCCGACCTACAATCGGCTGTGGTCATTGCCGCAAGCCGTCGAGTCCTGTCGCTCCGAAGGTTGCGACGTCGAAATCATCGTGGTCGACGACGGCAGCACCGACGGAACCTGGGAATGGCTTCGGGCGCAGACCGGCATCGTCGCCATCCGTACGGAGAACTGGGGCAAGGACTGGGCCGTCCAGACGGCCATGGCGGCGGCGCGTGGAAACTACGTGCGCTTCCTCGATTCCGACGACTGGCTCGCGCCGACGGCCAATGGCGAGCAACTGGCCCTGGCCCGCCGGACCGGCGCCGATATCGTTGTGGCAGGCTACGAGGACCACGACGACGCTACGGGGGCACGTCAGGTCCACGAATGGGTCGATTGCGACGATTTCATCGCCCAGCAACTGGGCGAGGTGTGGTCGTCGCACTATTCTGCCTTCCTGTTTCGCCGTGACTTCATTCGCGATATTCCGCATCGGCAGGAATTCGGCCTTCGCGACGACAGGCTTTTCATTCTCGAGGTTGCCCTGCGCAACCCCCGTATCGAGGTCTATCGCCGACCGGGCTTCGTCCATCGCCAGCATGGCGCGGAACGGCTGCAACGCACGGCTGGGTTCAGACGCGATCTTGGCCATTGGACCTACATCGCGATATTCCGCAAGGTGCTGGGCATGCTGGAGGTGAGGGGAGAGCTCACGCTTCGCCGCAAGCGGGCGGCGATCGCCGTGATGTGGCCAAACGTGCGCACCTTCGCCAAGACCTACCCGTCCGAAGCGGCAGAAATCGTCGATTGGATCCATCGCCTCGATCCCGACTTCAAGCCGCCGGTGCGGCCCGTTCTGGCCGGTGCCTACAAGCTGCTGGGATTTGCCGCGACCGAGAAACTGTTGCGCCTGCGGACACTCTGGCGATGACGTCGGCCGCAGGACGGCTGCGCATCGTTCATTGCGTCGGCTTCTACTTTCCCGATTCGACCGGCGGCACGGAGGTCTATGTCCGGGATCTCGTGGCGGCGCTGTCGGAGCACGGGATCGACGGAACGATCATCGCAGCGACCGACCAGGGCTACGATCGCTACAAGTGGCACGGCGTCGACGTCGTGCGCTATCCGATCGGCGCGACGGCAGCGCCGGTTGCGCCCGTGCCGGGCGAGCGTTTGTCGGCGCAGCTGTCGCCGTTCCAGAAGATCGTGGAAGAGGTGAAACCCGATATCTTCCACCTGCACTCGTGGACCAGCGGCGCCGGCCTCGGTCATCTGCGGCAGGTGGCGCGGATGGGGATTCCGTCGATCGTCACCATGCATGTTCCATCGGCGCTTTGCATGCGCGGGACGATGCTGCTCTACGGCAGGCAGGCGTGCGACGGGCGCATCGATTCGAGACGCTGCGCGCATTGCTGGGCGCTGTATCGCGGATTTCCCGAGCCGGCCGCGCGGCTGGCGTCGCTGCTGCCGAAATGGGATGTGACGGACAGTGAGATATCGCGCCTCTCCTCGCGGATGGCGGCGCTGCTCTCGATTACGGCGAGCGCCGAGACCAAGGCACGGCAGCTACGCTCGATGGCGACGCTCAGTAAGCGCATCGTGGCTCCCAGCCAATGGGTACGGTCGGCGCTGCTCGCCAATGCGATTCCGCCGGAGAAGGTCGTGGTGTCCGCGCAGGCCGCCAGCGACGCATTTGGCGGCCGCAGCCCCCGCATGCGCACGCGCGACGATGGCCGCGAGGTCGTCATCGGCTTTCTCGGGCGTCTCGAGGCCTACAAGGGCGCCGATCTTGTCGTCAAAGCCCTGGCGCAGGTGCCCAGGAACCTGCCGGTGCGCCTGCGCATCGCCGGTACCGGCACCGAGCCTGCCTATGTGCGCTCGATCGAGCAGGCTGCGGGGCGCGACCCAAGGATTGAAATGGTCGGCCTGGTCGAACACGAGCAGGTGCCGGCGTTCCTCGAGACCATCGACGTGCTCGCGGTGCCATCGCGCTACATGGAAACAGGCCCGATCGTCGTTCAGGAGGCCCAGGCGCTCGGCATTCCGGTCATGGGCGCCGATCTCGGCGGTATCGCCGAACGCGTGCGGCCCGGTGTCGACGGCTGGCTGTTGCCTTTCGACAATCCGCGGCCATGGACAGCCGCCATTGTCGAGGCGGTCACGGACCGCGACGAGCTTGCACGCTTGTCCAGCAACATGCGGCGCAGCCGCAGCATCGCCGACGTCGCGGCCGACATGGAGGCGCTCTACCGCGACGTCTTGATCGCCCCGACGGTGGGGTAGTGGCATTTACTTGTCTTCAGTGTCAGTGCAGTTTAAGTTCAGATCGGCTGTCATGCATACCCGTCCGCCCCTCAATTTGTTCTACGGAGAACCCGACGCGGACCGGTGGACACGTTTCGATCGCTACCCCCGCCGCATGGCGCGCTGGATGCTGCGCGGCCCCAAGCAGCCGGGCGGAACGATGCTCGTCTACCTCAATCTGCGCGCCGGACTCGATCGGCTGGGGGTGCGCTACCGGGCCAATGATTATCGTCATATCCACGCCCATCCCGACGAACTCGCCTGCGTGATCGGCCAGCCTGCGGTGCTCGATAAGCTGCCGCAGCGCACGCCCATCCTGTTCGGCACGGCGATCTACAATCACCCGATCGACAATCCCGACTTGCCGAAGCAGCGGCCGGTCCGCCGCGTGCTCGTGCCGTGCGCCTGGACGGCAAGCATGTTTTCCACCGTCTGGCCGGGGCTGGTCAGTTCATGGCCGGTGGGTGTCGACACCCATCGGTGGTCGCCGTCGATGCGTGCCAACAAGAACGTCGACGTCCTGATCTACGACAAGATACGCAGACATCGCGATCGGTATCTGCGGACCATCGTCGAGCCTTTGATTGCCGAGTTGAAGCGGCGCAATTTGAGTTTCCATGTCCTTCGTTACGGCTTCTACCGTGAGGAGCAGCTCCTCAAGCTCAGCCGGCGCACGAGATCCATGGTCTATCTCAGCCATCACGAGACGCAGGGCCTGGCGGCGCAGCAGATGCTGGCGTCCGGTATTCCGCTTTTCGCCTGGGATGCGGGTGGTCTCTGGAAGGATCCGACCTTTGCGCCAGGCGTCGTTCGCTTTGCGCCGGTGTCGTCGGTTCCCTATTGGGACGAGCGTTGCGGCGTGAAGTTCAAGAATGGGGGAGATCTCCTGCCGGCCTTCGACAAATTCTGGTTCGGCGTGGAAGCCGGACTCTTTGCGCCTCGCGAGATGATCATGGAGGATTTCACGCTCGAGCAGCGTGCGAAGGCCTACCTCGCCTTGGTCGACGAATATGGTGGAGCTTCCTGATGCTCGGTTTCATGAAGTCATCGTTGAGCAGGCTGGCCTACTGGGTGAACGACCGCTTTCCAGGCATCAAGGGGCTGGTGCCGAAAAAACTGCATCGGTTCGTTCTGCTGCGAGTCGTCGGGATGAACGATCAGTACGAGCAGATGTTGCGGCAGAATCCGGAACGGCTCTTCCTGCAGAACGAGGCGCTGCCCTGGGTGAGCGCCAGCTACCGGCAGGTGCTGTTCGTCGGCACGGCCTCCTATACCTACCAGTACGAGAAGCTGTTCGCCGACGACCCCGACCGCTACACGACGATCGACCGCAATCCGACGACCAAGGTATGGGGGAGCAAGCATCACATCGTCGCTCCTATCGAGCAGATCGATCGCCATCGCGCTCCCGGCTTCTTCGACTGCATCGTGTTGAGCGGCGTCCTGGCCTACCGGATTCCCGCCCATGGCGATTACGGACTGGCCGCACCCGACGAGCTTCGCGCGATGCTCAAGGTATTGCATGGCGTCATGCGCCCCGGCGGGCTGCTGCTGGTCGGGTGGAACCTGCGGGACATGGCGCAATCGCTTGCTCAGCTTGGACTGCTCGAGCCGTATTTCGTGCCGACCGACAAGACGCCGTGGGGAACCCGCAAGGAATTCCCCGGAGATCCGCACGTCTTCGAGTTCTACGAGCGCCGGTGACATTCTTCAGCGGCGTTCGGCATCCCAGTCGGTGATCGTGCCGGGGCGGCCGATCGTGCCGAGTTGCACCGGCAACAGCCGGTCGACCAGCGATGCCGGCAGGTGTCGGCGCAGGGTGAGGGCCAGGCGCAGATAGGAGAACGCGAAGCTGAACGGATGGCGGCGGGGCGGCCGATGCTCATGCCTCACGAGCCGGTCGGGGTAGCTGCGGGTCGCCACCAGAGAGGGGGCGTTCTGGCTCACGAAGGCCGCCAGCATCCGCCGCTTGGCGGCCAGTTCTTCGGAGGCCAGCCGTACCTTGAGGACATGCCGGCCGTCGACGGCATCGGGCTCGCCGAAATAGACGATGACGAACAGCCAGCGCGCGGCGAGCGACAGGATGCGATGCGGCGTGTGGATCAGCGACACGTAGGGGCTGTATTCCGGGGCCTCGAACAGGTCGAATCGGTCCTGCGGCGTGACGATCGATCCGATCAGCGCCGCCACCATGTCGTGATGGATGTGGCCGCCCTCGAAGGCCGGCATCACGATGGCGGTCGGACGGAACTCGTCGATCAGCGCGCGCAACGCGACACCGGCATGCCGAAGCTTCTCGGGATCGCGCTTTTCCAACGCCGGCATGAGGTCGAGGAACTGGAGGTCGTTCTCGCCGAGGCCGGCGACGCGCCAGGCTGCGCGCGCTTCGGCGGCGCGTCGTTCCGGCAGGCCGGGGTTTTCATCGCGCGCCAGGTAGACGATTTGTACGGCGCCTCCCAGGCGGGCATTCCTGAAGCCGAGGCCGCCGGCGGAGATCACGCAGTCGTCCTCATGGGGCGCCAGGATCAGCAGGCGGCCTGGCGCATTCCAGTCCATCGGCCGCTCGATCGCGGCGATCCGCGCGACGGCGAAGGCGGCGAGGCCCAGCAGGAGCGTGTAGAAGACGGCGACCGGCAGGGCTATCCAGCAAACACCGCCCTGGCTCGCAATGGCCCAGAAAGCGGTCGCAACGATCGCCAGCGCTGCAACCACGATCGACGGCCGGAAACCGATATTGAGCTTCATCCGATCGCGCAGACCATTCCTTCAACTCCTATGCTATCAATCCGTCCGGCACTTCAAGCCCTTGCGATCGCGGATCATCCCTTGCGCCTGCTTCATGTCGTTCCGACCTACCTGCCCGCGGTGAGATATGGCGGCCCGATCCGGTCGGTCCATGCGCTGTGCCGGGAGCTGGCGGCGGCCGGCCACGACGTCCACGTCTACACCACCAATGTCGACGGAGCCGGCAACAGTGACGTCCCGCTGATGCGACCGGTCGACCTGGAGGGTGTGAAGGTCACGTACTTCCCGAGCCGGACGCTGCGTCGCCTGTATTGGTCGCCGCCGATGCAAAGAGCATTGTCGGCATCGATCGCGGGCTTCGATGTCGTTCACCTGCACGCGGTTTACCTGTGGCCGATCCTGGCCGGCGCGCGGACGGCGCGCGCCCAGGGTATTCCCTATGTGATCTCGCCCCGCGGCATGCTCGTCCCCGAACTCATCCGGCGGAAGAGCCGCTGGGTGAAGGAAGCCTGGATCAGACTGATTGAGCGGCCCAATCTCGAAGCTGCGGCCGCGATCCACGCGACATCGGCCGTGGAGGCGGACCATATCGCGGCGTTCGGGTGGCGCTTGCCGCGTATCGTCATGATCCCGCACGGCGTCGACGATCCGCCGGCGCCCGACGGAAAGCCGGTGTCTGCAGACATTGCCTCCGCCATTGCCGGCGCCGCTGCCGATGGGCCGATGGTCTTGGCGTTCGGACGGATCAGCTGGGAGAAGGGGCTCGATCGGCTCATTGCGGCGCTGGCGCAGACGCCGGCCATACGCGCAGTCATTGCCGGCGACGATGCCGATGGCCATGCCGCCTGGCTTGCGTCGGAAGCGGCGCGCCTTGGCGTGAGCCCACGCGTCACGATCATTGCGCGGCATGTCAGCGGGGCCGACAAGGAGGCGTTGTTTGCCGCGGCGCAGCTCTTCGCGATGACATCGCTTTCGGAGAATTTCGGAATCGCGGCCTTCGAGGCCATGCGGCGGGGCCTGCCCGTGCTGGCAACGCCCGATGTCGGCATGTCGGAGATCGTGCGCGAGATCGACGGCGGCGCCGTTGTCGACCCGACGCCGGAGGCGATCGCCGCCGGGCTGAAGGCTCTTCTCGCCGATCCGGTCGCCTGTCGCCGCAAGGGGCTGGCGGGGCGGCGGCATGTCGTCGACCACTATGGCTGGCCTGCCGTGGCCGCTCGAGTGGCCGAGCTCTATCGGTCGATTGCCCATTCTTCGACGGTCGGGCGGCAGGCGGCGTGATGGACCTGCTGGCCCTCAGTCCGTTCGATCCGGCGGAAAAGCGGCTGGTCATCATCGCCGACTGGCTGCCGCCCGACTTCGGGGCTGTCGGGCAATACATGCTGCTGCGGGCACAGGCCCTGGCCGACCGCGGCCACGATGTGACGCTGATCGGTCTCTCCACGACGGCCGGTTCGACCCGGCACGAGGGGCGGGGCAAAGGCACCCTGACCGAAATCCGACTGCGGGCTCGGCCGGTACCACGCGGCTCGCTGATCGGCCGCATGATCTGGACGGCTGCCACCAATCTTCGGTTGCTGATGGTGGCGTTCGGGAAACTGCGCACAGCCGACGGAATCCTGTTCACGGGTTCGCCACCGCTGTTGATCCACTTTCTCGGCCCCCTGAAGCCGTTGTGGCGCGGGCGCCTGATCTACCGGATCACCGACTTCCACCCGGAGTGCCTGATCGCGGCACGGTCCCGTCCTTCGCCGATCCTGGCAGGGCTGCTCACACTGACCAATTTCTGGCGGCGGCGGGTCGATGGTTTCGAGGCCCTGGGAGAGGATCAGGTCCGACGCCTGGCGGCAGCCGGCGTTTCGCCCGACCGCATCACCCTCGTTCGTGACGGTTCTCCGGTCTCTTTCGCGGCAGGGGGCAGGAGCATGGCGCTGCCCGACGATCTCAGCGGTAGCTGCGTGCTGCTCTATGCCGGCAACTATGGGATCGCCCATGAGGTCGAGACCGTGGCCAGGGGCTATGAGCTTCATCATCGGCAGGGAAGCGGGCGCGTGCGGCTGTGGCTCAGGGCGACAGGGGCTGGGGCCGACGAGCTTGCCGAGAGGTTCGAGACGCGTGGCCTGCCGTTCCACCGCTCACCGCCGGTCCCGCTGGAGGAGTTGGCGGCCCTCTTGCGGACGCCGGCCGCGCACCTCGTCACGCTCAAGGATGCCTTTGTGGGGTTCGTCCTGCCGTCGAAGATCTATGCCTGCGTCGACTCGGGTAAGCCGGTTCTTTTCGTCGGGAGTGCAGAGTCCGACGTTGACCTGATCGCCAGGGCGGCTGCCGAGGGGTATTGGCGCGTCCCCTGCGGCGATGTGGCCGGCTTTGCCGCCGCGCTCGAGAGGCTCGCCGACCAGTCACTCAGGAACGAAGGCTTGCTCGGCGCCGCCAACGCTGTGATCACCTGAGGAGATACGTTCTATTTGTCGTTTAAGGCACTGAAATAACATGATATTGTGCCGAGACGGTATGGGCAGTATGTTCGCGCGATAGATGCAGTTTGGGTTTTTGCTGCCATTGTTTGATATCGATGGTGATCGCGGGCAGCCCATCCATGGGACGCTGGTATGGTTGAAGCCGCAAATTCCTCAAAGCCTGCAGACCCTGCGAGGTCTTGGCTTTCCGCGTGCAAATCTGTATTTTGCAACCGAAACTTGGGTGGGACCGACTCGGATCTGCCGTCTCGGGCCAAGCTGCTGGATGAGCTCCTTCAAAATGGTCGTCGCGTAAAGTCACAGCATGAGCGGGTTGGGTGTTATGGCTAATATTGCAGTCAAGACGCAGGGTCTTGTCGCTCTGTCGGTCCTCCTCTCGGCGACAGCTGTTCAGGCGCAGGTGGGGCCGGAACTGGCGCAGGCAACTGGTGCTCCGGAATTGGCCCAGGCGCAGTCCGGCAATCCGGAACTTGCTCAAGGCCAGCCGGGCGGTCCGCAGCAGCAGGACAGCGGCGCACAACAAGGCGACAATCCCCTGGCGGGAGGCGGGCCTCTGCAGCGAGGCGGTCCGCTTCAGGGAGCGACGCCTCTTCAGAGCGGCGGGTCGCCTGAGAATCCTTCGAACGATCCCCAGCAGGCCCAGCAGGGGCCACTTCAGACGGCCGGGCCATTGCAGGGGGCCCTACCGTCGCAAAGCGCGGGGCCACTGCAGAGCGCCGGC
Organism: Alphaproteobacteria bacterium 65-37; assembly: GCA_001897995.1. GTDB lineage: Bacteria > Pseudomonadota > Alphaproteobacteria > Reyranellales > Reyranellaceae > Reyranella. Next base: position 10,497 of record MKRV01000141.1, on the reverse strand, counting down.
CCGTTGCAGAATGCCGGGCCTCTCCAGACAGCCTCGCCGCTCCAGAGCGTGACGCCGACGCCGGGCAATCTCAATGGCTTGGAAGGCCAGTCGCAGCAGCCTGGAGGCTTGCTGGCGTCGGTGCCGCAAGTGCCGGCAGCGCCGGCCGGCCCGCTGATGCCGGGTGATTCGATCATCCCCACCGCACCGGGCACCATGCAACAGCTCGTCACCGAGATGCTCGGCGGCCCGACCGGCACGTCGTCGTCGACCCTGGCAAGCCTTGTGAACCTCATCACGTCGCCCCAGGGGTCGCAATCGTCGACTGGATCGGCGCCATCTTCTTCGTCGCCGTCATCTGGCTCGTCGTCAGGCGGGGGTGGTGGCGGAGGCGGCGGTGGTGGCGGCAGCGGTGGCGGTGGCGGCACGACGGTGACGCCACCCTCGCAGACCGGACAGCTCCCGCCGGTGTTCGATGTGCCGCCGCAGAATCGCACGAGCGGCACCTGACATTCCGGGGCCGCGTTCGGGCTTCTTCCCGGCGACGCTCGGACCCATTCCCGGATGGCGTGCCAGTCCCATGACCATTAGTGCGACTCGTACGCAGCTCGTGTGGTCCCCCTTGTTGGGCTGGATCCTGCTGTCGTGCGTGGCTGCCGTCGCACAAGCGCAGGATCCGACGGCGTCACCGGCCGCCCAGACGTTGCAGGAGCAGACCCCTCAGGTCGATATTCCGGCCATTCCGGGCAGCAGCTCGCCGGACGCCGGAACCACCGCCGGCGGCGGAGGCGGCAGCACGTCGGGCGAAGTCGGGATCTCGCTCGGCGCCTTCACGCTTTATCCGGCCCTGGAAATCCTGGCGGGCTACGACACCAACGTCTACGCGACGCCCGCACCGACCGTGGGCTCGATGTACACGCTCATCAAGCCGGCGCTCGAGCTCAAGTCGGAATGGCTGCGGCACGAGCTCAGGGTGATCGCCAATGGCGGTTTCGGCTTCTATCCGACGGCGGCCAGCCAGAACTATCAGAACTATTTGGTGCAGGTCGACGGGCGGCTCGACATTCGCGAGGATTTCTACGCCACGGGCCTGGTGGCGGTGAGGCGTGCCACCGAAGCACTGGGTACACCCAATACCGAATTCGCAACGGCGCCGACCGTGGTCGACACCATTCCCGTCGAGTTCAGCCTCTATCAGCGTTTCAACCGCTTCTTCTATCGCGCCACCGTGGCGGGCACGCGGTACTGGTACTACGACAACAGCATCATTGCGGTCGGCGGCCTGCCGGCGGCAAGCCGCGATCGCATCGAATACGAGGAAAGGGTTCGCCTCGGCTATGAGCTGTCCGAGGACGTGTCGCTGTGGGTTCAGCCGAGCCTGCAGCAGCGTGTCTACGATATCTTCATCAACGCTGCCGGACAGGCGCGTGATTCGACCGGGTGGGGCGTCAATCTCGGCGCGACCGTCTCGGTCGGCAAGAAGAGCAAGCTCGAAGGTTTCATCGGCTACCAGACGCTGAGCTACATCGCCGACGGCAGCAGCACGCCGGCGACCGTGTTCGGCCTGTCGGGCTCGTGGAACGGCTACGAGCCGCTGACGATCCGACCGTCGATTTCGCGAACGATCAACGAATCGGCCTATAGCAGCTACCAGAACTACGTCTCGACCACGGTCGGCGTCGACTTCAGCTACATCATCCACGATGCCTGGACCGCGGTGGGCGGGACGTCGATCAATGCGGCCGACTACAACCCGGCGGCCGGCGTGGCGAATGTCAGTGCCCGCACCGACTATTTCTGGAAGGCATCGGTCGGTCTGCTGTATTCGTTCCGGCCGCAGCTCTCCATCGGTCCGCTGTACGAACACACCACGGGCTGGACGACCGACCCGAACTCCGGCGGGCCGCAATATTCGCGCGATCAGATCTCCATTCGTCTCGTGGCCAGGCGGTGATGCAAGTGACGTTCAGTAAGATCCTTTCCCGTTGTACCGCGGCCCTGCTGGTGGCGATGGCGTTGGCCGTTTCGGCCTGCGAACCTCAGGCGCCGACCTCGACGGCGACGATCCAGCAGCCCTCGCAGGGAACACAGAATCTGAGGCTCGGCGACTACAGGGTGGCGCCGGGCGATCGTCTGCGAGTCGTCGTGCTGTCCGATGCAGAGCTGTCCGGTGAATACGAGGTCGATTCCGTCGGCATGATCGCGCCGCGCATGGCCGGCCGGGTTGCCGTTCTCGGCATGTCGACGGCCGAGATCGAGACCATGCTCGCCGATCGGTATCGCAGCGGCGGCTATCTGCGGACGCCGCGGCTCAGCGTCGATCTCGTGTCGCGGCGGCCGTTCTATATTCTCGGCGAGGTGAGCCGACCGGGGTCGTTCCCCTACGTGTCGGGCATCAATGTCGTGCAGGCCGTGGCGATCGCCGGCGGCTATACTCGGCGGGCGGCCAAGACGCGCGTCACGATCCAGCGCTTCAACGCGACGCTGGGGCAGGAAGAGACGGTGAACGAGGACACGCCCGTGGGACCGGGCGACGTCATTCGGGTGCCGGAACGCTGGTTTTGACAGTTTGGCGTAAGCGTACTCGTCTAGTTGTTACTTGGGGTGAGCGGTGTGGGACCGCTCGTGTGCTGAGGAGGGGCCGGCCCGTGTCGACGCCGGTAAGGCTGTCGTTCGGGCGGTATTTTTGCGGAGTGTGGTGGGATGGGATCGTTGTCTAGGGCCGACCATATGATGGACGAGCCAACTCAGGGTCGGATGGTGCAGCCATCCGAAGCGTCCGCGCTCGCACCGCTGCGTCCGGCCGACAACCCCAACGAACTGTGGGAATGGCTGCGCCTGCTGAACCGCCGCAAGGCGCTGATCGTCGGCTGCGGTCTGATCGCCACGGCGTTGATGGCGCTGATGCTCGCCCAGGCGACGCCGCTCTACAAGGCGACCGCCCGGATCATGCTGGACACCCGTACCTTCAAGGTCGTCAGCACCGAAGCGGCCCTGTCCGGCGTCGACACGCTCAACATGGGCGCCATCCAGAGCGAGCTCGAAGTCATCCAGTCGGACTTCCTGATCGGCCGCGTCGTCGACAAGCTCGGGCTCGCCAACAACCCCGAGTTCAACGGCACCAAGCCGCCGGGCTTCATCGACAACGCCCTGCAGCCGTTGCGCGACCTCTGGAGCTCGGGAATCTCGACCCTTCTGGCGCCGCCGCCCAAGCCGCAGCCGGCCTCGACCCAGCCGCAGCGCGCCGGCCGGCCGGCCGAGGACAGCGACCCGCGCCGCCGCGCCGCGATCGGTGCCGTCGCCGGCCGTCTCAGCGTGTCGTTGCTCGGTCGTACCTTCGTCATCCTGGTGACGGTGGAGAGCCCCGACGGCACCATGTCGGCGCGCATCGCCAACGCCATCGCCGAGGCCTACCTGGCCGACCAGGTCGACAACAAGAACGAAGCCAACCGGCGTGCCACCGAGTGGCTGGAGCAGCGCTTGGCCGAGCTGCGGCGCAACCTGCAGCTCGCCGAAGAGTCGGTTGCCGCCTACCGGCGCGACAAGGGCCTGGCGGGCAGCCCCGAGGGGACGATCTCCTCTCAGACGCTGGCCGACCTCAATACCCGCTATACGGCCTCCAAGGCCAAGCGTGTCGAGCGCGAAGGGCGTCTGGTGGCCCTCAGCAAGGCGAGCCTGAACCCGGGCGAGCTGGCCAACATTCCCGAGGTTTCCAACAACGCAACCCTTTCGGCGCTGCGCATCCAGGATGTCGAGCTGACCCGCAAGGGGGCCGAGCTGTCGGCCCAGCTCGGCGAGAACCATCCCAAGATCCAGCAGATCCGCAGCGAGCTCACGGCCGTTCGCAACCGCTTCATCACCGAGACGCAGCGCATCACGCTCGCGGTGCGTGCCGAGCTCGATGCCGCGAAGTCCGAGGAGGACGATCTCAAGGAGCTGGTCGACAAGGCCTCCGTCGTGGCCGGCGCCGCGAGCCAGTACGAGGCCGAGCTGAAGCAGCTCGAGCGCGAGGCGCAGTCCAACCGCACCCTGTACGAGGGCTTCCTCACGCGCTTCAAGGAACTGCGCGAGCAGCAGGACATCCAGCGGGCGGATGCGCGCATCCTCGCCTATGCCCATCCCTCCGGGGCGCCGTCTTCGCCGAACTACCGCAGCGGCCTGATGGTGGCGTTCATCATCGGCTCCATGCTCGGCATGGCCGGCGCCGTGGCTGCCGAGAAGCTCGACCGCGTCTTCCGCTCGGCCGCCCAGGTCGAGGAATCGGTGGGTGTGGGCGTGCTCGGCATGGTGCCGGAGGTCCGGGGCGCCGCGGCGACGCGCTCGAACGTGGTGGCGCACGTGCTGGAGAACACAACGTCGCCCGCGGCCGAATCGATCCGCGCGGTGTTCACCGCCATCAGCCTCGGCAGTCTCGACCGGCCGCCGCGCATCGTGGCGGTCACCTCCTCGACGCCGAGCGAGGGCAAGACGACCTTCGTCGCCTCCTTGGGCGGCCTGCTCACCAAGATGAACGCCTCGCGGCGCGTGCTGATCGTCGATCTCGACCTGCGCCAGGCGCGCCTGTCGGCGGCGCTCGGCCTCAAGGATCGCGGCGGCACCATCGACGAGTATCTGATGGGCCTGAAGACGCTGGAGGAGTGCACGCGGCGGCACGAGCTGTCGGGCGTCGATTATATCTGCGGCCGGCCCAACACGCCGAACGCGCCGGAAATCCTCGAATCGCACGCCATGAAGGCGGCCCTCGGGGTCTTCGCCGAGCGCTACGACCTCGTGATCCTCGACGGCCCGCCGGTCATGGCGGTGTCGGATGCCCGTATCATCTCGCGGCTCGCCGACTACACGGTGTTCATCGTGCAGTGGGCCAAGACGCCGCGCGAGGTGGTGAAGACGGCGGTCGGGGCGGTGCTGAGCGTCACCAACCATGTCGGCATCGTGATCAACCGCGTGAACCTCGCCAAGCACGCCCGCTACGGCTACGGCGACCATGGCGACTACTACTCACGCTATCGCGGATACTACGGTGCCGGCGCCGATGTGCCGACCAATGCCGGCAACCGGCCACCGCTGAAGCTCGCCAAGAAGTAAGGGGACGGCTCGCCTGGCAGGCTCCGACCTACAGGCGCCAGAGCGTGATATCCGGCGGGACGGCGTTGCGATCGAGCAGGGCCGGGACGTCGGCGACAAAGCCGCCGGACGGCTTGAGCAGCGGCTGGACGAGCTTCCAGCCGCCCTCCCGATAGGGGCGGTGGGCGACGGCGAGAACCACCGCATCGGCGGGCTTCAGCCGCTCCAGCGCGGTCAGGGTCAGCCCGTACTCCTCCTGGAGGAGATCGCCATCGGCCATCGGATCGTGGAGCTGGACGGCGATGCCGAAATCCTCGAGCTCGCGCACGATGTCGATGACCCGCGTGTTGCGGATGTCGGGCACGTTCTCCTTGAAGGTGACGCCCAATATCGTGACGGAGGGGCGGCCGTTGCCGGCCCGGCGCATGATGCTGCGCGCGACCCGGTTGGCGACATAGACGCCCATGCCGTCGTTCACGCGGCGGCCGGAATGGATGACATGCGGGTGGTAGCCCACTTCCTCGGCCTTGTGGGCGATGTAGAAGGGGTCGACACCGATGCAGTGGCCGCCGACCAGTCCCGGGCGGAAGGACAGGAAGTTCCATTTGGTGCCGGCGGCGTCCAGCACGTCGCGCGTATCGACACCCAGCCGATCGCAGATCAGGGCGACCTCGTTGATCAGGGCGATGTTGACGTCGCGCTGGGTGTTTTCCAGCACCTTGGCGAACTCGGCGATGCGGATTGAGGCGGCGCGATGGGTGCCGGCACTGACCACGCTGCGGTAGGTCGCGTCGACGATCTCCAGGGTCTGCGGCGTGTCGGCCGACACGATCTTCAGGATGGTGTCGAAGCGCCGCTCTTTGTCGCCGGGATTGATGCGCTCGGGAGAGTAGCCGACGTTGAAGTCGACCTTCCATTTCAAGCCGGATGCCCGTTCGAGGACGGGAATGCACACTTCCTCGGTGACGCCGGGATAGACGGTCGATTCGTAGACGACGATGTCGCCCTTCTTCAAGACGCGGCCGATGGTGGCCGAGGCGCCGCGCAGCGGCGCGAGATCCGGCTGCTTGCTGGCGTCGATCGGGGTGGGAACCGTGACGATATGGAAGTCCGCCGCGGCGAGGTCCTCGGGCGCCGAGGAGAAGCGCAGGCCGGGCGCCTTGAGGTCGCGGTCGTCGACCTCGCCCGTCCGGTCGTGCCCCTTCGAGAGTTCCGCGATGCGTCGGGTGTCGATATCGAAACCCAGGACTTGATAGCCGGCGCGGCCGAAACCTGTCGCGACAGGCAGGCCGACATAGCCGAGGCCAATGACGGAAATATGCCGTTTCATTCCGCCAATTTCTGACAGGTCGGGCGGTGGCTGGCATCAACTATGTTGGCCGTGCGCCCGCGTCCGCGAGCCGAAACCGGCCGCCAACCTTTCTGTTCAGCGCTGGCGCCGGGCGTGATCTATTCTGGTGGAGAACACACGACCTTTCCCCGGGAGTTTGACATGCAGCGGCTCAAGTTCGGCGCCTTCCTCGCCCCGCACCATCCGATCGGCGAGAACCCGGTGCTGCAGTTCCGGCGGGATATCGATCTCGTCGAGCAGCTCGATTCGTTGGGCTACGACGAATTCTGGTGCGGCGAGCATCATTCCAGCGGCTGGGAGATGATCGCCTCGCCGGAGATGTTCCTGGCGGCGGCCGGCGAGCGGACCAAGCGGATCATGCTGGGGACCGGCGTGGTCTCGATTCCCTATCACCATCCGTTCAACGTGGCGCAGCGGATGGTGCAGCTCGACCTGATGACCGGCGGCCGGGCGATGTTCGGCTCCGGCCCGGGCGCGCTCGCCTCCGACGCCCATACGCTCGGCATCGATCCGATGGTCCAGCGCGATCGCCAGGATCACGTGATCGGCATCATCAAGCGCCTGTTCAAGGGCGAGCGGGTGACCGACATCACCGACTGGTACACGATGCAGGACGCCGCCCTGCAGCTCCTGCCGCTGCAGGAGGACATGCCCTTCGTCGTGGCCTCCCAGGTCAGCCCCTCGGGCATGACCTTGGCCGGCAAGTACGGCATCGGCATCATCTCGCTCGGCTCGATGTCGACCGAGGGCCTGCTGGCGCTGCCGACCCAGTGGGGCTTCGCCGAGGACGCGGCCAAGAAGCACGGCCAGACCGTCGACCGCAAGAACTGGCGCGTGCTGCTGAACTGGCACGTTGCCGAGACACGGCAGAAGGCCCGCGAGGAGGCGCGTGACGGCCTGATGCGCTGGCACAACGAGTACATCGTCGGCACCTTGAAGCGGCCGGGCGCGGGGCCGTTCGCCTCGCCGGACGAGGCGGTCGACAAGACCGCGATGGTCGACGGCGCCGCCGCCACGATCGGCACGCCGGACGACCTTGTGAAGATGATCAAGCAGGTCTATGCCAAGGCCGGCGGCTTCGGCACCGCCATCGGCTTCGTGCACGACTGGGCCAACCCGGAGAACACCCGCCGCAGCTGGGACATGGTGGCCCGCTACGTGATCCCCGAGATCAACGGCTACATCGCCAAGCTGCGCGAATCGCAGAAGTTCGTGATCGACAACCGCGCCGTGTTCGAGCGTGCCCAGCAGGCGATCATGGCCAAGATCATGCAGAACGATGCCGCGGCCGCTGCGCTCAAGGTCACGACGTCGCCCCGTTTCGCTGCGGCGTCGGCGGCCATGCCCGACCTCGACAAGAGCAAGGCCAAGTAGGCGAGCGACAGGAACCGCGCGGAGCCGACGATACGGCGGCGCCCCTTGGGGCGCCGCCGCCTCGACGTCGGCCGTTGTCGTCGAAGGCAATAACATCAGGAAAAGCGCAAATTCTTTTGAATGCGCAAAGCCGGCCGATATAGTCGGCCGATGCACCCGAATTGTCGGATACTGTACGAGCTGTATGCGGCGCCCTTGCTCGAGCCGGGGATGAAGGTGCTGGAAATCGGGCCCGACAAGCTCCCGACGACCTTGCAGGAAATCTCCCACAAGCCGGGTATCGAATGGGATGTCCTCGGCCTCGACCCCAGCCCGGGCCTGCAGGTGGTCGCCCTCAACGAGTACGAGTACCCGATTGCCGACGGACACTATGACGTCGTCCTCGCCGCGAACGTTCTGGAGCATGTCCGCAAGCCCTGGATCTGGATGCGCGAACTGGTGCGCGTTGTCCGGCCGGGAGGGCTGATCGTGACGGTCAACCCCGTCAGCTGGCCCTACCACGAGGCGCCGATCGACTGCTGGCGCGTATTTCCCGAAGGCATGCAGGCGCTTCTCGACGATGCCGGGTTGCAGAAGGTCGTGAACCGCTTCGAATCGCACGAGCCCTTGCGCTCCAGGCGCGACACGCCGGGGCGATCGATCTCGGCCTATGGCTGGAAACATCGGCTAGTCGACGGGCTCCTGGGCGCCATCGGCTATCCGCAGGAGAGGGCTTACGATCTCATCACCGTCGCGCGTCGGCCCGGTTAGCGGAGGCAGCGGCGTGCCGGAGTCCAGCCAGACGACGCGACCGGCCGTATCGGTCGTCATCCCGACGCTCAATCGCGAGGCCATGCTGTGCCGCACGATCGAAACGCTGCTCGGCCGGGAGACCTACAGCCCCTATGAGCTGATCGTCGTCGATCAGACGGAGCAGCACGAAGAGGCGACGAACCGATATCTCGAGAGCGTGCGCTCGCGCTTCGTCCATAGACGTGTGACCTACAAGAGCCTGCCGCGCGCGCGCAACGACGGCCTGGCCCTGGCCAAGGGCGACATCGTCGTCTTCGTCGACGACGACGTCGAGGTCGAGAAGGGCTTCCTCGCCGCCCATGTTGCCCCTTATGCGGACCCAAAGGTCTGGGCCGTCACGGGGCCGGCGCCGGCCCCGGGCGAGGCTCTGAAGAGCCGCACCGACATCAGCGACGCGGAGTACGCCCTGCTGCTGACCGACGATCGGCCGCTGCTGAACGTCGATTTCGACTTTTCCCCCTGCAGCTGGGGGGTGGGCTGCAATCTTTCGGTGCGGCGCGCCGAGGCTCTGCGGGTCGGCGGCTTCGACGAGCACTTCGTGGCGAACGCGGTCGGCGAGGATGCCGAGTTCTGCTATCGCCTCAGGAAAGGCGGCGGGACGATCTACTATGCCGGCGGCGCCGCGCTGGTGCATTTCCAGGATCCGAGCGGTGGCAGCCGTACCGACGTCGGCGCTGACTATGTTCGGACGCTCGCCTACAACGTGAACTACTTCTGCCGCGCCATCGACCGCGGCCTGGCCGACACGATCAGGATCAATTGGCGAAACTATCGCCGGTTCGTGCTGAACAGGCATGCGCTCGGCCGGCTCGGGACGCTGCATGCGTCCTACCTGAGGGGCTTGTATCGCGGCAGGCGGCAGCCGCGCTGGAAGTCCGGGGCCTCGGCTGGTGACACGTAAGGCGTCGATGCGGCAGGGGCTTCGGCAATGGGGCGGGGTCGTGTCGACGATCGTGCCGGCGATCGTGTGGGGGCGCACGACATCGCCGGCCTTCCTGCTGCGTGTGGCGGCAGTCTTCGCGGCCGTGGTCGGTGCCTACGACGTCCTGACCATCACGCTCTTCCTGTCCGGCGGTCCGTTGATCGGTCCGCAGCGATGGGTTCTGTTTCCCGACTTCCTGGTGTTCCACGCCGCGGCGCGTGCCTTCTTCGAGGGAAACCTGGCGATCGTCTACGACTTCCAGGCGTTCGTGGACTTCGAGAATCGGATCTATGTCGATCGGTTCCCGTCGCCGGTCGGCTTCAGGCCCTTCCTTTATCCGCCGACCTGGCTGCTGATGACCCTGCCGGTGGCGTTTTTCGGCGTCGCCCTGGCCTACGGCCTGTTCATGTTCACCACCGCAGCCGTTTCGTTCCTGCTGGCGGGCCGCTCCGACGTCTATGGCTGGCTGGCCGCGATCACCTCGCCGGCTGCTCTCTGGACCATGATTTCCGGGCAGAATGCCTTCCTGACCTTGGGGTTCTTCTACGGCGGCATGCAGCTGCTGACGACCTCGCCGATCGTGGCGGGGATCCTGCTGGGCTGCCTGTCCTACAAGCCGCAGCTTTTCGCCCTGCTGCCGATCGCCCTGCTGGCAGGGCGGCATTGGCGGGCGCTCGCATCGGCGATCGCCACTTCATTGTTGCTGTCGGCCGCGAGCCTCTGGGTGTTCGGCATCGATTTCTGGGCGAGGTTCTTCGAGATGATGCGCGAAGCGTCGTCGCCGCAGATCGTCGACGTCATGTTCAGGGATGTCTCCATCTACATGACGACGATCCTGGCCGGCGCGCGCATCCTGGGTGTTCCTCCGGCCCTGGCGGGAGGCCTTCACCTTGTCGGGGTGCTGGCCGCCCTCGGAATGGTCTGGATCGCCTTTCGCCACTACCCCCATAGCGGCGAGCGGACGGCCGTCCTGGCGGCCGGGACGCTGCTTCTGTCGCCCTACATGGTCAACTAC
>MKRV01000140.1 GCA_001897995.1 Alphaproteobacteria bacterium 65-37 | reverse complement strand
TCTGGTTGGCAATGGCATAGACTTGCGGCCCCTTGGCGGCCTCCGGAGGCGTATCAGGAGAGGGGGGCGTCGGAGGCGTTGGGGGAGCAGCCGGTGGCGGCTCGGTAGGGGCCGATTCGAAGGATGACGGCGTCACGGTCGGTCACGCTGGCAACGGGCTCGGGCGAAAACTGCCATTCCTTCTTGGCCTCCTCGACTTCCGTCGACCAGCCCTTCCCTTTGTGGAAAAGGCAAATAGCGTTATCTTTTCGGTGACGCTGGGCCCACCCGAGGAGTTGTCCCAACGGTGCGAGCGCCCGCGCCGTAACGATGTCCGCCGCGACGGGTGGCGCCATCTCTATCCTTGAGATAGCGATTTTAGGTTGGTTTTCCAACCCCATACGCCGGCCAACTTCACCCAAAAAGGCAGCTTTCCGGGCGTCGGACTCGATAAGCGTGATCTGAAGATCAGGCCGCATGGCGGCGATCACCATGCCCGGAAATCCGCCCCCGCTGCCCAGATCGGCCAGGGTCACCGCCTCGGGCGGCAGGAGCCGGACCACTTGGGCGGAGTCGATGATATGGCGCTCCCAGATGTCGTCGAGCGTCGAACGGCTGACCAGATTGATGGCTTTCTGCCAGCGCTGCAGGGTCTCGGTGAACACTTCCAGGCGCCGGCGTGTTTCACGTGAAACATCCGCCAGGGGATCCCGTTTTGGATCCATGGTCTAAGCCGCTCGACGGCGGACGTGCTTCAGCAGAGCAACCAGGGCAGCTGGCGTCACGCCGGAGATCCGCGCCGCCTGGCCCAGAGTTGACGGCTTGTGCGTCTGCAGCTTCTGACGCACTTCGTTGGACAGGCTGCCAATGGCGCCATAGTCCAGATCAGCCGGAAGTTCCAAAGCCTCATCCCGACGATACGCGACAATGTCCTGTCGCTGCCGATCGAGGTATCCTTCATAGCGAGCGTCAATGGTCAACTGTTCGGCCACGTCCGCCGGGACAGCCGCTAGGTCCGGCCACAGCGTGGACAAACGACCCCAGTCGATGTCCGGATAGGCCAGAAGGTCGAGTGCCGATCGGAGCACCCCATCCTGGTTGATTGTGACCCCTCGCTTCGCCAGGGCTGAAGGGCTGAGCCGCAGCCCGTCCGCCAGACGTCGGGCGGACTCGAGGGCTTCCTGTTTCACGTGAAACATCCGGGCGCGGGTGTCCCCGATACAGCCAATCTCCAGCCCCCGGGGCGTCAGTCGTTGATCGGCATTGTCCGCCCGCAACCACAGGCGATACTCCGCCCGCGACGTGAACATCCGATAGGGTTCGGTGACGCCCAGCGACACCAGGTCGTCGATCAAAACACCCAGATAGCCATCGGCCCGATCCACGGTGAACGGAGTATCGAGCGCTGCGTTGAGCCCGGCGATCAGCCCTTGCGCCGCGGCCTCTTCGTAACCCGTCGTTCCGTTGATCTGGCCGGCCATATACAGACCCCGGACCCGCCTGGTCTCCAGGGTCGGATGCAGCTCCCGCGGGTCGATGTGGTCGTACTCGATGGCATAGCCCGGCCGCAGCATCGTCGTCCGCTCGAGACCGGGAATGGTCTGCAGCATGGCTAGCTGCACTTCCTGGGGAAGCGACGTCGAGATGCCGTTGGGATACACCGTGTCGTCGTCCAGTCCCTCGGGCTCGAGGAAGATCTGGTGCCGTTCGCGATGGCCAAACCGGACAACCTTGTCCTCGATCGATGGACAGTAGCGCGGACCGACACTCTCGATCTGGCCCGAATACATGGGCGCCTGGTGGAGGTTGGCGCGAATGATCTCGTGGGTTGCCGCCGTGGTCGTCGTGATGTGGCAGGCGATCTGCGGTGTCGTGATCCGGTCGGTCAGGTAGGAGAAGGGCTGTGGCGGGTCGTCACCGTCCTGCCGCTCCAACGACGCATAATCGATCGTCCGGCCGTCCAGTCGCGCCGGCGTGCCGGTCTTCAAGCGACCCAGGACAAAGCCAAGCTTGTCGAGCGTCTGCGCCAAGGCAGTCGACGGTGGCTCGACCACATCGTCCCGCCCATTGCCGCGGACGCGGCCTGCCGGGATCTTGTTCTGGCCCATATGAATCAGGCCGCGCAGGAACGTGCCAGTCGTGAGAATCACGCGTCCTGCAGAAATATCTCGTCCAGCTTCCGTCCGCACCCCGGCGCATATCCCTGCCGCATCCAGCAGAATGTCGGCAACGGGCTCGCCCCGGATCTCGAGGTTCGCCTGCTCGGCCAGGAGATTCTGAACGGCCGCGCGATAGAGCTTGCGATCGGCCTGGGCACGGGGCCCCCGCACGGCCGGCCCCTTGGAGAGATTGAGCGTCCGGAACTGGATCCCCGCACGATCGATCGCCCGACCCATGATGCCGTCCAGGGCATCGATCTCGCGAACCAGATGGCCCTTGCCCAGGCCGCCGATCGCAGGGTTGCACGACATCTCACCGATCGTTTCGACCCGGTGGGTCAGCAGCAAGGTCCGGGCGCCCAGGCGCGCCGCCGCCGCTGCCGCTTCACAGCCGGCGTGGCCGCCACCGACAACGATGACGTCATATGAATGAGCCCGGAACATAGCGGGCCTCTGTCGGAGATTGCGCCGGGCCGGTCAAGGCCTGGCATCACTTCCCGATACAGAAGTCACGAAAGATCACGTCCAGCAGTTCGTCGATCTGCACAGCCCCGGTGATGCGCCCTAATGCCCGCAGGGCCAGGCGCAGGTCTTCGGCGGCGAGGGCGACCTCCGGTGCTGCAAGCGCGCGCCCGAGCGACGCCTGGCAGTCGACCAGCGCCTCGCGATGCCGCGCGCGGGTCAGCGGCGCGACGCCGGCGCCCTCCTGCATCAGGGTGCTGGCAGCCTGCTCGAGCCGCTTCAGCAGTTCAGGGAGCCCCGTGCTGGTATTGGCAGATAGTTGCACAACCTCATCTGATACAACCTTGGCGCGATCTACTTTGTTGACGACAACAATGTCCTTTAGGCTATCCCAACCGTCGGTTGTCGCAATCAGAGACTGCCATTCTCTTTTCCAATCAACCGTCGCATCCAGCACCAGCAGCCGAAGATCGGCAGCGGCGGCGCGAACACGGGCGCGACGCACCCCTTCCTGTTCGATCGCATCTTGTGTCACCCGCAGGCCTGCCGTATCGGCCAAAATAACCGGCCAGCCGCCCAGATCGAGATGCACCTCGATCACGTCGCGCGTGGTGCCGGCCGTCTCCGAGACGATGGCCGCGTCGCGTCGCGCCAGCAGGTTCAACAGGGACGACTTGCCGGCATTGGGCGGGCCGATGATGGCAATCGATAGACCATCCCGGAGGCGTTCCCCGCGTCGATCGGCAAGATGATGATCAATCTCCGATTGCAGCCGACCGATAACGCTTCGCACCTCGTCGGCAAGCCCGTCGGGCAGATCCTCGTCGGGGAAGTCGATGGCGGCCTCGAGATGGGCAAGCGCCCGCACGCCCTTGCCGCGCCAGTCCTCATAAAGCCGGTACAGCGCGCCATCCATCTGTTGCAGGGCCTGCCGCCGCTGCGCGCCAGTTTCCGCCGCCACGAGATCGGCAATCGCTTCGGCTTCGGTAAGGTCGAGCTTGCCGTGCTCGAAGGCCCGGCGCGTGAACTCGCCCGGCTCGGCCAGGCGGCAAAAGCCGAGCCGCGCCAGCGCATCGAGCGCTGCGCCCACGACAGCCCGTCCACCGTGCAGGTGAAGCTCGGCCATCGGTTCGCCGGTCTCGCTGCTTTCGGCGGCGAACCAGACGACCAGCCCGCGATCGATCGTCTCGCCGCTCAGCGGATCGACCACCGCGCGCAGCACCATGCGGCGCGGGGCAGGCAGGGCGTCCTTTCGAGTGAGCGCCAGCAGCGCATCGCCGGCCCGCGGGCCGCTCAGGCGAATGACCGAGATCGCGCCGGGATGCGCGCGTGAGGGCACGGGCGTGCCCAACGCATAGATCGTGGCGCCGCTCACGAGCGCTTGGGCTGCGCGGGCTGCCCCGGTTTGGCCGGTGCCGGCGCGGGCTGTCCTGGGACGGGCCGCGCCATCACCTTGTCAGCGAGCTTCTCGTACAGCGCCTCGGGAATCAGCCGGCGCTCGACCAGGTCGGTCTTGGCCCGGAAAGGCCGCGCCCGAATGATGGCGTCGGCGCGTACTTCGCCGATGCCGTCCAAGGTCATGAGATCGTCGCGGCTGGCGCTGTTCAGGTCGATCAGGCTCGACGCCGGAGCAGCCAGTGCCGGACGGCCGGCACCCTGAGCGAACACACTCCCAAATGCACCCACAGCGCCAAAAGCCAGCGCCGCCGCAGCGAGAAGGGCAGGAAACTTCATGGCTGTCCTTTATGACACGGAATCTGCCCGAGCTGGGAGGGGGGCTGGCAGGGGTGCTGGCAGGGGGCCCGGTCGCCCCTGTAAGATCGCACCACATGGCCAAGCCCTATGACGAGATCCCCGACCGTCGACGCATCGTGCGCCGCCGCGCCCTGGAAGAAGCCTTGGCGGCCCTGGTCGAGGACATGCCGTCGGGCGGCGAGCCGCCAAGGACGGCCGTTCTCGCCCTGTTGCGCGATGCCCTGACCGCGGGCCGCAGCGAAATCCGCCGCCGGTTCGAGGAAGAGAAGGGCCCGCTGCGCAATGACGGCCCCGCCGTCCTGATCGCGACCTCCTACCTGATGGACCAGATCGTCCGGGTCCTGTTCGACTTCGCCGACCAGTACGCCTATCCGGCGGCCAACCCCAGCGCCGCCGAACGGCTGGGCGTCGTCGCCACCGGCGGCTACGGCCGCGGCGAGCTGGCGCCCCTGTCGGACATCGACCTCCTGTTCCTGCGCCCCTACAAGCAGACGCCACGCGGCGAGCAGATCGTCGAATTCATGCTCTACCTGCTGTGGGATCTCGGCCTGAAGGTCGGTCATGCCACACGCACCGTCGAGGAGAGCCTGCGCTACGCCGAGCGCGACCAGACGATCCGGACGGCCCTCCTGGAAGCGCGCTACCTCTGGGGCGACCGCGAGCTGTTCGACGAGCTGACGCGCGGCTTCGCGCAGAAGTTCTATGTCGGCGATGGTCACGACTTCGTCGAGGCCAAGCTTGCCGAACGCGACCAGCGCCACCATCGCATGGGCGATTCGCGCTACGTCGTCGAACCCAACGTCAAGGAGGGCAAGGGCGGGCTGCGCGATCTCCATCTGCTGTTCTGGATCGCCAAGTATCTCTATCGCGTCCGCGAACCAGGCGAGCTGGTGGCCAAGGGCGTCCTGACGCGCGGCGAAGCCCGCCACTTCGAACGCGCCGAACGCTTCTTCGCCACCGTCCGTTGCCATATCCATTATCTCACCGGCCGCGCCGACGACCGCCTGTCCTTCGACCTGCAGCGCGAGATCGCCACGCGCCTCGGCTACCAGGACCGTCCGGGCAGCCGCGGCGTCGAGCGCTTTACCAAGCACTATTATCTTCACGCCAAGACGGTCGGCGACCTCACGCGCATCTTCGTCGCCGCCCTCGAAGACAGCCGCCGGCGCAAGCCGAAGCTCGCCGCCCTTTGGCAGACCCTGCGCCCGCGCCAGCTCGAAGGCTTCCGTCTCGATGGCGAGCGGCTGGCGGTCGCGAGTTCGGACGCCTTCGCCCAGGATCCCGTGGCGATCCTCCGCCTCTTCCATGTCGCGCAGGAGAACGGCCTCGATATCCATCCCGCGACCTTGCGGCTGATCACCCAGAACATCCGACTGGTCGACCGGCTGCGCAGCGATCCCGAGGCCAATCGTCTCTTCATGGAGATGCTGACGTCGCCGAACGACCCTGAAACGACGTTGCGGCGCCTCAACGAAGCCGGTGTGTTCGGCCGCTTCATTCCCGATTTCGGTCGCGTCGTCGCGCAGACGCAGCACGACATGTATCACACCTATACGGTCGACGAGCACACGATCCGCGCCATCGGGATCCTGTCGCGCATCGAATCGGGTGCCCTCAAGGAAGACCATCCGCTGTCGGCCGATGTCGTCCACAAGATCCTGTCGCGGCCGGTCCTCTATCTCGCGGTTCTGCTGCACGACATCGCCAAGGGTCGCGGCGGCGATCACTCGATCCTCGGCGCCGACGTGGCGATGCAGCTTGGTCCACGTCTGGGCTTGAGCGCTGCCGAGACCGAAACCGTGGCCTGGCTGGTGCGCTATCACCTCGCCATGTCGGCCACCGCCTTCCAGCGCGACCTGATGGATCCCAAGACCATCGACACCTTCGCCGCGCTGGTGCAATCGCCCGAACGCTTGCGTCTATTGCTGGTCCTCACCGTGTGCGACATCCGCGCCGTCGGCCCCAACGTCTGGAACAACTGGAAGGCGGCCCTTCTGCGCCAGCTCTACGGCGCCACCGAGCAGGTCCTGTCGGGCGGCACCCTGGCCGGCGGCCGCGGCGAGCGCCTCAAGCACATCCAGGCCGACGTCGCCGACCGGCTGGCCGGCTGGCCCGATGCCGACAAGGACGCCCATTTCGCCCGCGGCTACGCGCCCTACTGGCTCTCCTTTCCGACGGAAACGCTCGTACGCCAGGCCGAGCTGGTGCGCCGCGCCGAACGCGACAAACAGCCGCTGGCCATCGAGCATCGTGTCGATATCGAGCGTTCGGTCACTGAAGTCACGATCTACACTCTCGACACCCACGGCCTGTTCGCCCGCCTCGCCGGCGCCATGGCGATCAGCGGCGCCAACATCGTCGATGCCAAGATCTTCACCCTGGCCAACGGCATGGCGCTCGACACGTTCTGGATCCAGGACCTCGAAGGTAAGCCGTTCGACGGCCCGCAACGCCTGGCGCGCCTCGCCGCCCGGGTCGAGCTGGCGCTCTCCAACCGCCTCGACGTGCAGCGCGAGCTCGACAATCAGCGGGCCTCCTGGCCCAAGCGCGATCGCGTCTTCACCGTCGAGCCGCGCGTGCTGATCGACAACAACGCCTCCGACACCTTCACCGTGATCGAGGTCAACGGCCGCGATCGTCCCGGCTTCCTCCATGTCGTCACGCGCGCGCTCACCCGCGTCAACCTGCAGATCGCCTCGGCGCATGTCACCACCTACGGCGAGCGCGCCGTCGACGTCTTCTATGTGAAGGACCTGTTCGGCCTCAAGGTCGTGAACCAGGAGAAGCTGAAGCAGGTCGCCGCGTCGGTCGAAACCGCCATCCGCGACTTCGACGCCCGCTTCGATCCGGTGCCGAAAGCGGCGGAGTGACGGCCGCAGTCCGCAAGTCTCGGTTCAAATCAGGATATAATGCGCAACGAACGGACGCGTGAAAAATCACGATCGTGCGTGACGAGCGCTGCCGCATTGATTGCCAGAGCACTGGCAACCTGTACCGCATCCGGTAACCTGAAGCGCAGCGTCGCACGTAGCCTTGCCGCACTCTCCGCGATGTCACCGGTGAGTTCCACCATCTGCCAGGATTCCAGAACCGTGCGATAGCGTCGAACCAGCGCATCATCGCCTGCCTGCAACGGCCCAGTCATCACTTCCGCCATCGTGATCGTCGTCACTGCAAAACGGAGATCACCCGACGCATGTGCTTCGAACAATGGCAAGAAGCGCCGTTTGAATCTTGGATGCTCCTCGAGAAAATAGATGACCGGTGCGGAATCCAGTAGGAGAAGCGCCTGCTCAGGCAAACCTGCGAGATCTATCGGCTCCATTCGTCGCGCAGCCGCTCAAGGGTGCGTGTGCTGTTCTTTCCCCACAGACCTCGTCCGCTCCCCGACAAGGGAAGCAGAGATTGCTGCCGACCCGTCGGACGATAGGCGTCGATCGGCACGAGCGCCGCCACCGGACGCCCGTGGCGCGTAATGATCGTCGAGCGTCCTTGCTCCGCGGCAGCCAGCAAGTCCGGAAGTTGGTTACGCGCTTCCTCAGCGCCCTTGCGTAGTTCTTTGGCCATATCGCACCTATGGGAGAACTGTACAGCTCCGTACAGTCCCTTTCAAGGGGCCGTCACTCCGGCTTGAATCCTGCGTCCTTCAGGAGCGCGGTGTTGGTGTCGACCTCCTCCTTGATGAAGGCCGCGAACTCCTTGGGCCCGCGGGCGGTCGGCACGATGCCGAGCGACGTGGTCTTCTCGTTGAAACCCTTGTCCTTCGAGACCTCGGCCATCGCCGCGGCGAGCTTGTTCACGATCGCGTCGGGCGTGTCCTTGGGCGCCCACACGCCGTACCAGGAGCTCAGGTGGAAGTCCTTCAGACCGACCTCGTCGGTGGTCGGGATGTTGGGGGCAAGCGGCGTGCGCTGGCGGGAGGTGACGAACACACCCTTGGCCCGGCCCGAAGTGGCCAGCGGCAGCAGCGCCGTCCAGGGATCCATGAAGAACTGCACCGCTCCCGACATCAGGTCGGTGTTCGCCGGCGCCGTGCCCTTGTACATGATCGTGTCGATCGGCAGGCCGGTCCGCTTCAGGAAGGCCAAGGTCGCGATATGGCCCGCCGCGCCCCCGGAGGACAGCGCGAAGAAGAACTTCTTCGGGTCCTTCGTCACCGCCGCCATGATGCTCGCATAGTCGTTGCCCGGCACGTTGTTGTTGGCCAGCAGGACCAGAGGCGCCTCGCCCGCCTGGGCGATGGCGCGGAAATCGGTCTGCGGGTCGTAAGGGCAGGAGGGAACCACCGTCTTGCCGAGCACGAACAGGCTCGCATTGAAGAGCAGCGTATAGCCGTCGGGCTCGGCGCGCCGCACGGTGTCGGACCCGATCGTGCCGGACGCCCCGCCGACATTCTGGACCACGATCTGCTGGCCGAGCTTTTCGCCCAGGAACTGCGCGGTGATGCGGCCCAGCCCGTCCGTGCCGCCGCCCGGCGGGTAGGGGACGATCATCTTCAGCGTCTTGTTAGGAAAGTCGCTCTGCGCCCGCGCCGGGCCGATGGCCGGGGCCGCGACAAGGGAGGCGCCGGCGGCGCCGAGAAGAGTCCTGCGACGGAAATTCATGAAAAAGCCTCAGGGTTTGACGGAGACCGACGATGCACAGGCTGTGCCACGCGCTGTCTCGCAGATCGTCCGAGAGACCTTGCGTTCCTTGACCTCGCCGCAGGGCACGCCCAGCGCGCGCGACAGGTCGAGATGCTGTTTCAATGTCGCCGTCTGGCCGGGCGCGATGGGAAAGGGCGCGCCCTCGCGATAGGAAGAGGCCAGCTCGACCGTCCGCTCACGCCCGTCATTCAGCGCCAGCACGACATCGACCTGCAGATAGCCGATCGTCTCGCCCGACTTGTTCTCGACGATCAGGCTCGGCACGCAATTGCCATAGACGTTGGCGTCGCCGCCCCGCTTGACGTCGATCCCATTGGCGGCCCAAGCCGCCGTGATCCCCGTGGCGGCTCCTGCCGCCATGCTCCCGAACACCAGACCCAACGCTACAAAGGCTGCCCTCATGGTCGCCTCCCGCTTCGTTATCCGGCCTGCAACCTCTGATCGCGACGTGTCGCCAGCATTTGCAGGATCGCCGCCGCCGTTTCCTCGATCGAACGGCGTGTGACGTCGATGGTCGCCCACTTGCGGCGGGCGTAGAGGCGGCGCGCTTCCTGGATCTCGCGCTGCACGCGCTCCATGTCCGTATAGTCCGTCTCGGTCTCGCGCTGCAGCAGCCGCAGGCGATTGACGCGGATCTGCACCAGCCGTTCCGGATCGGTGATCAGGCCCACGATCAGCGGGCGCTTGGCTTCCTCGAGTTCGACCGGCGGCGGCACGGCGGGCACCAGCGGCACGTTGGCGGCACGCACCCCGCGATTGGCGAGGTAGACGCAGGTCGGTGTCTTGGAGGTGCGCGACGGCCCGACGAGAATGACGTCGGCATCCTCGAGATCGTGGGTCGACTGCCCGTCATCGTGCGCCAAGGTGTAGTGCATGGCATCGATGCGATCGAAATAGCCTTCGTCGAGCTGATGCTGGCGGCCGGGCCATTGCTCGCTCTTGGAATGGAAATGCACGGCCAGCACACTCATCGCCTGATCGAGCACACCGACGCAGGGCAATTGCAGACGCCGGCAATGATCACGCACCACGTCGCGCAGTTCGGGATCGACCAGCGTATACAGCACAGGTCCGCGATCGCGTTCGACCGCCTGCATCACCTTCTCCATCTGGCCCGGTGTGCGCACCAGCGACCAGACATGCTCCTGCACGAATATGCCTTCGTACTGCACGAGACAGGCGCGCGCGACGCTCGACACGGTCTCGCCGGTCGAGTCGGACACGAGATGGACGTGAAAATTCCGGTTCGCCACGGCCCGTTTTACCCCACAGGCCTCTCGGGAGAAATGCGGGATTGTCGGTTGGAAGACGGGGACAGCCGGCGACCTTTTCCCGGAGGCCCGGATTCCAACCCCGGCGCGCCCGTCCCATCCCGGTGATCATCCCTTGCGGACAGCTTGGGAGGAGAATCCTGCGAATCGGGAATCCTGCGCCCGAATCGCGTGGAATCGGGCGTCGCCGATCCACAGGCGCCTGGGGAGCATTCATCAATAAGGCGCATCCCCATGTGCCACACCCTCTACTACTCCTACTACCTATTATGATTAGGTAAGAGGGAAGGCATGAGGATGATGCGTTGAGCAGCGGGAAATTCCTGGAGACACTGGCCGGGCGGCGCTTTGCGACGCCACCGGTCTGGCTGATGCGCCAGGCGGGCCGATACCTGCCGGAATACCGCGCCGTGCGCGCGACCACCCGGTCATTCCTCGAATTCTGCTACACGCCGGACAAGGCGGTCGAAGTAACCCTACAGCCCATCCGGCGTTTCGGCTTCGACGCCGCCATCATCTTTTCCGACATCCTGGTCGTTCCGGATGCGCTCGGCCAGAAAGTCTGGTTCGAGGAGGGCGAGGGCCCGAAACTCGAGGCCCTGACCGATCCGGCACAGTTCGCCCGGCTGTCGCGCGCCCGGCTGGCCGACCATCTCGCGCCCGTCTACGAGGCGATCCGGCAGACCCGGGCCGCCCTGCCGCGCGAGACGGCGCTGCTGGGCTTTGCCGGCGCGCCCTTCACGCTTGCCTGCTACATGATCGAAGGCAGCGGCAGCCGCGACTTCGCCAAAGTGAAGAAGTGGGCCTATGGGCACCCCGAATCCTTCGGGCTGCTGATCGACCTGCTGGTCGAGTCCGTGGTCGATCACCTTTCCAACCAGGTCGAAGCCGGCGTCGACGGGGTGCAGCTCTTCGATTCTTGGGCCGGCGTGCTGCCGGAGGAGCAGCTCTTCCGCTGGTCGCTGGACCCCATGGTACGCATCGCCACGGGGCTGCGCGAACGCCATCCCAACGTCCCTGTCCTGGCTTTTCCACGCGCTGTGGGCCCGGCGGCGTTGATGTATCGCCGGCCGGACAGCTTCAGCGCCCTGTCGCTCGATACCGGCATCGGCGCGCATTGGGCGGCCAAGGAACTGCAGCCGCATATCTGTGTGCAGGGCAATCTCGATCCTATCATGCTGGTCGCGGGCGGCGCGGCCCTCGAGCGAGAAGCCAGGCGCATCCTCGACAAGCTTGGGCACGGCTCGTTCATCTTCAATCTCGGCCATGGTGTCGTACCGCAGACGCCGCCGGAGCATGTCGCGCAACTCGTCGAGATCGTACGGACCTGGAAACCGGGTGAGTCGTGAAGGTCGCGATCATTCTGTTCAATCTCGGGGGGCCCGACTCGCCCGAAGCGGTGCAGCCCTTCCTGCGCAATCTGTTCAGCGATCCAGCGATCCTGCGCCTGCCGGCGCTGCTGCGCGGGCCGCTGGCCAGCTTCATCGCCCGCCGGCGCACGCCCAAGGCGCAGGGCATCTACGCCAGGATCGGCGGCAGCTCGCCCATTCTCGGGCAGACCGAGGCGCAGGCGCGGGCGCTCGAAGAAGCATTAGGTCCGGATCACGAATGGCGCGGCTATGTCTGCATGCGCTACTGGCACCCGATGACGGACGCCGTCGTGCGGTCGGTGAAACGCTTCGCTCCCGATCGCATCGTGCTGCTGCCGCTCTATCCGCAATTCTCGACCACGACGACCGATTCGTCGGTGAAGGCCTGGCGGGAAGCAGCAGCCAAGGCCAAGCTCGTGGTGTCGACCCAGACTGTCTGCTGCTATCCCGACGAGGACGGTTTCATCGCCGCCTCGACCGAACTCTTGCAGCAGGGGCTGCGCGAGGCCGGCACCCTGGCGACGCGCGTGCTGTTTTCGGCGCATGGCCTGCCCGAGCGGGTCATCAAGGCCGGCGATCCCTATCAGAGCCAGGTCGAGAGGACGGCGCAGGCGATCGCCGATCGGATCGGCGGCCTCGATTGGTCGGTCTGCTATCAGAGCCGGGTGGGGCCGCTGAAATGGATCGGCCCGTCGACCGATGCCGAGATCGCGCGCGCCGGCGCCGACGGCAAGGCCGTGGTGCTCTATCCCCTGAGCTTCGTGTCGGAGCACTCCGAGACCCTGGTCGAACTCGACATCGAGTATCGTCATCTTGCCGAGAAGAACGGGGTGTCGACCTATGTTCGAGTACCGACCGTGGGCACGCATCCGTCCTTCATCGCAGGCCTCGCCGATCGCGTGCGCGCCGCCCTGGCGGAGCCGACCGGGACGGTTTGCCATGGCGCCAAGTCGATGCCCTGCAGCCGGGCCCATCTCGGCTGTCCGCTGATCGCCGCGGGGAAGGCGGCATAGATATTTTTCTCCCTCACAGAGACGCTGTCTTATTCGCACATCGCCCATAGGTTGAGCACAGCTACTTCTTTCATTCTCCTCTCCCCCATTTCGGGGGAGAGGTTGGGTGAGGGGGAATCGAAGGACGCGGAGACCACGAGCCCCTGCGATCTCGGCCACCCCCTCACCTAACCTCTCCCCCAAGGGGGAGAGGAACATGAAAGAGCCGCCAGGCGCGCCACAGCGACATGCGAATCGGTCAGCGCAAAGAGGGGAGGCGACAAAAGGAGACGTCGATGCTCTATGAGATCCTGAAGGCGCTGCACATCGTGGCGGTGATCGCCTGGATGGCGGGCCTTCTCTATCTGCCGCGCCTCTTCGTCTATCACGCCGATGCGCCGATAGGCTCACCGCAAAGCGAGACCTTCAAGGTGATGGAGCGCCGTCTCCTGCGCGGCATCATGAATCCAGCGATGATCCTCGTCTGGCTGTTCGGCCTGCTTCTCGCCTGGCGTGGCGAGTGGTGGCATGCCGGCTGGTGGCAGATGAAGTTCTTCCTCGTGGTCGGCCTGACCTTCGTGCATCACCTCTACGGCCGCTGGCGCAAGGAGTTCGAAGCCGACCGCAACACGCGGCCCGCCACCTATTACCGCTGGTGGAACGAGGTGCCGACCCTGCTGATGATCGCCATCGTGTTCCTGGTGGTGCTGAAGCCATTCTGACCGTCATGCTCCACGTCGAACAGTGCCTCAGCTTTCCGGCAGACCAGCGCGTCGGGCGCCCTCGATATAGATTTCGTAGGCATGGCGATTGCGTTGCAGCGCGGCTCGCAGGAACCGGCTCAACCACCGCACACTGCTACCGGGCTGCACCTCGAGCAGTCGTTCCACGCAGGCCCGCGCCTCGTCATGGCGACCCAGCAGGCCACAGGTGCTCAGTTTCATCCGCAAGCCCGGCGGATAGGTCGGAACGACATTGAGCGTTCGGACGGCCGCGTCATGCGCGTCCTCGAGACGATCGTCACCCAGGTAGGCCCAGGCCACTGCGTTCCAGTGGACATGCTGCGACAAGTCCAGCGGATTGAGATGCTGGGCACGCTGGAAATGGTCGATCGCCGTGACGCTGTCTCCGAGATAGCTGTGCACGAAGCAGCTCGCAGTCCAGGCGTTTGCCGAATTGGGATTGAGCGCGAGCGACCGTTCCATTTGCGCGAGGACATGGTCGATCTCCCCTGAAAGATGCACCAGGGCCAGCGCCGCCATCCACAAGGCTTCCGAATCGTCCTTGCCGATCTCCAGGGCCCGGTGCGCAAATCGGACGCCTTCGGCAAAGCCTGGATCGTCAGGTGGCCGCCAGTTGAACATGAGCTGGAACTGGAAGCAGCGAGCCGCCAGCGCGTGCGCCGTCGGATAGCCGGGATCCAACTCGACGGCACGGCGCAGCAAGGCGAGTGCTTCTTCGTTCGTCTGTCGGCTCGACCGAAAGCGCGGCAGTGCCTGCAGGTAGAGATCGTAGGCCGTCAGATTGTTCGTCGGTTTGCGCCGCGCGCGATCGACTTCCACCGACTTCAAGGCCGGCGCGATCATCGCCACGACCCTTGTCGTCAGCCTTTCCTGCAGGGCAAATATGTTGTCGATCCGGTCGTGGAAACGTTCCGACCAGATCTGCACGGCACGTTGCGCATCGGTGAGTTGGGCAACGAGGACGACATCGTCGCCGGCAATGCGTACGCTGCCCTTGAGGACATACCGAACACCCAGCTTCGTGGAGATCGTCGACAAATCGCCGGCCACTGCCTTCAAGGCCTGCGCCGATGGTCCCGCGAGGACGAACAACCAGCTTTCGCGCCCGAGCGCGACGCTTATGTCGTCGACCAATCCTTCGACGAAATAATCACGGTCCGGATCACCGCTCAGATTGGCGAACGGCAGGACGACGATCGACGGCTTGTCGGGACCCGCCTCACCGCGATCGGATCGGGAGGTTTTGGTCGGCTGAGGAACAATCTCGGCGGCAGGCGCGCCGGATCGGATGATATCAGCGAGCTGCACGGTCTTGGTTTCGGGCGCGACACCCAGCTCTTGGTGCAGTATCTCGCGGCACTGTTCGTACTGCCTGAGCGCCGCGGCACGCTGCTCCGATCGGGCGAGCAACTGCATCAACAGGCGATGCGCGGGCTCGTTCAGCGGATCGAGTTCGACGACGCGCTGCGCCGACGCGATTGCCTCGGCGATCCGGCCAACCTTGGCCTGGATCATAGCCAGACGATTCTGCAGTTCGAGCTGTACGCCGAGCCATTTTTGCCGTTCAGCGCCGAGCCAGCGTTCGAACGGATCGGCTTCGACGTGCAAGCCGGCCAGCAATTCGCCGCGATAGAGGCCGCCGGCGCGCTTCAGGCCCTCGATTTCGGCGGAAGCCGACAGATCGAGAAAGGTCTCCGTATCCACTGAAATCCCGTCGCCGCCCGCCAGCATGACGTCGGTTGCGTTGGCGACGAGGAGCGGCGCGTCTTGGGCACCTAGAGCCGTGCGCAGGGAAGAGAGCGACTGCCGAAGGCTCTGCCGTGCCTGCTCCGTGGGGGTATCGCCCCACAGCAGGGTCGAGAGCTGATCGCGTGACATGGGCCGGCCGCGGCCGATCGCGAGGAAACAGAGTAATGCCTGGGCCTTCTTGGGCAGTTTAGGCGAAGGGCCTTGTCCTGCTCTCAGCTCGAAGGGCCCAAGGAGGTTGATCGCCGGTTTGCCGTGCTGCGACATTGTTTTGGCATCCGTGCCCTGGCGGCCGCAGGGGGCGGCTGGCCGGTTTGTTCGACCGTTCGCCCCGATATTCTTAGGCGAGGGGACACAGCCTTTCACGCCTTTTTGACGGTCCTTGTCCATCCAATCCGGATACTGGCAGCGACAAGCTCGAAGGAGTGCCGTTCCATGAGTCGATCGACGTCTACGCCAATTGAGCGCAGAGCTGGCAAGCTTTTAGCGGTGGCCAGCACCTTGCTCTGCCTACTGACGGTGTTTGGTCCAGCGACCGCGCAACCGGCCTATCCCAGCCGACCGGTCGAGATCGTCGTCGGCTTCCCCGCTGGATCGGCACCGGACATGGTTGCACGTACCATCGGCAACAAGCTCAAGGATGAATTGGGACAGCCCGTGGTCGTCAAGAACCTGCCTGGTGCTTCCGGCAATCTCGCTGCGGCGGCGGTCGCTAAATCTTCGCCCGACGGGCACACGCTACTGCTGGCCGGCAATGCCAGTCTCGTGGTGAACCAGCATCTGTTCGACAATATGGGCTACGATCCGGTCCGTGACCTTGCCCCCGTCTCGCGTGTGGTCGTCACACCCAACCTGCTCGTCGTGCCGCCGGAACTTCCCGCCAAGACGCTGGCCGAGTTCGTGAGCCTTGCGCGAAGCAGGCCGGAAGGCCTCACCTATGCCCATGTCGGCATCGGTACATCGCAGCACCTGGCCGGAGTCTTCCTCGAAAATCTGGCCGGCGTCAGCCTCACGCCCGTTCCTTACAAGGGCGGTCCGGCGATCTATCCGGACCTGCTGTCAGGGCGGGTCAGCGCCTGCTTCTGCAACATCGGAACCGCCCTTCCGCTCGTACGTGACAGCAAGCTCCGAGCGCTCGCGGTGACATCGCTGAAGCGCTCTCCGTCCGCGCCCGAGATTCCGACGCTGGCGGAAGCCGGATTCGCCGAAGCCGATACCAGCGCGTGGTTCGGCCTGATGCTGCCGGGCGGCACGCCGACGGCCATCGTCGATCGACTGCATCGCGCTCTTCAGGAGGCCATGGTCGCGGAAATGCGCAAGTCGTTCGAAGAGCTCGGCATGATCGTGGCTCTGGACGGCTCGCCGGCCGAGTTCGCCAAGACGATCGAGACGGAGAGCAACTACTGGCAACGCGTGCTCAAGGCCAAGGGGATAAAGGCGCAATGAGGTGTGTGTCCGCCTGCCGCTAAGACCGTCGTGCACCGTGCTCTTGGTCCATATCCAGCAACTGGCCCGGCCAGATCCCACGTGCGACGTGATCGGCGACAATGCTCCCGATCGCCTCCCCGGCAAATCGGGCAAGGCGTGAGACCGGCCGGTCCGCAGGATAGGACAGAACCAGCCGCCTGACCGGCACGGGATCGATCAGGGGTGCCGCCGCCAGCCGTCCGGCGGCGATGTCGTCGTGAATGGGCGGCAGCGGCAGGATGGTCCAGCCATGGCCGTGGCGGACCAGGTCCTTCAAGGTCGCGTAGGAATCGGCTTCGACGGCGACATCGAGCGTGATGCCCGCCTCCATGGCGCACTGTTCGACGATGGTGCGCAGGCCGTGGCGTGTGCTGGGCAGCAGGATGCGCTTGCCAGCGAGGGTCCGAAACGGGACAGCCTGGCTGCCCGAAAGACCCGAGCCGGGCGGACCGATCAGGAACAGGTCTTCCAGCAGCAGCGGCTGCGAGCGCAGCGAGCGCGCGGCATGCGGGTCGTAGAGCACGGCGAGGTCGATCTCGCCGCGATGCAGCCAGTCCAGCAGGTAGCCGGTATAGGCGCCGACCAGGCGCAGCTCGGCCTGCGGATGGGCCTTGCCGAAGGCGGCGACCAGCGGCACCGAGATGATGTCGGCAACGGTCGGCGGAAAGCCGATGCCGATCCGGCCGCGCAAGGGCGTGTCGAGATCCGATGCCGCCGCCCGGATCTCCTCGAGTTCCGCCATCACGCGCAGCGCGTGCTCGAGGATCTCGTGGCCTTTCTCGGTCAGCACCATGCCGCGGCCGTGGCGGGCGAACAGGCGCACCGCCAGCTCCTCCTCGAGCAGCCGCACCTGGCGGCTGAGCGCCGGCTGGGCAATCCCCAGCCGGTCGGCCGCCTTGCTGAGGCTGCCGAGCTCGGCGACGTGGATCAGGGTCCGAAGCTGGGAAATCTCCATCGAGCCATACAATATCGATATAGCTGCTCACAGAGAAAGGTCTTCGAAGACGAAGTTCGCGATAGCTACACTCGACCCGCACCAGCGACGGGAGAGACATGAACGCGAGCGCAGCGCCTGATTGGCGCGACCAGATCTTCGAGGTTCTGCAGGATCACGACGTCAAGCAGGTCTACCATGTACCCGATGCCGGCCATGGCCGCCTGATCGAGGCCTGCCAGCGGTCCAACGCGATCCGCACCCTGGCGCTGACGACGGAGGAGGAAGGCATTCCCCTGGCTGCCGGGGCATGGCTCGGCGGGCAGCGCTCGGTGCTGCTGATGCAGAGCTCGGGCGTCGGCAACACCATCAACCTGATGGGCATGCCCAAGACCCTGCGCTTTCCCTTCCTGACCCTGATCACCATGCGCGGCGACTGGGGCGAGTTCAATTCCTGGCAGTATCCCATGGGCCAGGCGACGCCCAAGGTGCTCGAAGCGATGGGCGTCCTGGTCTACTCGGTCGAGACTGCTGCCGAGGTGAAGGCCACCGTCGACGCCGCGGCGCGCTCGGCCTTCAACGGCGGCCAGTCCGTTGCAGTGCTGCTGCGCCAGAAGCTGATCGGCATCAAGAATTTCGGGAAGAAGTGACATGAGTGCCAATACTCTGAAGGCCACCCTGCAGCGCCGCCCGCTGGTGAAGAAGATCCTGGAAGGTGCCGACGACAATCTGCTGGTGATCGCGGGCCTCGGCTCGTCGAACTGGGACATCACCGAAGCGGGCGATCGCCCGCTCAACATGCCGCTATGGGGCTCGATGGGGGCACCGGTCGGCATGGGTCTGGGCCTCGCCCTGGCGCAGCCCACGAAGCGTGTGCTGGTGATCACGGGCGACGGCGACATGCTGATGAGCCTGGGATCGCTCGCCACCGTGGCCAGCCAGCAGCCCGACAATCTCGCGATCGTCGTGCTCGACAACGAGAAGTTCGGCGAGACCGGCAATCAGGCGACCCACACCAGCCCGCGCAACAACGGCCCGACCGATTCGGGTGCCGGCACCGACCTCGCGATGATCGCGCGCGGCTGCGGCATCGCCGATACCGCCACGGTGCGCGAGGCTTCCGAGGTCGCACAGCTCGTGAAGGACGTGCGGACCAAGACGGGGCCGGTGTTCCGGCTCGTCAAGGTGATGGTCGAGAAGCTAGAGTTCGTCATGCCGCCGCAGGACGGTGCGCATCTCAAGGACCGGTTCCGGCAGGCCCTGCTCGGACATCCCTAAGGCCCCGCTGTCCGGGGCCATCCCGGAGGCTTCATGACGACCTACGCTCCCTTCCCGCTGATCGATCTCTCCGGCAGCCCTCGGGAGCGGGGACGCACGCATGGCAAGGCCGCGGCCGATCGGCTACGGCGCGGCGCCAAGATGTACGCCGAGTCGCTTCTGAAGAGCGGAGTCGATTGGAAGGAGCTCGAGCGTCGCGCCGAAGCGATGGTGCCGGCCATCGAGAAGTTCGATCCGGCCTATGTCGAGGAGATGCGCGGCATCGCCGAGGGCGCCAACGAGCCTTTCGCCGCGGTCGTGCTGATGAATGCCCGCACCGAGCTGGTGGTGGCGGCGCGCAAGCAGCAGGCGGCGCAGCAGATCGCGCAGGTTCCCGATGGCTGCACGGCCGCGCTGGCGCTGCCCGAAGCCAGCGCCGACGGCGTGCTGCTGCATGGCCAGAACTGGGACTGGCGGGCGGAGTGCGCGGAGACCGGCGTGGTGCTGCGCATCCGCCGCGACGACGGGCCTGACATCCTGACCTTCACCGAAGCCGGCGGCCTTGCCCGCTCCGGCATGAACTCGGCCGGTATCGGCCTCACAGCCAACGCGTTGGAATGCGACCGCGACTATCAGCGCGGCCCCGGCGTGCCGCTGCCCTTCATCCGCCGCAAGGTGCTGGAGGCGGCACATCTCGCCTTCGCCGTCCACACCGTCGTCGCGACGCCCAAGCTCGGCTCCAACCACATGGCCGTCAGCCATTGCGGTGGCGAGGCCTTCGGCTTCGAATGCGCGCCCGACGATACGTTCTGGATCGCGCCGGACCGTGGCCTCTATGTGCATGCCAACCACTGGATCGCCGAATCGGCGCGCGCCAAGGTGAAGGACACTGGCCTCGCCGAGACGCCGGATTCGATCTACCGCGACAAGCGCGTGCGCGATCAGCTTTCACCGAAGCGCGGCAAGCTCACCCTCGAAGACTTCCGCCAGGCCTTCTTCGATGACTGGGGCACGCCGCACTCGGTGTGCCGCCCGCCGCGGCTCAGCAATCGCGGCGTCATGACCGCGACCACGGCAATGATCCTGATGCGGCCGGCGGAAGGCCATCTCGAAGCCTGCCCGATGCCGGCGCTCAATCGCCAGTTCACGACTTATACGCTGACCCCGGACCGCACGGCGCAGAAGCAGGCGGCGGAGTAGGTGCTGGGAGCACGCCACTCATTGGCGCTCGCTTAGAGAGATTCCTCACCCTGAGGAGCGGCCGCAGGCCGCGTCTCGAAGGGTGGGAGCGAGCACCACGTCTGAGGTCCACCCTTCGAGACACTCGCTTTGCTCGCTCCTCAGGGTGAGGTTGTGTTGCTGGTCCGCGCAGAAGTTAGCGCCACTTCGCGCGAAGTCGCGCCTTCCCAGCGCTAACCCGGATACCAGCTCGGCTTGCGCTTTTCGCGGAAGCTGGCGAGGCCTTCGCGGGCTTCGGGCTGCTGGCGGGTGCGGGCATGTTCCTCGATCAGGTCGCGCAGTTCGCCGTCATCGACGAAGGCACGTGCCGAAGCGAGCGAGCGCAGTTTGGTCGCCGTCGTCGCGCGCGGGGCATTCATCAATACCGACTCGACGATGCGCTTGCCGACGTCATCGAGACCGCCGGTCGGGCAGACTTCGTGCACCAGGCCGAGGCGGCAGGCCTCCGCCGCACCGAAACGTTCGCCGGTCAGCGCATAGCGGCGGACCTGGCGGAAGCTCATGGCCTGGCAGAGCTGCGGCAGGATGATGCCGGCCATCAGGCCCCAGCGCGTCTCGCTGATGGAGAAGATCGCGTCCTCAGAGGCGACGACGACGTCACATGCTGCTGCGATGCCCGTGCCGCCGCCGAAGCAGCCGCCCTGGATCAGCGCGAGCGTCGGCACTGGACACGTGTCGAGGCGGCGGATCGCTTCCGCGGTCAGGCGGCTCACCCGGTCGTTCTCGGCGGGCGACTGATCGGCGACGCCGGTGATCCAGGACAGGTCGGCACCCGCCTGGAAATGCTTGCCGTTGCCGCGCAGCACGACGATGCGCAGATGCTCTTCCTTGCCCAGCGCATCCATGGCGTCGTGCAGACCCTGGATGAGATCGCCGTTGTAGGCGTTGTTCACCTTCGGCCGGTTCAGCGTGACGGTGGCCACGCCGCGCCGGTCGATCTCCCACAGAACCGTGTCGTTGGTCATGGGTTCAGTCGACCTTCAGGTAGCTGTCCTTGAGGGCGATCTTGCCGTCTTTCAGCTCGTAGAGGTCGATGCCGTAACGGTCGAACGGCTTGCCGGCATGATCGACGCCGGTGACGCGGAAGGTGCCGAAGAGCTTGTCGCCGGCGCGATGGATGCTGGCCTCGGAGTAGCGTGCCTCGCGGTGCGCCGTGCTCTTGTCATTGAAGTGGGCACGCAGCGCCTCCTTGCCGCGAATCACGCGGCCGGCCGGCGCGCCGCCGGCGTTGAGACGCCATTCGAAATCGTCGGTGACGCAGGCGGCAATCTCCTCGACGTCGGCCTTGTTGAAGGCCTTGCCGAAACGGCGGAACAGGTCGTCGATGGCATCTGGCATGCGATCCTCCTCGAATTAGTGGGCGGCAAGCAGGGTCGGGAACGTTGCCGCAAGCTCGCGCTTTACGACGGCAGCATCGATCTCCGCCAGATCGTATCTGCGAGGGGTTTCGAGAGCCGATACGGCGGTGACTTCCTTGGTCACGACATCGCCGCGGATATGGAGCGCCGGCGACGCGCTCGATCCCTGCGGACGGACGGTGAGCACGATCGCCGGTGCGGCGTCGGGGCTGCCCGCTTGGTCGGGTGAGAATTCGAGGGTGGCGACGCTCGCCTCGTGGCCGGCGGCGCGCAGCGTCTCGATGGCGGCATCGAACTCCGGCCGGATCGTCTCGCGGCACTTCACCCAGAAGGCCTGCACGAAAAGGTCTACCTCGGTATCCATCTCCCCTCCGCTTTCTTCTCAGGAAAACCTACCACCTAAATCTCCCAGGGCGGCGGCGAGAATTTTTCGAGGATGAAGTCGATGAAGGCCGTGACCTTGGGGGCGAGATGGCGGCGGTGCGGATAGACGGCGTGAATTGGCACCGGGCCTTCGGCGCGGAAGGCATCGAGCAGCGGGACCAGTTCGCCCTTCTTGATGGCGTCGGCCACGGTGAGGCGGGTCAGGCGCACGATGCCCAGCCCCTGCAGCGCCAGCCGCATCTGCGCCTCGCCTTCGGTGACGGCGATGCGGCCGCCGACCTCGATCTCGCGGATTTGACCGTCGATGCGGAAGGACCAGCGATTGAGGTAAGGCAGGTCGCGCGAGACGATGCAGGTGTGCCGCGCCAGATCCTCCGGCCGTTCGGGCGCCCGTCGACGCGCGAGGTAGGAGGGGGAGGCACAGACCAGACGCACATCCTCGCCGATCTTGCGGGCGATGAAGCTGGTGTCGGACAGGCGACCGATGCGGACGGCGACGTCGACGCCTTCCTCGATCATGTCGACCACCCGGTCGGTCGGCAGCAGCTCGAGCTGGATCTGCTGGTAGCGCTGCAGGAACTCGCCGATCACCGGTGCGAGCTGATGGGTCGAGAAGGCCAGCGAGGTGGTGACCCGCAGCAACCCGTAGGGTGTGTCGCTGCGCTGGCTGATCTGGGCTTCGAGGGCTTCGATCTCGCCGACGAGGCGCCGGGCCGTGGCATAGAAGGCCTCGCCTTCCTCGGTGAGATGCAGCGCCCGCGTCGTCCGCTGCAGCAGGCGCACGCCGAGACGGGTTTCCAGCCGCGTGACGAGCTTGCTGACCGCCGAGGGCGACAGGCCAAGCGCCGGCGCGGCGGCGGAAAAGCCATTGGAATCAACGACCCGCACGAAGGCGGCCATCTCGCTGGCATGGTCGATCATGGTCCAATTAGTGAAGTTTTTTCACAAGTGATAGTCAATCACTCCTTATTAACCTTCTTCAGGAATGGAATTAGGTTCATTTCCATCCTTTGGAGGTTTCGATGTTCACGGTTCCCTATCCCACCATCGCCGAACGGCAGGCTTACGAAGCGCGTGCGCTCAGGCTGCGCGGGGCGGTCGTGGCTGGCCTGGCCCGGACCTTCGCGCGCTGGGTCGCCACAGCCGCACGCTGACGTGGGCGCGCCTGACGGGGGGATGGCGATCCTTTGGGCGCAATACGCCCGCTACAATCGCCTGGCCAACGAAGCCCTCTACGCCGCCTGCGCCCAACTGAGCGGCGCGGAGTACCGCCGCGACCTCGGCGCCTTCTTCGGCAGCGTGCACGGCACGCTCAATCATCTCCTCCTGGGCGATCGTATCTGGATGGCGCGCCTCGAGGGCGGCAGCCATGTCTCGACCGATCTCGACGCGATCCTGTTCGAAAAGTTCGAGGCGCTGCGCGTGGCGCGCGAGCAGATGGATCGTCGCATCGAACAGTTCTTCGCCGATCTGCCCCACGGCTTTGAAAGCCGTGCGGTGCACTACATCAACAATGCCGGTCTCGACACCGAGGATCCGCTCCTTGTCGTCCTGCCGCACTTCTTCAATCATCAGACCCATCATCGCGCGCAGGTGCACACCCTGCTGAGCCAGCTCGGCTACAAGCCGCCAAGCCTCGATCTGCACCGCGTGCTGCGGCCTAATCCTTCCTGAGCTTGCGCGGCATCTCCACGCCGGCCGCCTGAAGCAATACCATCGCGGCCTGGCGCGCCGCTGTTGCGACCTTGGGATCGCCGCGCACGATCGCGGCAGCGATGGCGCCGTCGACCAGCAGCAGGAGCTGCAGCGACAAGGTCTCCGCGTCGGCCACGCCCAGCCGCTCCAGCAGCTCCTGGAACCACTTGCGCCGCTGCTCCTTGAAGGCGAGCGCAATGCGCGTGGCGGCGTGGCTGGGGTCCTTGAGCTCGGCCACCGCGTTGACGAAGGGACAGCCGCGAAACACGCTGGTGCTTATCGTACGCTCCAGGCGCTCGAAATTGCCCAGGATCTGGTCGAGCGGCGGCCGCTCCGACGGCGGCGCCGGCTTCAGCCGCCGCGACAGGTAGGCCACGATCAGGTCGTCCTTCGAGGGGTAGTAGTTGTAGAGCGTGCGCTTGCTGATGCCGACCTCGGCCGCGATCGTGTCGACGCCCACGGCGCGGATGCCCTGGCCGTAGAACAGCCGGTCCGCCGTCTCGAGGATGCGTTCCTGCATGGCCGTTCTGTCGTCGGATCGCGTCATGTTACACAGACCTGTGTACTTTTGCCTTGACCTCGTCTCTCTCGACAATAAGGTACACCGACCTGTGTAATCAAGTTGGGGAAGGGCGCCATGGCCGTCATCAAGGAACTGCGGCCGGTCCTGCCGATCCTGCTCGGCGCCTCGATCATGCTGAGCCTCGGCATGGGGGTGCGCCAGAGCTTCGGCCTGGTGATGCCGTCGCTGACCCGCGACATCGCCATGAGCGTCGCCGATTTCGCATTTGCCATGTCGGTACAGAACCTGGCCTGGGGTTTCCTGCAGCCGGTCGCCGGCGCGGTCGCGGTCCGGCGGGGCTTCCGACCGGTCATGGTCGCGGGTTCGGCCCTCTATCTGGCGGGCCTCACCCTGTTCGCCCTGGCCGACGGCATGACGGGCGTCCTGCTGGGCGGCGGCGTGCTGATCGGCATGGCGCTCGCCTGCACGGCCTCGGCGATTTCCCTGGCCGTCGGGTCGCGTGCCGTGCCCGGGGCGCTGCGCAGTTTCGTGCTGGGCGCCATCACCGCCACCGGCTCGCTGGGCGCCGTGCTCGCCGCGCCGCTGGGCCAGGCCCTGACCCAGGAATGGGGCTGGCGCGCGGGCCTGCTGGGCTTCCTGGTGCTGGCGGCCGGCATGTTGCCCGCGGCCTGGCTGGCCGGACGGATCGACCGCCTGCCCCTGCCGCCAGCCACGGCCAACCAGATCGGCAACGTCTCGGCGCGCGCCGCACTCGCCAGTGCCACGCGCAGCCCGCCCTTCCTGGTGATGACCGGCGCCTACTTCGTCTGCGGCATGCAGCTTCTGTTCATCACCACACACCTGCCGTCCTATCTCGAGATCTGCGGCATGGATCCGACGCTCAGCGCCGAGGCGCTGGCGGCGATCGCGGTGTTCAACGTGTTCGGCAGCCTGTTCTTCGGCTGGGCCGGCGGGCACTGGTCCAAGCTCGCCCTGCTGGGCGGCATCTACATCGCCCGCTCGGTCGTGCTGGCGGCCTACTTCTACTTTCCGCCGACACCGCTCTCGACCCTGGTCTTCGCCTCGCTGATGGGCTTCCTGTGGCTGGGCGTCGGCCCGCTGGTCGCAGGCTCGGTCGCCGAGATGTTCGGGCTGCGCTGGCAGGCGATGATCCAGGGCGTGGCCTTCATGAGCCACCAGATCGGCAGCTTCCTCGGCGCCTTCGGCGGCGGGCTGCTGTTCGACATGATGGGCTCCTACGACCTCGCCTGGCGCCTGGGCGTCGCGATGGGCCTGGTGGCCGGCGTCGTGCAGGTCTCGTTCGCCCTGCTTGGTCCGCCGCCAAAACCGGCGACGGCGTGATCGGCGACGATCGGAACGAGAGGCGTCACGCCACGGAGATCAACACATAGGCGCTAACTCACAGAGACCCCTCACCCTGAGGAGCGGCCCGTAGGGCCGCATCTCGAAGGGTAGGCCTCAGGCGTGGTGCTCGTTCCCAGCCTTCGGTTGCCTCAGGCCATGCCCTTCGAGACGCAGCGCTACGCGCGGCTCCTCAGGGTGAGGAAAATATTGGTCCGCCCACAAAGTTGGCGCCTAAGACCGATCACCCCTCCGGCTTGAACTCGTGCTTGATCTCCTGCTTGCGCCACTTGAAGCGCAGTTCGGCCAGTCCGACGCTCAGCACGTAGAAGAGCGGCGTGAAGATCAGGCCGAACACGGTGACGCCCAGCATGCCCGAGAACACCGCCGTGCCCAGCGACTGGCGCATCTCCGCGCCGGCGCCTTCGCTGAACACCAGCGGCACCACGCCCAGGATGAAGGCGAGCGAGGTCATCAGGATGGGCCGCAGCCGCGTGCGGGCCGCGGTGATGGCGGCATCGTAACGGTTCATGCCCTGCTCGTGCGCCTGCTTGGCGAACTCTACGATCAGGATGGCGTTCTTGGCGGCAAGGCCCACCAGCACGACCAGGCCGACCTCGACCAGCACGTTGCGGTCGAGCCCACGGATATTGACGCCCACCATGGCCGCGAGAATGCACATCGGCACGATCAGGATGACGGCGAGCGGCAGCAGCCAGCTCTCGTAGAGCGCGGCCAGCAGCAGGAAGACGAACAGTACGGCGAGACCAAAGGCCAGGACGGCTGTGTTGCCGGCAAGCTTCTCCTGCAGCGCGATCTCGGTCCAGGCGAGCTCGAAGCCCGAGGGCAGCACCTTCTCCGCCAGGGCCTCCATGGTGGCGATGCCCTGGCCGGAGGAGAAGCCGCGCTTCAGCGCCACCTGGACCTCGGCCGCCGGGTAGAGATTGAAGCGCGCCACGCGATAGGGGCCGGTGATGTCGCGGAAGGTCGAGACCGCGCCGATCGGCACCATCTCGCCGCTGACGCTGCGCGTCTTCAGATTCTCGACGTCGCGCAAGGTGAGGCGATAGGGATTGTCCGCCTGCACGGTCACGCGATAGGTGCGACCGAGGATGTTGAAGTCGTTGATGTAGGCCGAGCCCATATAGGCCGACAGCGTCTCGAACACGCGGGCAATCGGCACGCCGAGCTGCTCGGCCTTGGTGCGGTCGATGTCGGCGAAGATCTGCGGCGTGCGCGTGTTGTAGAGCGTGAAAGCCTGGGTGAGGCCGGGCGCTTGGCCTGCCGCGCCGGCCAGCGCCCAGGTGGCGCCCTCCAGCGCCGTCAGGCCGCGCGAGGCGCGATCCTGCACATAGCCCTTGAGCCCGCCGCCGGTGCCGATGCCCGGCACGGCCGGCGGCTCGAGCACGAACACGAAGGCCTCGCGCAAGGCGAACATCTGGCCGCGCAGGTCGGCCAGGATCGCGTCCTTGCTGATATCGCGCCGCTCCTTGAACGGCTTCAGGGTGACGAAGATCACGCCGGTGTTGGGGGCGTTGGTGAAGGTGGCGCCGTCGAAGCCGACGAAGGCCACGGCATGCTCGAC
Source organism: Alphaproteobacteria bacterium 65-37 (assembly GCA_001897995.1). Taxonomy (GTDB): domain Bacteria; phylum Pseudomonadota; class Alphaproteobacteria; order Reyranellales; family Reyranellaceae; genus Reyranella. The sequence goes on along the minus strand of MKRV01000140.1, from coordinate 13,368 downwards.
GCCCGGACGAGACATGATGATCTCGCTCGCCTGCCGGACCAGCGCGTCGGATCGCTCCAGGGTCGAACCGGCCGGAAGCTGCATGGCGGCGATCAGGTAGGAGCGGTCGAGCTGCGGCACCAGGCCGGTCGGCGTCGAGGCCAGCCGGTTCCAGGTGAGGGCGACCAGGCCGGCATAGAGCAGCAGCATGATGAAGCTCATGCGGATCAGCCGCGACGTGGTGCGGCCGTAGGCGTTCGCCAGCCAGTCGAAGCCGCGGTTGAACTGCCGGAAGAACCAGTGCATCGGCCAGGCGATGCGGTCCATCAGACTGGGGCTCGCCTTCTCGACATGCGACAGCGCATGGGTCTTGAGCAGCATCGCGGCCATGGCCGGCGACAAGGTCAAGGACACGAAGGCCGAGATCGCGGTCGAGGCGGCGATGGTGATGGCGAACTGCTTGTAGAAAGTGCCCTGCAGGCCGGTGATGAAGGCGGTCGGCAGGAACACGGCGATCAGCACCAGCGAAATGGCGATCAGCGCGCTGCCGACCTCATCCATCGTCTTGTGCGCCGCCTCCTTGGGCGACATGCCCTGGGTGAGGTAGCGCTCGACGTTCTCGACCACGACGATGGCGTCGTCGACCACGATGCCGATCGCCAGCACCAGGCCGAACAGCGACAGCGTGTTGAACGACACGCCGACGGCCGACATCACGGCGAAGGCGCCGATCAGCGACACCGGAATGGCGAGAATGGGGATGATCGCCGCCCGCCAGGTCTGCAGGAACAGGATGACGACGACGACGACCAGGATCAGCGCCTCGAACAAGGTCGCCACGACGGCGTCGATCGAGGCCTGGATGAAGGTGGTCGGATTGTAGACGATCGAGTAGTCGAGCCCGGAGGGGAAGCTCTTCTTGAGCTTGTCCATCTCGGCGATGATCGCATCCGAAGTCTTGAGCGCGTTGGAGCCGGGTCGCTGGAAGATGCCGAGCGCCACCGCCGGCTTGTTGTCGAGGTAGGAGTTCTGCGTGTAGTCCTGCGCGCCCAGCTCGACGCGGGCAATGTCGCGCAGGCGGGTCACCGAGCCGTCGGGCTCGGCGCGGATCACGATGTTCTCGAATTCGTCCGGCGAGCTCAGCCGGCCCAGGGTGCGCACCGACAGGGTGAAGGCGCCCGGCGATACGGCCGGCGCCTGGTTCACGGCACCGGCGGCGACCTGGAGGTTGGCCGCGCGCAACGCCAGGACGACCTCGCCGGCCGTCAGGTTGCGCGCCGCGACGCGCGCCGGATCCAGCCAGACACGCATCGAGTAGTCGCGCCCGCCGAACACCAGCACGTTGCCGACGCCGTCGACGCGGGTCAGCACGTCCTTCACGTAGAGCGTGGCGTAGTTGGAGATGTACTGCTGGTCGCGGCTGCCGTCGGGCGAGGACATGTGCACGACCATCATCAGGTCGGGCGAGGCCTTGCGCACGACGATGCCGAGCCGCTGCACGTCTTCGGGCAGGCGCGGCTGGGCGACGGCCACGCGGTTCTGCACCAGCACTTGGGCCTGGTCGATATTGACGCCGGGCTTGAACACCACGTTGATCGACAGCCGTCCATCACCGGTCGACTGCGATTCGATGTAGAGCATGTCGTCGACGCCGTTGACCTCGAGCTCGATCGGCGTGGCGACGGTTTCGGCGATGACCTCGGCCGAAGCGCCGGGATAGGTCGCGGTGATGTTGACGGTCGGCGGTGCGATCTCGGGATATTCCGCGATCGGCAGGCCGCGCTGGGCGATGAAGCCCACGATCACGATGATGACCGACAGCACGGAGGCGAAGATCGGCCGATCGATGAAGAAGTGCGAAAAGCGCATGGCGTGACTCTGAAAGAGCTATCGTGATGAGCGCGCGGCCGCCCAGGGTGAGATCAGGCCGTGATTCAGGGCGACTGCCCTCAGCTCGCCTTGGCGACGATCTGGGATTTCTGCGGCACGACCTTGGCGCCCGGCCGGACGAACGGGCTGGCGAGGCCGTCGAGCACGATCCGGTCGGTCGGCTCGAGGCCGCTGCGGACCACGCGCAGGCCATCGACGATCGGGCCCAGGGTCACCGGCTTGGCCTGCACGATGTCGTCCTTGCCGACGACGAACACGATCTTGCGGGCCTGGTCGGACACCACGGCGGAATCGGGAATCAGCAGCGCGTCGTACTCGCCGCCGAAGAGCTGCAGGCGGCCGAAGATGCCGGGGGTCAGCAGCTGGTCCTTGTTGTCGACCAGGGCGCGGCCACGGATCGTGCCCGACCGCGCGGTCATGGCGTTGTCGACGAAGTCCATCTTGCCCTTGCGGGTCCAGTCGGTCTCGTCGGCGAGACGGATGCGCACGGGATTGTCGCCGTCGCGCGAGGAGGCGAGCCCCCCCGACAGGACGAGGCGCGAGTAGCGCAGATGGTCGGCCTCGGAGATGTCGAAGACGAAGCGGATCGGGTCGAGGGTGACGATGGTGGCGAGCAGGGTGGCGCCAGTCTGGCCGCCGGCGATCAGGTTGCCGGCATCGACCTTGCGGTCGGAGATGCGGCCGCTGATCGGCGCCCGCACGTCGGTCCATTCGAGGTTGAGCTCGGCCGATTTCTGGCCGGCTTCCGCCGACTTGAGCTGGGCGCGGGCCACGGCGAGGTTCGCCTTGCGCGTGTCGAACTCCTGGTCGGTGATCGTCTTGGACTTGATCAGCGAGGCGCCGCGCTCGACCTGCAGCTCGGCCAGGTCGACCTGCGCCTTGGTGCGGGCGACCTCGGCCTCTGCGCTTTCGACGGCGATCTCGAACGGCCGCTTGTCGATGGTGAAGAGCGGGTCGCCGGCCTTGACGATCTGGCCGTCACGGAAGTGCAGCTTGTCGATGAAGCCCGAGACGCGGGCGCGTACTTCGACCGAGGCCAGCGCTTCGAAACGACCGGAGAATTCGTCCCATTGCGTGACGCGCTTGGCGATCGGCTCGGCGACACCGACCGGCGAGGCGGGTGGTCCGCCCTGCGCAAGGGCCACCGACGAAGCAACAAGAAAGAGGCCGGCGGCTGCCAGCAGGCGACGATGAAATGACAAGGTGGACCCCCGCGGGAAATCTTGCGGCGCGAGGGCGAGATGTGGTTGCCCGTCGGGCCCCTGTCAATCGCGCGGCGCGTTTGATGACCTTCCATGTCATAGGGGCCACACCAAAGCCCACTGGCTCTCCCAGGTACCGCCACCACCCTTGGTTTCTCAGGGAGAAGTGATCCAAATGGATCATCCTAGAAAATAAAGATTCAAACGTTGCGCTCCAGTCCCTCAAGCGCTACGCCTGATGACCGTCTCTTTCCTGGGGGATCAGATGCTTACTCTCAAACGACTTTTCGCGACCGGCATTGCCGCCGGCCTGTCGCTGTTCGTCGCGTCATCGGCGTTTGCCCAAGCCGCTTCGACCTTGGAAACCGTGAAGAAGCGCGGCCATGTGATCTGTGGGGTCAATGTCGGCCTGGGCGGCTTCTCGCTGCCGGACAGCCAAGGCAAGTGGGCCGGCCTCGACATCGACATGTGCAACGCCGTGGCCGCGGCCGTGCTGGGCGACGCCACCAAGGCCAAGTATGTGCCGCTGTCGGCGCAGCAGCGCTTCCTGGCCCTGCAGTCCGGTGAAATCGACGTCCTGCTGCGCAACTCGACGATCACGCTCCAGCGCGACGCTGGACTCGGTATTCAGTATTCAGGAATCAATTTCTACGACGGCCAGGCCTTCCTGGTGTCCAAGAAGCTCGGCGTGAAGGGGCTGGCCGAGCTGGCCGGCGCCACCATCTGCGTCGCCCAGGGCACGACGCACGAATTCAACATGGCGAGCTGGTTCCGCGCCCGGAAGCTGCAGATCAAGACCGTCGTCTTCGAAAGCCAGGACGTCATGTACGAGGCGTTCTTCGGCGGCCGCTGCGATGCCATGACCCAGGACTCCTCCGCACTCGCCTCGGCGATGGCGACGCGCGGCAAGCAGGCCGACTACGCGATCCTGCCCGAGCTGATTTCCAAGGAGCCGCTGGGGCCGTTCGTGCGCCGCGGCGACGACGTCTGGAACGCCGTGGTGCGCTGGTCGCTGTTCGCCATGCTCGAAGCCGAGGAGCGCGGCATCACCAAGGACAATGTCGAGGAGCAGTTGAAGTCGACCGATGCCACGGTGCAGCGCCTGCTGGGCGTGACGCCGGGCAACGGCAAGGCTCTGCAGCTCGAGGAGAACTGGGCCTACAACATCATCAAGCAGGTCGGGAACTACAGCGAAAGCTTCGAGCGCAATGTCGGCATGGGCAGCCCGCTCAAGCTGGCGCGCGGCACCAACGCGCTGTGGACCAACGGCGGGCTGATGTACCCGATCCCGCTGCGCTGAGCGGCGGCGGCCGGGCAGACGGGCGGACGGGGAACCGGACGATGACCGCAGGGCCTCTCGCGGCGGCGCCTCTCAAGGCAACGATCGTCGAGGCCTATGAGGCGATGCCGCCGCGCCTGCAGGCGGCGGCACGCTACATCCTCGACCGGCCCGACGACGTGGCCCTGCTGTCGATGCGCGAGCAGGCCCGTCGGGCGGGCGTGCCGGCGGCCACCATGACGCGGCTCGCCAAGCGCCTCGGCCTCGACGGCTACGAGGCGGTCAAGGCGCTCTATGCCGGCGCGGTGCGCGCCGGCACCCTGGGAAACCTGGGCTTCGCGGGCAAGGCCGGCGTCCAGGTCCAGCAGCAGAACCTGCGCGGCGAGAAGGCGCTGGCCGCCGACATGGTGCAGACCCTGTCGCAGCAGCTCGCGCGGCTGGCCGAGCCCCAGTCGCTCGACCGGCTGGCCGATGCCGCCAGCCGCCTGCACCGCGCGCGACGTGTCTTCTGTCTCGGCTTGCGCGCCTGTCACGCCGCGGCGTGGCATTTCCACTATTTGCTGTCGCTGCTCGGCGACAAGACGGTGATGCTCGACGATGCCGGCGGCACCGGCCTCGATGCGATCCGCGATGCCGGCCGCGACGATGTCGTGCTGGCCGCCAGCGTCGAGCCCTATGCGCGCGCCACGATCGAGGCGGCGCGCTATGCCGTCGGCGAGGGCGTGCCGCTGGTGGCGCTGACCGACAGCGAGGTCTCGCCGCTGGCGCGGCTGGCCGATGTCCTCATTCCCGTTCCGACCGAAAGCCCGTCCTTTTTTCACACGGTGACGCCGCTGCTCGCGGTGGCGGAGATCCTCGCCGCCCTGGTGGCGGGCCGAGGCGGCCACAAGGCGCTCGAGGCGCTGGAGCGGACCGAGGCGCAGCTTTCGGCATTCGGTGTCCATCTGCCGCGACGCGGCGCCAAAGGAATCTCATAAGAGAGCCCCACAGGAGCACAAGTCCATGACCCATATCCTGCACCGCCAGATCGGCGGCACGCTTCCCGTCGCCGCCGGCGGCGCGGGCATCGAGATCGTCGACAGCACCGGCAAGCGCTACATCGATGCCTCGGGCGGCGCGGCGGTCTCCTGCCTCGGCCACGGCCATCCCGCGGTGACGCAGGCCCTGCACCAGCAGCTCGACAAGCTCGCCTATGCCCATACCGGCTTCTTCACCACCGAGGCGGCCGAGAAGCTCGGCGACCGGCTGATCGAAGACGCACCCAAGGGCATGAGCCACGTCTATCTGGTGAGCGGCGGGTCCGAGGCGGTGGAAGCGGCGCTCAAGATGGCGCGGCAGTATTTCACCGAGCGCGGCGAGACCGGTCGTCGCCACATCATCGCCCGCCGGCAGAGCTATCACGGCAATACGCTGGGCGCGCTGGCCACTGGCGGCAATGCCTGGCGGCGCGCCCCGTTCTCGCCGCTGCTGATCGAGACGCATCACATCGATCCGTGCTTCGCCTATCGCTTCCAGGAGCCCGGCGAGACCGATGCCGCGTACGGCCGCCGCGCCGCCGATGCGTTGGAAGCCAAGATCCTGGAGCTGGGTGCGGACAGCGTGCTGGCTTTCGTCGCCGAGACCGTGGTCGGCGCCACCGCGGGCGCCGTGCCGCCGGCGCCGGGATACTTCAAGCGCATCCGCGAGATCTGCGACCGCTATGGCGTGCTGCTGATCCTCGACGAGGTGATGTGCGGCATGGGCCGTACCGGTACCCTGCATGCCTGCGAGCAGGAGGGCATCGCGCCCGACCTGATGACCATCGCCAAGGGCCTGGGTGGCGGCTACCAGCCGATCGGCGCGGTGCTGCTGGGCAAGCACATCTACGACGCCTTCGCGAACGGCAGCGGCTTCTTCCAGCACGGCCACACCTATATGGCCCATCCCATGGCCTGCGCGGCGGGCCTCGCCGTGCAGGAGACGATCCGGCGCGACAATCTGCTGGCCAACGTGCAGAGCATGGGCGCCCTGCTGCAGCGACGGCTGGGCGAGCGCTTCGGCAACCATCCGCATGTCGGCGACATTCGCGGCCGCGGCCTCTTTCAGGCCGTCGAGCTGGTCGAGGACCGCTCGACCAAGGCGCCGTTCGACCCGGCGCGCAAGCTGCATGCGAAGGTGAAGAAGGCGGCCATGGCGCGCGGGCTGATGGTCTATCCCATGGGCGGCACGATCGACGGCCAGCGCGGCGACCACGTGCTACTGGCGCCGCCCTTCATCGTCACCGCCGACCAGATCGGCGAGATCGTGGATCGCCTCGGCAGCGCGATCGACGACGCGCTGGGGGCGTAGGTCCTCCTCCGTCTCGATTTCATATTCCTCTCCCCCGTTTCGGGGGAGAGGAGAATGAGTGAGTGTGCAGAGATCGACACTCCGTCTACCCACGCGTTAGTGTTCGCGCATGAAGACGGCGGTCATCGTCAATCGCATGGCCCACAAGGGCGGCGCTGCGCGACGCTGGCCGGCGATCAGGGCCGAGCTCGAGAAGCGCTTGGGGCCGGTCGAGCCGTCCTTCACCACGGCACCCGGGCACGCTACGGCGCTGGCCCGCGCCGCATTGGCCGACGGCGTGCGCCGCTTCGTGGCGGTGGGCGGCGACGGCACGGTGAACGAAACCCTGAACGGCCTGCTCGATTCTTCGGGCACGCTGAGCGCCCCCGATGCCGTGCTGTGTCCGGTGCCGGCCGGCACGGCCAACGAGCTTTGCCGTGCGCTCGGCCATCTGGCGCACCCCGCGCTCGCCTACGACTCCGCGGGCGGAACCCGGCGGCAGGCGATCGATCTCCTGCGGGTGCGCTGCACCGGCCTTGATGGCCGGCCATTCGAACGCTTCGGCTATCTCATCGTCTCCCTGGGGGCGGCCGCCGCGATCAGCCACCGTGCCTCGCAGTCGCGCTGGGCCAAGAAGTTCGGTGAGATCGCCTATCTGCTGATGACCCCGATCGTGACCCTGGGCTACCGCAACCGCGAGGTCGCGGTCACGGTCGACGGCGTCGATACGGGCCGCCGCCGATTGTTCACCGCCCTGGTCGCCAACACCGAGAACGGCGGCGGCGGGATGAGGCTTGCGCCGGGCGCGGCCTTCGACGACGGCGTGCTCGATCTTGTGGAGCTGGGCGATGCGTCCAAGCTGGCCGTCCTGCTCGGCATCCTGCCCAAGACCTATAGCGGCGGGCATATCCATCATCCGCTGGTCCGCACGCGTCGTGGCAAATCCTTCCGCTTCGAGGCCGATGCCGACACCCTGGTCGATCTCGACGGCGAGACAGTGGGTCGCCTGCCGCTCGAGGTGACGGTGTTGCCGCAGGCCTTCTTCGTCGGATCCGTTTAAGATGGGATCATGAAGAAGAAGTTCGGCACACCCCTCAAACCCTCGTCCGTCAAGATCATGCTCCTGGGCTCGGGGGAGCTCGGCAAGGAGGTGGCGATCGAGGCCATGCGGCTCGGTGTCGAAGTGATCGCCTGCGACCGTTACGCCGCTGCCCCGGCGATGCTGGTGGCCAACAGCGCCCATGTCTTCAACATGCGCGACGGCAAGCAGATGCGCCGGATCGTCGAGAAGGTGCGGCCCGACTTCATCGTGCCGGAGATCGAGGCCATCGCCACCGACACGCTGGTCGAGCTGGAGAAGGAGGGTTGGACCGTCATCCCGACGGCGCGAGCCGCCCAGCTCACCATGGATCGCCGCGGCATCCGCCAACTCGCGGCCGAGAAGCTGAAGCTGTCGACGTCGCCCTACCGCTTTGCCGGCAGCCTCGAGGAGCTCCAAGCCGGGGCCAAGGCCGTGGGATTTCCCTGCTTCATCAAGCCCACCATGTCCTCGTCGGGGCACGGCCAGAGCGTGGCGCGCAAGCCGGCCGACGTCGCCAAGAGCTGGAAGCATGCGATCGAGGGCACGCGCGCGGCGACCGGGCTGGTGATCGTCGAGGGCGCCATCGATTTCGACTACGAGATCACCCAGCTCACCGTGCGGCATGACGACGGCTTCGCCTTCTGCGCGCCGATCGGCCACATCCAGGTCGATGGCGACTATCGCGAAAGCTGGCAGCCGCATCCCATGTCGAAGGCGGCGCTCAAGAAGGCACGCGACATTGCGAAGAAGGTCGTGAACGATTTGTGCGGCGCCAAGGGGCGCGGCCTGTTCGGCGTCGAGCTGTTCGTGAAGGGCGACAAGGTGTGGTTCTCCGAACTGTCGCCGCGGCCGCACGACACCGGCATGGTGACCATGGTCTCGCAGAACATGAGCGAGATGGAGCTGCATGTGCGCGCCATCCTCGGCCTGCCGATCCCCGGCATCACCTGCGTGCCCGGCGCCTCGGTGCCGGTGCTGGGGGACGGCGACATCGCCGATCCGACCTACACGGGTGTCGCCCAGGCCCTGGCCGCGCCCGGCACGTCGGTGCGCCTCTTCGGCAAGCCCGAGGTGAAGGGCCATCGCCGCATGGCCGTGGCGCTCGCCACCGGCCGCACCGTCAGCGAAGCCCGCCGCAAGGCGATGGCCTCGGCCAAGCACCTGAAAGTGAAATAGCTGGGAGCGCGCCACTGGAGTGGCGCGCTCCCAGCGAAGGGTCCCGGCGAAGCGACCTTAGTGCCGGAAGTGCCTCATGCCGGTGAAGACCATGGCGAGGCCCTTCTCGTCGGCGGCGTCGATCACTTCCTTGTCGCGCATCGAGCCGCCCGGCTGGATGATCGCCGTGGCGCCGGCTTCCGCGGCGGCCAGCAGGCCGTCGGCGAAGGGGAAGAAGGCGTCCGAGGCAACCACGCTGCCGATCGCCGGGCTCTGGGCCAGCTTGGCGATCTCGCCCGATTCGGCGGCGCGGATGGCGGCGATGCGCGAGGAGTCGCGACGGTTCATCTGGCCCGCGCCGACGCCCACCGTGCCGCCGTCCTTGGCATAGACGATGGCATTCGACTTCACATGCTTGCAGACGGTGAAGGCGAACAAGAGATCGTCCAGCTCCTGCGCCGTGGGCGCGCGCTTGGTCACGACCTTGAGGTCGCTCTTGTTCAGATGCCCGTTGTCGCGGGTCTGGAAGAGATAGCCGCCGGCCACGCTCTTGATCGTCATGCCGGCGCTCGAAGGGTCGGGCAGGGTGCCGGCCAGCAGCACGCGCACGTCCTTCCGGCGCGCCAGGATCTCGAGCGCCTCGGGTGTGGCGTCGGGCGCGATCACGACCTCGAGGAAGCGCTTGGCGAGATCGGTCGCCGTCACCGCTTCGAGCGTGCGATTGACCGCCACGATACCGCCGTAGATCGACACGGGATCGCAGGCATAGGCCTTGAGATAGGCGGCGTGCTGGTCCTTGCCGATCGCGACACCGCAGGGATTGGCGTGCTTCACGACGACGACGGCCGGTTCCTTGAATTCCGCGACGCACTCATAGGCCGCGTCGGTGTCGCCGATATTGTTGTAGGAGAGCTCCTTGCCCTGGATCATGCGGGCCGTGGCGACACCCGGGCGCCTGCTGCCGTCGGAATAGAACGCAGCCTTCTGATGCGGGTTCTCGCCGTAGCGCAGGGTCTGCACACGCGTGGCTCCGATGGTCAGCCGCTCGGGGAAGGTCTCGCCTTCCTGCCGGGCGAACCACGTGGCGATCGCCGAATCATAGGAGGCGGTGCGGGCATAGGCCTTGGCCGCCAGCTTGCGGCGCAGCGCCAAGGTCGTGGCGCCCTTGTGGGCCGCCAGCTCCTCGAGCACGGATTTGTAGTCGGCCGGGTCGACCACGACCGTGACGAAGTCGTGGTTCTTGGCCGAGGCACGGATCAGGGCGGGGCCGCCGATATCGATGTTCTCGACGCAGGTCGGGAAGTCCGCCCCGCGCGCCACCGTGGCCTCGAACGGGTAGAGGTTCACCACCACGAGGTCGATGCCGGCGATCTTGTGGTCGCTCATCGCCTTCTTGTGGCCGGCGTCGGTGCGGCGGGCCAGGATGCCGCCATGGATCGAGGGCTGCAGCGTCTTCACGCGGCCGTCCATGATTTCGGGGAAGCCGGTATGATCGCTGACCTCGACAACCTGGAGGCCGGCGTCGCGCAGCGCCTTGGCCGAGCCGCCGGTCGACAGGATCTCGACCCCGTGCGCCGCCAACGCCTTGCCCAGCTCGACCAGGCCCTCCTTGTCGGAGACGGAAATCAGGGCGCGCTCGATCCGGGCGAGGTCGGGCGTGGGCGAGGGGACGTATTGGGTGGCGGCGGACATGGGCGGTCTTTTAGCCCGCAGCCGCCGTGGACCGCCACTGCGGCGGTTCGCCCGCCGGACGTTGCAGAGCGGCCGAAAGCGGCTTCGCAAGGCTCCGCGGCAAAGGCGTCACCGAGGCTGTCGACGAGGCCGTCCCTTCGACGGGTCGGTGACCGCCGCTATTCTCGCGGCCGGCATTCATTCACCTGTCCGGTACCCCAAGCCTCAGCACGTTGAAAACAGTGACTTTCTAGATTATCTATCCAAATTCTAGAATTTTGAGAAATCCAATGGGTGTCAGCATCAAGAGCGTCGAGGCGGAGCGTAAGCTGCGCCGCGTCTCCCGGCTGCTGGGCAAGAGCATGACCGCGACCGTCATCGAACTGGCCGATGGCAAGCTGAAGGAGCTCGACGCCAAGAAGAATCGCGAACGGCGTCGGAAGGCGGTCGAAGCGGCGGTCAGGCGCATCCAGGCATTGCCGGTCCTGTCGACCGCGTCCGAGGACGAAATCCTGGGCTACAATGACAAGGGATTGTTCGATTGATCGTCGTCGACAGTTCCGCGCTGGTGGCGGTCTGCTTTAACGAAGCCGATCGCGATATCTTCACGGACGCGATCCTCGGAAGCGACGACGCGAAGATGAGTGTCCCCAATCTGGTCGAAGCTTGCATGGTCGTGGAAGCACGCAACGGCGAGGCTGGCGGGCGTGAACTCGACCGGATCGTGGCGAGCTTTGGCCTGTCCGTCATTGCCTTCGACGCTGATCACGTCGAAGCGGCGCGCCAAGCCTTTCGCCGCTACGGCAAGGGCCGCCATCGCGCAGCGCTGAATTTCGGCGATTGCTGCGCCTATGCCCTCGCGAAGACCCTCGACCTGCCGTTGCTCTTCAAGGGCAACGACTTCGCACTGACCGACATCAAGCGCGCGCTTTGACTTTCAGCGTGGCCGAGGACGTAACGTGCGCGTGTTGCTGACCGGTGCCAACGGCTTCATCGGTCGCCACATCCTGGCCGCACTGCAGGCGCGAGGACATGTCGTGCTGGCGGCCGTTCGAAACCCCGACGCTCTGCGCCGGCGCTTCCCGGATGTGGAAGCGATCCGTGCTGACTTCAATCGCGATGTTTCAGCCGATCTGTGGCGGCCGCGTCTTGCGGGTATCGATGCAGTCATGAACTGCGCCGGCGTCCTGCACGGTGGCGGCGGGCAGGATATGGAGGCCATACATGCCGCGGCCCCCATTGCGCTTTTCGATGCTTGTGCTGCTGCGGGTGTGCGCCGAGTCGTCCAGATCTCGGCAATCAGCGCCGACGAAGCGGCGGGCACGGCCTATGCTTTGACCAAGAAGAGGGCTGATGATCATCTTCGCACTTTGCCGGTCGCCTGGACGATCCTGCGACCGTCCCTGATCTATGGCCCGGGCAGCTACGGCGGCACCTCGGTCCTGCGCGGCCTCGCCGGTCTGCCATTCGTCAGTCCCTTGGTCGGCGACGGGTCGGCGGCATTCCGGCCGCTCCACATGGATGATCTGGTGGAAACGGTCATGCGCGTGATCGAGCAGGATCGCTTTGCTGGCCAGACGCTCGAGCCGGTCGGGCCGCACGTGCTGACGCAACGTGACCTCGTGGCCCGATACCGGCGCTGGCTCGGCCTGGAGCCGGCTGTCTCGATTTCCTTTCCCTTGCCGTTTCTGCGTCTCGCGGCCCGCGTCGCGGATATCGCGGGTGGCGGACCGATGGGCACGATGGGGCTGCGGCAGGCGCTGGCGGGCAATGCCGGCGGCGAAGATGACGGCGTCTTCGCTCGCGCCATCGGCTTCACCCCACGTTCGATGGACGAGCAGCTGGCGCGCCAACCAGCCAATACGCAGGATCTCTGGCAGGCGCGGCTTTACTTCCTGCGGCCTCTGCTGCGGGCAATGCTCCTTCTCCTATGGCTGGGGTCCGCCATCGCGGGAACCCTGGCGCCGGTGGACGCCTATGCTGCCGTCGATGCGGCGCTGACGCATCTCGGCCTTCCGTCGCGACCGCTGGCGCTTGCTTTCTCGATGGTCGATTTTCTGATCGCAATCGCCCTCTTCGTGCGCTGGAAACCGCGCCTCACGGGGCTCCTGCAGCTCGCCGTCGTCAGCGGGTACACGGTGCTGCTGGGCGTGCTGGCGCCAGGCCTGTGGCTCGATCCTTTTGGCGCCTTGCTGAAGAACCTTCCGATCCTGGCGGCGATCGGCGTCTGGATGGTTCTGGAAGAAGAACGCTGATGGTGCTGGGCGTCGACAGCTACCTCTGGCTGAAATGGCTGCACATTCTGAGCAGCACCGTGCTCTTCGGGACGGGAATCGGGACGGCTTTCCAGATGTGGTTCGCTCACCTGCGAGGCGATGTCCGCGGCATCGCTGTCGTGGCCGGCAACGTGGTGCTCGCGGACTGGCTTTTCACCCTGCCGGCCGGTGTGCTGCAGCCGGCGACGGGCCTGCTGCTGATCCTGCAAGGCGGCCTCGATCCCTTCGCGCCATGGCTGGTCGCAACCTATACGCTCTACGTGCTGGCCTTCGTCTGTTGGGTGCCCGTCGTGGTACTGCAAATCCAGGTGCGCGAACTCGCGACGACGGCGGCGAGCCAAAACCGACCCCTGCCGCCGGCCTATCACCGCGCCATGCGATTATGGTTCGCTCTCGGATGGCCGGCTTTCCTGGCTCTGGTCGTCGTCTTTCTGCTGATGGTCGCCAAGCCCGATCTCTGGTGACGCTTCAGCCGTCTTCGCCCTCGAGCACCCGCACCTTGAAGCCGGCGGCTTCGAGGGCCTGAAC
>MKRV01000139.1 GCA_001897995.1 Alphaproteobacteria bacterium 65-37 | reverse complement strand
CGGGTTCATCGGCGTGTTGAACAGGATCAGCTTCGTCCGGTCGCTGAAGGCCGCTGCGAGCTCGTCCTTGGGAAGACGCCAGTTCGGCAACTCCAGGCGAACCAGCTTGGGCACACCGCCGGCGCGACGCACCATCGGCAGGTAAGAATCGTACAGCGGCTCGATCAGAACCACCTCGTCACCCGGTTCGATCAGACCGAATAGGCAGTCGCCCAACGCCTCGGTGGCCCCCGAGGTGACGAGGACCTCGCTTTGCCAATCGACGTCCAGCCCCTGGAACCGCTTGGCATGATCGGCCACCGCCTGGCGCAGTTCCGGCAGGCCCATCATCGGCGGGTACTGGTTGTGGCCGTTGAGCAGGTAGTCGGCCGCTGCCGTGCGAACCTCGTCCGGTCCCTTGTCGTCGGGAAAGCCCTGTCCGAGATTGACCGAGTTGTGCTCGCGGGCCAGTGCCGACATCACTTCAAAGACCGTCGTGCCGAGGCCGGCCATCAGCGAATTCGCGGATTTCATCGAAACTACCGTTCTGCCTTTTCTTTGGGCATCAATTGGCCCCAAAAACAATCAAACCGCCTACGCATCGGACAATCCATTCCGACGTCGATCTCCCAGTTCGGCGAGTCGATCTGTGGAAAACTTTGGCATGAAATTTGCGTAAAGCCTATCAACAGCGAGCTCTCCCAACCGGGAGGGCCCGGTGTCTGCGTGCGGAGTGTCTCAAGCCAATGAAGAAGATCGAAGCGATCATCAAGCCTTTCAAACTGGACGAGGTGAAAGACGCCCTCAACCAGATCGGCCTGAAGGGCATCACTGTCCTGGAAGCCAAGGGTTTCGGTCGCCAGAAGGGCCACACCGAACTCTATCGCGGCGCCGAATACGTCGTCGACTTCCTGCCCAAAGTGAAGATCGAGCTGATCATCGAGGACGAGATGGTCGAAAAGGCCGTCGAGGCGATCCGCAGCTCGGCCCACACCGGCCGCATCGGCGACGGCAAGATCTTCGTGTCGAGCATCGACGACGCAATCCGAATTCGTACTGGCGAGCGTGGTGACGCCGCCGTATGAGGACCGGCCTTCTGGGGCTGGAGACGTAACCACAAGTAGAGGGACGAACGACAAATGGATGCCAAGCAAGTTCTCGCGATGATCAAGGAAAAGGACGTCAAGTTCGTTGACTTCCGCTTCACCGATCCTCGCGGCAAGTGGCAGCATACGGCCCGTATGGCCTCGGCCACCGACGAGGGCACGTTCGTCGACGGCGTGATGTTCGACGGTTCGTCGATCGCCGGCTGGAAGGCGATCAACGATTCCGACATGATCCTGATGCCGGACCCCTCGACCGCCGTGCTCGATCCCTTCACGGCGCAGACCACCTTGGTCGTGACCTGCGACGTCGTCGAGCCGTCGACCGGCCAGCTCTATGCCCGCTGCCCGCGCTCGACCGCCAAGCGCGCCGAAGCCTTCATGAAGTCGTCGGGCATCGGCGACACCGCCGTGTTCGGTCCCGAGCTCGAATTCTTCGTATTCGACGACGTCCGCTACGACGTCCAGATGGGCGGCAGCTTCTACTCGATCTCCTCGAATGAATCGCCCTGGAACTCCGGTGCGGCGGTCGAGGGCGGCAACCTCGCCCATCGTCCCGGCGTCAAGGGCGGCTACTTCCCGGTGCAGCCGGTCGACACGCACAACGACCTGCGCGCCGAGATGATGTCGGTCTGCTCCGACATGGGCCTGATCATGGAGATCCACCATCACGAGGTGGCACCGGCCCAGAACGAGCTCGGCTTCCGGTTCGACACGCTGGTGAAGACCGCCGACAACGTGCAGAAGTACAAGTACACCCTGCACAACGTCGCCCACAGCTACGGCAAGTCGCTGACCTTCATGCCGAAGCCGCTCTACGGCGACAACGGCTCGGGCATGCACACCCACCAGTCGATCTGGAAGGACAACAAGCCGCTGTTCGCCGGGTCGGGCTATGCTGACCTGTCGGAGACGGCGCTGTACTACATCGGCGGCATCATCAAGCACGCCAAGGCGCTCAACGCCTTCTGCAACGCCAGCACCAACTCCTACAAGCGCGTCATTCCGGGCTTCGAGGCGCCGGTGCTGCTCGCCTACTCCTCGCGCAACCGCTCGGCCTCGTGCCGCATCCCCTACTCGGCTTCGCCCAAGGGCAAGCGCGTCGAGGTTCGCTTCCCCGATCCGTCGGCCAACCCCTACCTCGCCTTCGCGGCGATGCTGATGGCCGGCCTCGACGGCATCCAGAACAAGATCCATCCGGGCGATCCGATGGACAAGAACCTGTACGACCTGCCGCCGGAAGAGCTCTCGAAGGTTCCGACCGTCGCAGGCTCGCTGCGCGAAGCCCTGAACTCGCTCGACGCCGACCGCTCCTTCCTCACCAAGGGCGGCGTGTTCACCGACGACCAGATCGACGCCTACATGGAGATCAAGTGGGAAGAGGTCTACAACTGGGAACACCAGCCGGCGCCGGTCGAATACAAGATGTACTACTCGATCTGAACGTTCCGATTCCGGATCATGGAAGGGCCCGCTGTTGCGGGCCCTTTTTTTGTTGGACACTCGCGGCCTTCTTCCCCCTCTCCCCCCTTGGGGGAGAGGTTGGGTGAGGGGGCGATACGCGTCCGTCGCTGCCCCCTCACCTAGCCTCTCCCCCTCGCGGGGGAGAGGAACATGACATTCAAAGGACACGACGATGGGCTGGATGGACGACGCGATGACCGAACTGCGGCCCTGGATCGGGCGCGTGCGCACCGTCGAGGACGATATCGGCATGATGGCCGTCCGCCGCGTCGCTGCGACCTTCAACGTCGATCCGGAGTCGATCAAGCGCGGCCAGGAGCTGCCGCCGCACTGGTTCACGGTGTTCTTCGGCGAGACCATCCGCCAGGGCGAGCTCGGCCCCGACGGCCATCCCAACAAGGGCATCGTCCTGCCGCCCATCCCCATGCCGCGCCGCATGGGCGCCGGCCGGCGCGTCGAGATCATGGGCCGCCTGCGGGCCGGCGAACCGGCCATCAAGAAGGCCGAGGTCGCCGACATCGTTCCCAAGACCGGCCGTTCGGGCGACATCTTCGTGCTCACCATGCGCCATACGATCGAACAAGCCGGCAAGCCGATCGCCGTCGACACGTTCGATGCCATCTATCGTCCTGCCGTACCGGCCGGCCAGAAGACCACGGCAACGGTGGCCAGCAAGGCCCGCAACGATCAGGCCTGGAACGAGACGACCCAGCTCACCAACACGATCAATTTCCGCTACGGCGCCGTGACCTGGAACGCCCACCGCATCCACTACGACGGCGACTACACCCGCAGCGAAGAAGGCTATCCCGCCATCGTCTCCAACGGCGGCCTGTCCATGCACCTCATGGTCGATGCCGCCCTGAAGCACGCCCAGGGCGCCCTCACCGGCTATACCGCCCGCCTCGTCCACCCGCTCTGGGTCGGCGACCTGATCGACGTCCGCGGCGAGCCGCAAAAGGACGGCAGGCTCAAGATCTGGGCGGCCGACAAGAACGGCGTGCTGTGCGGCGAGATGGATCTGGAGTTCGCCCCGAAGGAGGCCAGCGCGTGAGTGGTCCCCTCGACGGTATCCGTGTCGTCGACCTGACCACGGTCGTGGTCGGCCCCATCTGCA
Organism: Alphaproteobacteria bacterium 65-37; assembly: GCA_001897995.1. Taxonomy (GTDB): domain Bacteria; phylum Pseudomonadota; class Alphaproteobacteria; order Reyranellales; family Reyranellaceae; genus Reyranella. The sequence continues at coordinate 7,646 of MKRV01000139.1, read as the reverse complement.
CGCGCACCCTGGCCGACTACGGCGCCGAAGTGATCAAGGTCGAGGCCCCCGGGGGAGATCTGCTGCGCACCATGGCGCAAGGCAGCCGCAACCCCGGCATGTCGGGCAAGTTCATCAACTTCAACCGCAACAAGCGGTCGATCGTCCTCGACCTCAAGAAGCCCGAAGCATTGGCGGCGCTGCATCGCCTGATCGAACGCGCCGACGTTTTCGTGAGCAACGTCCGTCCCGAGGGGCTTGCCCGCGCCGGGCTCGATCACGCGAGCCTGGCGCCGCGCAATCCGCGGCTGATCCACTGCTCCATCCTCGCCTTCGGCCGCGGCGGCCGATACTACAACCGGCCGGCCTACGATCCGATCGTGCAGAGCCTGTCGGGCGTTGCCGGCACCCTGGAGCGGGCGACCGGCGAGCCGCGCTTCGTGCCGATGGTGATGAGCGATCACACGACCGGCCTGATCGCCGCCCAGTGCATCGGCTTCGCTCTCTATCGCCGCGAAAAGACCGGCCGTGGCGAGGCGATCGACGTGCCGATGCTGGAAAACATGGCGTCGTTCGTCTCCAGCGAGCATCTGGGCGCGGCCACCTTCGATCCGCCGATCGGCCCCAGCGGTGATGGCCGCTTGCTGAGCCCCGACTACCGCCCGCTTCCCACCAGGGACGGCTACATCACCGTCGGACCGAACACCAACCCGCAGGCTTTCGCCTTCTTCGACGCCATCGGGCGGCCTGAGCTCAAGAAGGATCCGCGCTTCGACAGCGCCGCCTCGCGCACGGCGAATGCCGCCGCCTACTTCGAGGTCCGCAAGCAGGGGCTGGCACAGAAGACCACCGCCGAATGGCTGGAGATCTTCGACCGGCTGGACGTGCCCGCGGCGCGCTACAACTCGATCGACGACCTGCTGACCGATCCGCATCTCAGCGACGTCGGCTTCTTCCAACCGGAGGAACATCCCAGCGAGGGCCCGATCCGCCGCTCGCGGCGCGCCAACACCTTCTCCGGCGGCGAGCGCGCCACGGAAACGCACGCGCCACGGCTCGGCGAGCACACCCGATCAGTGCTGGCCGAACTGGGTTACGCCGCCACGGAGATCGATGCCCTGCTCGCCGCGGGCGCGGCACGCTGAGCACACAGCGACAAGTGCCTCATCGGACCGCGGGCCTCCAGGGCCGCCTCATGGGCCTTGTGCGATCAGGAAGACGCATGAGCGGGCCTGGAGGCCCGCGGTCCAAAGGAGGATTTCCCTCGACATTTGAAATGGGAAAGAAAGGGAGACAGCTCACCTCTCGCCTTCCAGGCCGCGGGGCCTGAGCGCCGTGAAGATCGCCAGGCCCACCAGCATGACCAGCGCGATGACCGCAAACGCGATTCCCCAGGCCAACGGCGATGCGCCGCCGGCGAGATCCAGGGTCCATCCGACGATCAACGGGCCGACGAAGCCTCCGGCGTAGCCAAGCGTCGAATGGACGGCGAGCGTTGCGCCGCGTCGGGCCGGTTCGGCATTGCCCGCAGCACCGGCCGTCAGCGACGACGAGTCCAGCCACACGATCATCCCATAGGCGACGAGCAGAATGACGGCCAGCCAGTAATTGGCCGTACCGAAGATCGCCACGCCTCCGGCAAAGAGGATCGACAGGATCAGGGCAGCCGTCACCAGCTGGCGACGGCCGAAGCGTATCGACGCTTCGTTACCGACAATGCTGGTCAGCGTGCCGGCGAGCGCGAGCACGGTGACGACCAGCGCCGGCGACAAGGTCTGATCTGCAAAGTTCGTATAGCCCGCGACGAAGGCCAGGAAGGCCACCCCCCAGCCGCGCAGCGCGCTCATCTCGAGCGTGTGCACGCAGTAGACCACGGAGTAGGCAAAGGCCGAGGTGTTGCGAACGACCGGCCGGAAGTCGAATAGCCCGCCCTGGCTCTTGGCCCTGGGCGGTGGCGTTCGGCGCGGGACGACGGACGCCACGGCAATCCAGGCAATGGCCGCCGTCCCTGCCGAAATCATGAACGCCGACCGCCAGCCGAAGTGACTGGCCAGCACGTCGCCGAGCAGAAACGAAATCGCCCCCGAAATGCCGATGCTGGCGGCATGGCCGGTGACCGCCCGAGACATCATCTTGGCGTCGACCTGGTCGGCCAGCAGCTTGAGGCCGGTCATGTAGGTTCCCGCCCAGCCCATCCCGGCGAGCGCCCGCGTGGCAAAGGCCGACCAGAAGCCCTCGGCGAACAGGCCGAACAGGAGATGCCCGATGACGGTGCACCCTACCCCGAAAAGATAAACCCTCTTGGCATCGATCCTGTCGGTCAGCGTGACCAGCACCGGAACCGAGACCATGTAGGTCCCGAAGAAGATCGCGGTGATCCAGCCCGCCTCGCTGTTGGTCAGCGACCAGAGCTGCATCATTTGCGGCAGCAGGGCCGGCCAGAAGCCCGCCCCGATCTGCACGAAGACCTGTGCCCCACAGACGACCACGACCTGGCGAAGGGCCGAGGAATGCCCCGCCACACTAGTCTGCATGCTGCGGGCTCGCGGCGGGGACGCGGATCAAGCACAACGCCAGAACCGCACTGAGGCTGAGCCCCGATGTCACCAACAACACTCCTGCCCCCATGCGATCGATCAGTATCGAGAATACAAGCGGCGCCCCAGCCGACAGAAACCGCGACGGCATGCCGAGCAGCCCCAGCCGGTAGCCGTAGTTCTGCGGCCCGTACAAGGCGAGCGGTACGGTCCCACGGGCGATCGTGATGATGCCGTTGCCCATACCATGAAGGACGGCGAACGCGCCCGCAGCAACGCCGCCGCCCGCCACCGCGATCACCGCGGCCCCTACGGGATGAGTCGTCGTCGCAAGCCGCGCCGAGACCAGCGGATGAATGCGGCTGAGGAAGCTCGCCTCGAGCATCCGGGCACCGACCTGGGCCGGCCCGATAAGCGCGCCCGCCGCAATGGCCTGTGCGGGGGATGCGCCTGCGGCTTCCGCGATACGGGGAAAATGCGCCGCCATGCCGGCCGTGACGATCCAGGCTGCCGCAAACGCGAAAGCGAGCAAGACCATGGTGCGATCGATCGGTACAGGCGCGTCGGCCACCTTGGCACTGACGGCCAGATCCCTGGGGCGCGGCAAGAAGTAGTTGAGCGGTAGACCGAGGACGATATGGGCGGCGGCCCAGGCCAGGCAGGTATCCCGCCAGCCGACTTCGGAAGCGCCCCAGGCGGTCAGCGGCCACCCGATGGTACTGGCGAAGCCGGCCAGCAGGGTGATGCCCGTAATGGCTCCTCTGGCGTCGCGGCCGTAGAGGCGACCAAGGGTCGCGAATGCCGCATCGTACAGGCCCAGGCCCATGCCGATCCCCATCAGCACCCAGGCAAGGGCGAACATGACGTAGGAATGCGCATAGGCCAGCAGGCAAAGTGCAGAGGCAAACAGGAGGCTTGAAATCGACAGCACCCCATTGCCGCCGGCGCGGTCGATGGCGCGACCGACTTTGGGACCGATCAGGGCAGAGATAATCAAAGAGGCGGAGAAAGTTCCAAAGAACAGGTTGGTCGACAGGCCGACATCCTGGGAAATGCCATCGGCAAGAACGGCCGGCAGGTAGTAGGTCGAGCCCCAGCCCAGTGTCTGAGCCGTGCCAAGAGCAATGATCGTGGGAAGGCGACTCGTCTGCATCAGTACGCTGGTGTTTCCGGTTCCAGAGGGATGACCCACTCCCGGTCCGGCGCAATGACGGCACCGCCGCGCAGCTTGCCGCGTTCGATCGAGGGCCATTTCGCCAACAGCGCTGGCGGCAGCTCGCGCCCATCCTGTGCAGACAGCCACATGCGCATGAGGTGTCGCTTCGGGGCGGGCGGCGGATGATCCACGTAGGCCGTTCGCGCGTGGAACACCACGTGATTGTGCAAGTACTGGATGTCGCCGGGCCTGAAGGGAATCTTGAGGCCGAAGCGTGGGTCGGCGCACAGCTCGTAGAACAGATCCAGTGCCTCGCCCAGCTCTGCCGTCAGCGGCGGAGCATCCTCGAATCGCCTAACCGACTCGACATAGAGGCGGACGGGCGCAAAACCGGTGAACGAATCGTTGTACCAGTTGAAAAGCGGCATCTCGTACCAGCCCTTGCCACCGGCGGGCACTTCACCCCGGCGGTCCATGGGAATTGGCCGGTAGAGCGCCGAGCAAAGATCGGGGCGCGTGCGCATCATCTCGTCATGGACGGCGACGCCGCTCACGATGGCGCTCTCGCCGCCGGACAGGGAGGTCGCAAGGCAAAGCAACGCCACGACGTCGCACGAATCGACATGGAAGGAGAGTTCGGCGTTGGTCTGCGTGATGCGCTTGTTCATGTCATCGACCGAGGTACCGATATCGATCACGTGGCCGATCAGATGGCCATTGCGATTCTGCGGCACGGGATCGCCGATATGGCGGGATACCCCCCAGTACACCCGCATGCGGAAGTCCGGGTCCCAGTTGGAGACGGGCAGACCACGCAGATAGCCGAAGCCCACCTCGTTCAGCACGCGATGCCGGAGCGCGGCGAGCTTCGGCGCGAGCCCAGGCAGCGGAAAGTCCGCCTGGGCGATGGAGCGGATGTCGAGACCGGCTGCCTTGGTGGCAGCCGCTGCATTCTCGATCTCGGCGATGTCGGCCGACGTCACATGCAGCGCCCAGGCGTCGTAGTCCTTGAACGCCGCCGCTTGCCAGGCAAAGGAACCAGCAAGTGGCCCCGGGGGCATCGGCGCCCGGGGTGCCGGGGCGGTCATCCGCAACACCCGCTCTTGGCAGTGATGGCAGGCTTGGGGGCGCAGCTCGCCCCTGAGACCACTGCCGTGTCGCCGGTCGCCGGCGCACAGCAACCAGCCGCTGCTGCTTCAACGCTCGCCGACGGCGCCGGCCCGCTGCAGACCCCCGTCTCCGGCAGCACCAGTTCCACGCGCCGGGCCGCCTCATGATCACCTGCAAGTTCGGCCGCGATGGAACGAACCTGCTCATAGCCCGTCGCCATCAGAAAGGTCGGCGCACGACCGTAGGATTTCATGCCCGCGAAGTAGAACCCTGCTTCAGGCTGGGCGAGCTCCCGGGCGCCATGAGGACGCACCGTCCCGCAGCTATGGAGGTTGGGATCGATCAGCGGCGCCAGGATCGGCGGGCACTCCAGGGCCGGATCCAACGAAATCCTGACTTCACGCAGGAAATCGAGATCAGGCCGGAAGCCGGTCGCGACGATCAATTCGTTGACGGTGACAGAGCGGCCGCAACAGGCGGACCCACCGCCAATGCGCAGATACTCGCCATCCCGACTGAGATGAGAAACCCTGAAGCCGGTCTCGCTCCGGATCTTGCCACTGGCGACAAGCGCCGCGAAGGCGCTGCCCAGGGCGCCGCGTGCGCGAAGCTGATCGGCGGCACCGCCGCCGAAGGACTTCGACGGGTCGTCATTGCGCAACAGCCAGACAATCGTGGTCGTAGGCGCGTCTTCCTTGAGCTTGGCGAGTTCGAGCAATGTGCCAACGGCAGAGTGGCCGCCGCCCAGGACAGCAACAGATCGGCCGGCGTAGCGGGCACGGTCGCGGCCGAGAATGTCGGGCATGCCGTAGGCCACCCGATCCTGAACCTCGGTTTCGCCGATCGCCGGCAGACCATTGGCGCCTGCCGGATTCGGCGTGAACCAGGTCCCGGTGATGTCGATAACGGCGTCGGCGCGCACGCTTTCAGGACCCTTGCCATTCTGGCAGCGAACATCGAAGGGAGCCGCGTCACGCCCCTTGGTCTTGACCTTGTCGAAGCCGGCGCGAGCGATGCTGGTCACCTTGCAGCTCGTGCGAATGCGGTCTTTCAACCGGGTGCGCTCGGCCAAGGGCTCGAGGTACTGCTCCACGAGCTCTGCGCCGGTCGGATAGTGGTCGGGCTGTGGCTTGTTCCAACCGATCTCGGACAGCAGCCGCTCGGACGACTTGTCAACGTTGAATTCCCAGGGCGAGAAGGCCTGGACATGGCCCCACTGACGAACGGCGTGGCCAACCCGCGGCCCGACTTCGAGCACAATAGGCTCCAGCCCCCGCTCCAACAGGTGGGCTGCCGCCGCGAGCCCTACCGGCCCTGCGCCCAGGATGGCGACCGTCTTGGGCTTGGTCATCGAATCAGGCATAGTCGTCTCCCATATTACTAGAATCGTCGAAATACCACGGCAAAAAAAGTAGCTGCGTGACGGAACCTAGGCAGCAACCGGCGGCAGTTTGATCGGTGTATCGGAAGCGCAGGTCCCTTCGGCACAGCACTGCTCCACCATGTACTCGATAAGGCCCCGCATGACCGGATAGTTGGTGTGGCAATGCAGCGTCGACCCCTCACGCGTCTGCGTCACCAGACCGACCGCCACGAGGGCCTTGAGATGATGGGAAAGCGTCGACCCCGGGACATTCAAGCGTTCCTGGAGTCGGCCGACCGGCATTCCCTCTTGGCCGGCCCTGACGAGGGCGCGATAGATCTTGAGCCGGGTCGGATTCCCGAGGGCTTCAAGGCGGGAAGCGGCATCTTCAAGCTTCATGCTGAAAATGTAGAGCCGCGGCCCGGATTGTCAACTGTATTTCTAGATTTATCGAAATCATGAATTGGGCGGCACGCGTCGACCGCTCGCATCGACAATGAGCGTGCGGCCATCCTCCTTGAAGAAAGGACCGGCCGGCAGGCGATCGAGGAGATCGAGGACCACCTCGCTTGGGCGGCACAGCCTGACGCCCCGCGGTGTGCACACGATGGGGCGATTGACCAGTACCGGATGCTCGATCATGGCAGCCAGAAGCCTGTCGTCATCAACCGCAGGATCGAGCAGCCCGAGCTCCTCCGCCGGCGACTTCGTCGTCCGCAGTGCCGTCCGTGGCGTCAAGTCGGCCGCCGCAAACAACGCCAGAAGCTGCGGCCTCGACCACCCGTCCTTCAAATACTCGATGATGGTGGGTCGATAGCCAGCCGCCTCGACAATCGCGACGACGTTGCGCGATGTTGCACAGTCTGGATTGTGATGGATGACGATCTTCATGAGTGCCCCGACCTGTCGCTGCCCTCGCGGCGCGCTCGGCGCTTCACAGCCGTTCCGTTCTCGTACCAAGGCCGACTGGCGTTGACGATGCGGACCACGGAAAGCATCACCGGCACTTCGATGAGAACGCCGACCACCGTGGCGAGCGCCGCACCGGAGCTGAAGCCAAAAACGCTTATGGCGGCCGCGACAGCCAGCTCGAAGAAGTTGCTGGCGCCGATCAACGCCGACGGCGCCGCCACGCAGTGCGCCTCCCCTGTCGTGCGGTTCAGGAGATAAGCCAGACCGGAATTGAAATAGACCTGGATGAGAATCGGCACGGCCAGCAGGGCGATGATGAGCGGCTGCGCAATGATCTGTTCCCCCTGGAAGCCGAACAGCAGCACCAGTGTGGTCAGAAGCGCGACGAGCGACAGAGGCTGCAGATACTTCAGAAGCGCGTCGAGGCCCGCCGGACCGGCCGCCGACAGCGCACGCGTCCGAAGAAGCTGCGCCAGGACGACCGGCACGACGATATAGAGCCCGACGGAGAGCAGAAGCGTCTCCCAGGGAACCGTAATGGCGGACAGGCCCAGCAGCAGCCCGACGATCGGCGCAAAGGCAAAGACCA
>MKRV01000138.1 GCA_001897995.1 Alphaproteobacteria bacterium 65-37 | reverse complement strand
GAGGTGATGCCGTACTCCTCGGCCTCCAGCATGGCGTACTGCGACCAGCGCACCACGTCGGCGAACTGGTTGTCGCCGTGGCGCACCACGGGGCCCAGCGGCTCCTTGGAGATGATCTCGGGCAGGACGATGTAGTCGTCGGGATTGGGCGCGTTGGCCGCACGCGTGGCGTAGAGGCGCGCCTGGTCGCCGGAATAGGCGTCGCATCGGCCGGTGAAGAAAGCCGCCCGGCTCTGGTCGGGATCCTCGAAGATCACCGGCTTGAACGTCATCCCGTGGGTGCGGAAATAATCGGCGATGTTGAGCTCGGAGGTGCTGCTCGACAGCACGCAGATCGAAGCGCCGTTGAGATCCTTGGCGCTCTTCACGCCGAGCTTCTTGTTCACCATGAAGCCCTGGCCGTCATAGTAGGTGACAGCCGTGAAATCGAGACCGAGCGCGGTGTCGCGCGTCAGCGTCCAGGTCGAGTTGTTCGACAGCAGGTCGACTTCGCCCGACTGCAGTGCGGTGAAGCGCTGCTGCCCCGACAGGGGCACGTACTTCACCTTCTCTGAATCGCCGAACAGGGCGGCCGAGACGGCCCGGCAGACATCGACATTCATGCCGGTCCATTTGCCCTGGTTGTCGACCGTCATGAAGCCGGCGATGCCGCCCACCGCCACGCCGCAGATCAGCTGGCCACGCGCCTTGACGTTGTCGAGGTCCTTGCCGGCGAACGCCGGGCCGCTGGAAACGGCGATCGCCGTGCCGGCCGCCAAGGTCAGAAGGAATCGTTGCATCCTGTCACCCTCCCTATCTCGAACCGGCATTATTCAGGAGACACCCCACCTACCGCAACGGGCCGCCGAGCTCCTGCGCGATCGCCTTCTTCACGGTCGCCCGCTCGGACATGCGGCGGCGGTGATCGACGACGCGCGGGATACGCGCGAGATCGACGCCGTCGGCCTCCATCCACTGCGCCAGGGTGAAGAGATAGGGATCGCAGATCGTGTAGCGCTCGCCCATCACCCACGGCCCCTTGAGCATGTCGTGCTCGATCTGCTCGAAGCCAGCCGTGACCGACTGCGGCACGTGGCGCTGCATGGCGGCGATCGCCACCGCGTCGCCGGAATCGACCCAGCGAGAACCGCGCATGCGATGGGCGTGGGCGACATGCAGGCTCGAGCAGAGATAGCTGTTGAAGGCCTGCAGCTCGGCGAAGGCGAAGGGATCGTCCAGCGGCGCCAGTCCGGCGGCCGGAAAGCTCTGCGCGACAAAGGCCAGCATGGCGGGAGTTTCCGTCAGCACGCCGCGATCCGTCACCAGGGCGGGGACACGTCCCTTGGGATTTATCTTGAGGTAATCGGGCGAGCGCTGCTGGTTGCTCGCGAAGTCGATCCGCGTCGTCGCGTAAGTGGCACCGACTTCCTCGAGCGCAATGTGGGTCGCCAGCGCGCAGGTATGCGGCGTGTAATAGAGCTTCATCATCGGCGAAGCCTAGCCTGTCGATTGGCGGGAAGCTCCTAGGCCGACGAGGGGCCCACCCGAGAAGTTCGAGGGCTGACACAGCCCGACCGCTTGATCGCCCGGTGCAATGTCACCGGGCGCAACCATCGGCAACTTCAATCACAGGCTTGAAAAATTTCGATGACGCGACCGTCACGGCCCATCAGGGGCCGGTCTCTTCGCTCTTGAATGTGCCTTCATATTGGCTGAGGCTGCTGCCAACAGGGATAACGTCAAAGATAAATAATGAAGTCAAAGAACATCGACGCTGAAACAGGCTACAATGCGCGCGTCCAGGTCGTCGATCCGAAGATCGTCTATGTCGAAATGCTCGATCGTGCGCTGTTCGACAGGATCGACATCCCGTGCACCGAACTCGACGATCCGGTGCGGGGCCGCATGCTGGGAAAATATGCCGGGCAGCCACGGGATCTGGATTGCGCGGTCTTCTTTCTCTTCCGCGCGGAGGCAGTGTCAGGCGTTTGACGACCCTGCCTCGGGCTCTCCGTTGGATCGGGCCGGACCATCGGGCCAGACCAACACGCGGACAGGCGCGAAGCTCCTGCGGTGATGCGGGGTCGGCCCGAGCAGCTTGAGCGCCTCGAGATGCTGGACGCTGCCGTAGCCGCGATTGGTCTCCCAGCCATAGCCGGGAAAGGATGCGGCCAGGGTCGCCATCTGACGATCGCGCGTCACCTTGGCGACGATCGACGCCGCGGCGATCGAATAGGACTGCCCATCCCCGCCAACGATGGTCTCGGCCGGACAGCCGAGTTCCGGCGGCACCTTGTTGCCGTCGACCAGCGCCAGCAGCGGCGCCTCGCCGAGGGCCTGCACGGCGCGCCGCATGGCGAGGAAGGTCGCCTGCAGGATATTGAGACGGTCGATCTCCTCGACGCTGGCTTCGGCGACGGCGAACTTGACGGCCTCAGAGGCCACGATCGCGGCATAGGCCGTCTCGCGCTTCTCCAAGTCGAGCTTCTTGGAGTCGTCGATCAGCCGCAGCAGGCTGCGTTTCGCCCGCGTCCGGTCGATGACGGCCGCCGCCGCGACGACCGGTCCGGCGAGCGGGCCCCGCCCGACTTCGTCGATTCCGGCGATGCGGGTCGCCCCACCGGCCATCCCTCTGGCCTCGCAGCTCAGCTCGAACTGAAAACTCGGCATATCCCCCGGCGCTCCGCGTATGCTGCGGCGATGTCCCTGATCGCCGACATCATTGCGCAAGACCCTGTGGCTATGAAACAGCTTCGTGCGGCACGCGCCATCGGCCTGCCCGATTGGTGCATTGCCGCAGGTTTCGTGCGCAACCGTGTCTGGGACCATCTGCACGGCATCGCCCCGCCGCGGACACCGGCCGATATCGACGTCATCTACTACGATGCCGGCGACCTCTCCAAGGAGCGCGAACAGGTCTTCGAGGCCGCGCTCGACGGCCTGCTGCCCGGCCTGCCCTGGCAAGTCCGCAACCAGGCGCGCATGCACCTCTGGAAGGGCCTGCCGCAGCACCGCGACACCGCCGATTCGATGATCTATTGGCTGGAGACCGTGACCGGCATCGGCATCCGCCTCGAAGCCGACGACTCCCTCACGGTCATTGCGCCACTCGGCACCGACGACCTCCTCAACCTGCGCTGCCGGCCGACCGCCTTTGGCCACAAGCAGCGGCATGAATATGAGGAGCGCATCGCCAGCAAGCGCTGGCGCGAGCTTTGGCCCAAGGTCGTCTTTCTCGACTAGAGTGGTTGCCTCCCTCGACGGGTAGCTCCGCACGAAAGTCTTGACTGGCTGGTCTAAGGAACGCCGTTCATTGGCGCTTACTTAAAGGGCGATTCAACAATGACCTCACCCTGAGGAGCGAGCAAAGCGAGCGTCTCGAAGGGTGGGAACGAGCACCGAGTCTGGGGCAGACCCTTCGAGACGCGGCCCTCCGGGCCGCTCCTCAGGGTGAGGAATCTTTGTTAGCTAGCACCAATGAGTGCCATTCCCGCGGCCACGACCAATCGTTCAACATCATTGTGCAGAGTGACTAAAGAAGCCGCATCTGCCGGGAGTCGCGCTTGGCATCGACCAGCGCCGTGCGCGCCGACTCCGGTACCGAGAAACGCAAGGTGTCGAGCCGATAGCGGACACGGTTGAGGTCCAGCCGCTTCACCGCTGCCGCGAAGCGCGCGCTCAGCAATTGCGCGATCGGCCCTTCGCCCTTCATGCGCGTGCCGAACTCGGCCTGGTAGAGCGCACCGCCGCGCATCTGGCGAATGAGCGACAGGACGCGTTCGGCACGATCCGGCCGGTTGACGCGCAGCCACTCCTCGAACAGCTCCTTGATCTCGAGCGGCAGGCGCAGAACCGTGTAGCCCGCCCGCGTGGCGCCGGCATCGCGCGAGGCTTCGAGGATCGCCTCCATCTCGTGATCGTTGAGGCCGGGAATCATCGGCGCGCTCATGACGCCTGTCGGGATGCCGGCCTGCGACAGCAGGCGGATGGCGTCCAGTCGCTTGCGCGGCGTCGAGGCACGCGGCTCCATGGTGCGGGCGAGATCGCGGTCGAGCGTGGTCACCGACAGGAAGACCTCGGCGAGGTTGCGCTTGGCCATGTCGGCCAGGATGTCGATGTCGCGGGTGATCAGGTGGTTCTTGGTGACGATGCCCACCGGATTGTTGAAGTCGCTCAGCACGCGGAGGATCTGGCGCGTCACCTTGAGCTCGCGCTCGACCGGCTGATAGGGATCGGTGTTGGTGCCCATCGCGATCACGTCGCAGCGATATTTCGGCGAGGCGAGCTCCGCCGACAGCAGCTTGGCGGCCTCCGGCTTGAAGAGGATCCTGGTCTCGAAATCGAGGCCGGGCGACAGGCCGAGATAGGCATGGGTCGGCCGCGCGAAGCAGTAGATGCAACCATGCTCGCAGCCGCGATAGGGATTGATCGAACGGTCGAAGGGGATGTCGGGCGAGGTGTTGCGGGCGAGGATCGTGCGCGTGGCGTCGCGCGTCAGCGTGGTGCGCAGCGGCGGCAGGTCTTCGTCGTCGGCCGGGTCAGGCGAGCCGCCCTGCTCCCAGCCGTCGGTCGTGCGGATGCGTTTCTCGGTGTCGTAGCGACTGGTCTCGTTCGACAGCGCACCGCGGCCTTTGTGGAGGGGCTCGGGGATCGCATCGTCCGGATAGTCGGGGGGAACCTTCGGCCTCATGGCGCGAGTCTTAGAACAAAAAGGGAACGAGTCAATGACTCGTTGTGCCCCTTGTTGTGTCTTGTGATCGCGATATAGGTCGCGGCCCTTATCCACCTCTTTTTCCATCCAACGAGCGCCCTGATGTCCGCCCTCGAGATCAAGCCCGCTGCCCCCGCCGACATGGCGTTCGTGAAGAGCCTGTCGCCGCGGCTGGCCCATGTGCCTGGTCCCGCCTGGCACACAATAGAGGCCATGGAAGGCTTCCAGGACCGCTATATGTCGTCGACCTTCGCGCCCGCCTCCCTCGACGGCGCCCAGACCTTGATCGCCTGGACCACCGACGGCCGGCGGCTGGGTTACGTCCACATGCGGCCGGGCAAGGACGGCGTCAGCGACGAGCCGTGCGGCTATGTCTCCCTGCTGGCGCTGACTGAAGACGCCGAGGGCCTGGGCGTCGCGCGCCGTCTGATGGCCGAAGCGGAGGCCTGGGCGCGCGGCCGCGGCTACCGCTTCCTCAGCCTCGACGTCTATGCCGACAACAAGCGCGCCGTCGATTTCTACACCAGTGGCGGCTTCAGGCCGGAAACGCTGCGGCTGGTGAAGCCGCTGTGACGCTATAGCCACTCGGCCCTGACGCCACGAACGAACTCGCGGTCGAAGCAGCGATCGATGGTGGCATCGATGTGCGCCTTCATGCGCGGCTCAAGGCCGCTATCGCTCCATTGCCCGAGGTCCAGATTGGACGGATCGCGCGGACGGCGCGTCTCGACGCGCCAACGCGCCATGAAGAGCGTGGTCCTGAGCCATGTCAGGCGGCGCATCGGCTGCAGCCAGGGACGCAGCCCATCGGCGCGCTTGCAGCCGATCCGATCGAGATAGGACTCGTAGAAGCCCTGTACCTCGTCGCGCGACAGGCGCACGCCGATATCGGGATGCCAGAGCGTCGAGGTGGCAAGCGTGGCATGGGCAAGGTCGATCGCCGGCGAGCCGACATGAACCTTCTCAAGGTCGACGAACCACGCCCGCCCGGCAGCATCGACGATGAAGTTGCCCGGATGAGTGTCGGCAAGCGCGACCGTGAGCGGTTGAGCGCGTCGGGCAAAGGCCAGCGCCATGCCGCGCATCAGCCGCAGCTCCTCGGCGATCTCGGCGCGCGCCCCGGCGTCGACAACCGCCTTGTCGAGAAAGCGCATGGCGTTGAGCTCGATCGCTTCCAGCGTCTCCAGGAAGGGATTGGCCTGGCGCGGGATCGGCGACGCTGCAAGCGGTAAGGGCAACGCGTGAAGACGCGCCAGGGTATCGACCAGGGCCGGCAGCTCCTCGGGCAGCCGTGGCGCGCGGCCTTCGATGAAATCGACGATCAACGCGCCGCCGGGCAAGCCGGCGCGCGGCACGATCACGTCGTGCAGGGCGGGCGTACATCCGGCCGGCGTCAAATGGCGGAACGCTTCGGCCTGAACGGCGAGCCGCGTCGCCGCCGAAGGATCGCCTTCGTGTGCGTAGGCGATCCGGGCCAGCAATCCATTGGCGAGACGGACATGGCCGTGCGCCGTGCCGGTCGCCGGCAGCCTTTCGCCCGCGCGCAGGGCGTCGAGGAAATCAGCCACTCCGCGGCATCTTGCCTTCGTTGAGACGCGGCATCAGCTCGGCGAAGTTGCAGGGCCGGAAACGAATGTCGAGCTGCTGGCGCAGGATGTCGTCCCAGCCGTCCTTGCAGGCCCCGGTCGAACCCGGCAGCGCGAAGATATAGGTGGCATTGGCAACGCCGGCGACGGCGCGCGACTGCATGGTCGAGGTGCCGATCTTCTGGAAGCTGATCCAGCGGAAAGTCTCGCCGAACCCTTCGATGCGCTTTTCGAACAGCCCTTCCAGCGCTTCGGGCGTGACGTCACGCCCGGTCACGCCGGTGCCGCCGGTGGTGATCACCGCTTCGATCTTGGGATCGTCGATCCATTTCTGCACCTGGGCGCGGATCAGGGCGATGTCGTCGGTGACGATGGCGCGATCCACCAGAACATGGCCATCGCGGGCGATCCGCTCGACCAGGGTGTCGCCGGACTTGTCGGTCTCGAGGGTGCGGGTGTCGGAAACCGTCAGCACGGCGATATTCACCGGCTTGAAGGGCTTGGTTTCATCAATCCTGTTCATGCGAACAGTCTATCTTTCCTCGCTTGTCGAGGCGAGCCGGCGAGCCTAGATGGGAGCTATGACCGACTGGAAGCATGACGGCGTGCGGGTGATCCCCGCAGGCTCGCTGGACACCAACACCGCCCAGACCCCGGGCATGAACCGGGCCGCGGCAATCAATTTCGCCCGGGTCGGCGCCCAGAAGCTGTGGGCCGGCACCGTGACCATACATGCGCACGCCAAGACCGGCGCGCACCATCACGGCCATCTCGAGAGTGTCATCTACGTCGTGAAGGGCCGCGCCCGCATGCGCTGGGGCGACCAGCTCCAGTTCACGGCCGAAGCCGGTCCCGGCGATTTCATCTACGTGCCGCCCTATGTGCCGCACCAGGAGATCAACGCCTCCGACACCGAGCCGCTGGAATGCGTGCTGGTGCGCTCCGACAACGAGGCGGTGGCGATCAACATCGACATCGCCCCTGTCGAGGATCCGGAAGAGGTCTACTGGGTCGATCCGACCCATCCGCACCCGCACAAGCACTAGCCGCTCGTCGCAGCGCTTCTGACGAGCTGGCCGCGTTGAATTCACTCTTCTCTCATTCCTCCTCGCCCCCTTGGGGGAGAGGCCGGGTGAGGGGAAGTGAAGGACGCTCCGATCAGATAAGCGTGCGGTCGCGACCGCCCCCTCACCTAACCTCTCCCCCAAGGGGGAGAGGAATATGATGAGTTAGTACGGCAAGCCGACATAGTTCTCGGCAAGGGCTGTCTGCGCGGCGCGCGACGAGGCGATGTAGTCGAGTTCGGCGATCTGCATCTGCGCCTCGAAGCTCGCCTCGTCGTGCAGCCTGTGCAGCAGGCCCGTCATCCACCAGGAGAAGCGCTCGGCTTTCCAGACGCGCGCCAGCGCCGTCTCGGAGTAGCGCTCGAGCAAGTCCGCCGCGCCCGTCTTGTACCAGGCGACCAGTGCGCGCTGCAGGTAGTGGACGTCCGACATCGCCAGATTGAGGCCCTTGGCGCCGGTCGGCGGCACGATGTGGGAGGCATCGCCCGCCAGGAACAGGCGCCCCGATTGCATCGGCGTCGACACGAAGCTGCGCAGCGGCGCGATGCTCTTTTCGATCGACGGTCCGGTGACCATTCGCGCGGCCGCCGCGCGGCCGAGCCGTCGTTGAAGCTCCTCCCAGATCCGCGCATCGGGCCAGGCCTCCAGCCTCTCGTCGAGGCTGCATTGGATGTAGTAGCGGCTGCGCGTCGGCGAGCGCATCGAGGCCAGCGCGAAGCCTCGCTCGTGCCGGGCATAAATCAACTCGTGGGAACAGGGCGGTACATCGGCCAGGATGCCCAGCCAGCCAAACGGATAGACCCGCTCGAAGGTCCGCAGCAGATCGGCCGGCATCGACTGCCGGCTGACGCCGTGAAAGCCGTCACAGCCGGCGACGAAGTCGCAGACCAGGTCGTGATCCTGCCCATCGCATCGATAGGTCAGGCGCGGCCGGTTGCCATCGATGTCGTGCACCGCCACATCGGCGGCGTTCCACACGATCGGGCCGTCGCCGGCCAGCCGCGCCGCAATCAGATCCTTGCAGACCTCGGTCTGGCCGTAGACCACGACGGTCTTGCCGGTCAGTTCCTGAAAGTCGATGCGAAAATGTCGCTCGCCGGCGGCAATCTCGACACCCTCATGGACCAGCCCCTCACGATCGAGCCGCTCGGCAACGCCCGCGTCCCGCAGCTGGGTCGCCGTCCCCTGCTCCAGCACGCCGGCACGGATGCGACTCTCGACATAGGCACGGTCCCGCTGCTCGAGAATGACGCTGTCGATTCCCTGGATCTTGAGGAGCCTGGCCAGGAGCAACCCGGCCGGTCCCGCACCGATGATGCCAACTTGCGTGCGCATCTGCGAAACCATCGCGTCCCCCCAGCCTTTTGTTGGCGCTCTGCGCGCGGTGAAGCCTGTCCTGCCGGCTGGGCCAGCCGGCAGGACAGGCTCCGAAGCAAGGGAGCCTAGATCAGCTCCAGCAGATTGCGAAGGACCTCACGCGTCCGCGTCGGCGGTCAGTCCGAGGCGGCGCAGGAGCTTCGCATCCTGGCTCTCGCCCGGGTTGGCGGCGGTGAGCAGCGTATCGCCGATGAAGATCGAGTTGGCGCCGGCAAAGAAGCAAAGCGCCTGCATCTCGTCGGACATCGCGGTGCGCCCTGCCGTCAGGCGGACATGCGACTGTGGCATCAACAGGCGTGCGAGGGCCACGACGCGAACGAACTCGATGGGGTCGACCGCCCCCGTCTCCGCCAGCTTGGCGCCGGGGATGCGGATGAGCATGTTGATCGGCACGCTCTCCGGCGGCTCCGGCAGGTTGGCCAAGGTCACCAGCATATCGATCCTGTCGTCGACGGTTTCACCCAGTCCGAGAATGCCGCCGCAACAGACCTTGATCCCCGCCTGTCGGACACGATCGAGCGTTTCCAGTCGATCCGCGAAGCGGCGCGTCGTGACGACTTCCGGATAGAAGCGTTCGGACGTGTCGATGTTGTGGTTGTAGTAGTCGAGGCCAGCGGCCGCGAGCGTCTCGGCCTGATCGGGCGACAGCATGCCGAGCGTCATGCAGGTCTCCATGCCCAGCGCCTTCACGCCCTGAACCATGTCGACGATCGCGGCCATGTCGCGGTCCTTCGGGCTGCGCCAGGCCGCCCCCATGCAGTAGCGGGTCGCGCCGCTTTCCTTGGCCTTGCGCGCTTCCGCAACGACCTGCTCGACCTCCATGAGCTTGGACGCCTTGAGGCCGGTCGCAAAATGCGAGGACTGGCTGCAGTAGCCGCAATCCTCCGGGCAACCGCCGGTCTTGATGTTGAGCAGCCGGCTGAGCTGCACGCGGTTGGGATCGAAATAGGCCCGATGGATCGTCTGGGCCTCGAACAGCAGATCGTTGAACGGCATCCCGTAGAGCGCGCGGGCCCTTTCGAGCGTCCAGCGCGGGATG